>DHJG01000151.1:0-3219 GCA_002404215.1 Desulfosporosinus sp. UBA4726
ATGCATCCAGTGATCTTGTATGGCTACCTTAAAAGGGAGTAGCCCAGTGAAAGGAATGATAGGTATTATGAAAATTCTAGTGCTCAACGGAAGCCCGAAGGGTGATACTAGTGTTACTATGCAATATGTAGCCTTTATGCAGAAAAAATTTCCGCAACATGACTTTAAGATAGTTAATATAGCCCAGCAAATCAAAAAAATCGAAAGTGATGAACATTTATTCGGGGAAATCGCTGGGGAAATTAAGAGCGCCGATGGTGTAATATGGGCTTTTCCTCTGTATGTTTTTTTGGTTCATTCGAACTATAAGCGCTTTATTGAACTGATAACTGAGCGGGCGGCTGAGGATATCTTTCAAGGTAAACATACCGCTCTTCTATCAACGTCTATTCACTTCTATGACCATACGGCGCACAATTATATGCATGGTATTTGTGATGATTTAAATATGAAGTTTTATGCCTCTTATTCTGCGGGAATGCATGATTTATTTAAAGAAGAAGAAAGAGGGAAATTACTACAATTCTCCCAAGGCTTTTTCGAATCAATCACCAGGGATGCGCCCGCTATTAAGGAGTATCCGGCAATCATAGAACAAAGTCTAGAATATGTTCCCAGGACAGATCTTGTTCCGCTGAACACACACGGCCGGAAAGTGATTGTTCTGACGGACTCTAAAGAAGACAATATTAACCTAAAGAAAATGATCGGGCGATTTGGTGAGCTTATGGGTGGGCAAGTGGAGGTGTATAATCTGCACAGTCTTGATATTAAAGGCAGTTGCCTCGGCTGTATCCACTGTGGTTATGACAATACCTGCATATATAGTGGCAAAGATGAGTTTATTGATTTTTATAACAGCAAGCTGAAGAGTGCTGATATCCTCGTTTTCGCGGGAGCCATTCGTGACAGGTATCTATCGTCGTTATGGAAGACCTTCTTTGATCGAGGATTCTTCAATACCCATACACCCTCTTTTTCAGGACTACAGGTCGCGTTTCTAATCAGTGGTCCTTTGAGTCAACTACCCAATCTTCGCCAAATCATAGAAGGTTATACCGAATGGCAACAGGCTAATCTAGTGGGGATTGTGACAGATGAGCATCCTAACTCTGCTGAAATTGATGGGATGCTTCGGGAATTGGCTCAGCGCAGCATTGATTACTCGAGCCTTCGGTATGTCAAACCACCAACGTTTCTGGGTGTGGGTGGAACTAAGGTTTTCCGGGATGATATCTGGGGGCCGCTGCGTTTCCCATTTAGGGCAGATCATCGGTTTTATAAAAGTAACGGGACTTATGATTTCCCGCAGAAGGATTACTCTTCTAGAATGCGCAATTATAGCTTAGGGTTGCTGGTTAAGGTTCCGTTTATTCGCAAAAGAGTTTACGGTAAGTTAATGATCCCAAAAATGGTTGAACCTTTTAAAAAGCTTTTGGCTAAAATATGATTAATTACGGTTACTGGATGCGGAGGGGCTATGATGGATGACACTGATTCAATAGATTCAATGGAAACTCGATCAATCATTTTGATGCGAGCGAGAGAGCTTTTCTTGGCGCTCGGTTATCACAATACGACAATGCGGGCCATTGCCAAGGCAGCGGGCATCTCTACAGGCCCCTTGTACTTTCACTTTCGTAATAAAGCAGAGGTATACTTTCATATTTGTAGTGACGCACTCGATTATCTGATTGCTGACTTCCGCAGGGCAGCGGGGGAAGATAGCCATGCGGCCCTGCGCCTCAAGAATATATACAATGTATACAAGTCTTTTTATTACCGTGAGCCACAACTCTTTGAAATTATGCATCTGGCGACAAATATAATGGGCGGTATCGACCTTACCCCCCCACTAGAAGAAACTTTAAATAAAAAATCGCAGGAACTTGTTCTGATCATGGAGAGTGTTGTCCGAGAGGGAATAGCACGTCAGGAACTACGCCCAGTTGATCCTCTTAAATTGGCTCTTTACCTATATTCGGTTGCAGAGGGCGTATTTCATTCGAACCGTACGGGGGTTCTACAGCGGGCAGAGGTTAGCCTCGATGAAATGATTGAGACTGCGATTGATCTCATTGGTTACTCATTATTTGAGAGGGAAGCAATAGGCGAAGGCTAAATGCTGGTAATATTCCGTCTGTAACCAGCGGATCCGATGAGTGAGTGACAGATGTCAGTTTTTTATGTAAAGCGAGGAATGTAATGAAGTCGTGATAAAATAAATCGTATGGATACATTTATTCAGGCAGCAAGTGGAATTATAAAAGCTAAGCAACGTGAATTGAGAGATCATGGAGGTTATTATGCCTGAAATTCCTGAGATGGAAATATACAAGGACTATTTAAATAAGTGGGTTAAGGATAAACAAATTAGTGAGGTTAATGTCTTACGGGACAAAAGTGTTAATCTAGAAAGTAGAGATTTTTGTTATAATATCATTGGCAAACGGATTAAAGACATTACCCGCAGGGGAAAATACATTATTTTTCATCTTAACGACGGCCACTTTCTCTTGACGCACATGATGTTGGATGGCAGGTTATTTTTATTGCCTTTAGATGACCAGAAAAAGGGCCAATCGATCAAGGAATTGATGTCTGAGGTTGTAAATAGTGAGGCAGCGGATTTAAGAGAAAGATTCAAGGAACTACCGGGAAGACCAAGTGTTATTTTTGGATTAGCTGATGATTCTGTACTCTTCTTTTGTAGCCTTACCCTGGGATATTTGTACTATCTGAGTCAGGATGAACTTGAGACTAAATTAGGGAAATTGGGAAGCGATCCCTTAGATCCTAAGTTTAATGCCCAAGAATTTATTCGCTTGCTTAAAGGGAAAAGGGGAATGATCAAACCCTGGCTAATGAATCCCAAAAATATTGCTGGAGTGGGTAATGCCTATTCTAATGAAGCATTGTTTGGTGCGGGTATTTTGCCCACCCGTTTGATTTCGACAATAAGTAGTGATGACGGGGTAAGGTTATACGATTCCTTGGTAAATATTCTTAGAGATTCTATTCGCCTTGGCGGAGATATGGAGGAACCGTTCGCTCCTTGGGATGATTTTACCGGTGGATATAATCCTCATTTTAAGGTGTACGATCGGTCTGGAAAACCATGTCCAGTTTGTCAAAATGTTATCGAAAAGTCCGAGGTTGGGGGTCGGAATGCATTTTTCTGCTCGCTCTGTCAAAAATAATAGGAAGAATACGTTTTAG
>DHJG01000151.1:3425-3554 GCA_002404215.1 Desulfosporosinus sp. UBA4726
TTTTAGCGATCATGGGCATCAAGTAAGCCGTGAACAACGGGAACAAATGGTCAGCAACATAAAATATTTTGTAACTAAAGAGGCAGCTGGAATACGTCGCTACATATTCGACATTGACGCCCTAAAGAA
>DHJG01000177.1:0-4078 GCA_002404215.1 Desulfosporosinus sp. UBA4726
TACCTTCAACAAGAAGGGTTTCAGGTCAGCACGGCCATAAACGGTCTTGTAGCTTTAACCATGTTTAAAGAAAACCCCTTCGACCTGCTCATTCTTGATTTAATGCTCCCCGGCATGTCTGGGACGGAGATCTGTCGTGAGATCCGCAAAATATCCTCCGTTCCCATTATTATGCTCACTGCTCAAGTTGAAGAAGAGGAACGCATTCAGGGATTGAGTATCGGTGCTGATGATTACATTACGAAACCCTTTAGCCCTCGTGAAGTGGTTGCCCGTGTCCGGGCTGTTTTACGTCGAACTAGTAACGAAACTGCACCACTTGCGGACATGATCACCTATGACAATGGTCTCACTATTGATAACCTACAGCATGAAATTCGGATTCACAATCAGGAGATCTTTTTAACTCCAACCGAGTTTAAGATCCTAGGTGCCTTGGCCAAGCACCCCGGACGAGTGTACTCAAGAGGGCAATTGGTGGAAATTGTTCAAGGGCACGACTTTGACGGAGATGACCGCGTAATTGACGCTCATATTAAAAAGATTCGGCAAAAGATAGAAACTACCCCCAGTGATCCTCAAATTATTCTGACCGTTTACGGTATCGGTTACAAGTTTAATCCGACTACGGGGTGATGAAATGCGAAAAAAACTATTTCTCTCCACTTTGATCATCGCGCTTATCACCATATCCCTCAGCATGCTTGCCGTAAACCTAGTCTTTCAACAACAGTTTAGTGAATACCTAACTAAGACGAATGAAGCCACCTTCGAACAATTACCCTCACGTCTAAGTGCCCTTTATCTGAGCAAGGGCACTTGGGATCCTGACTCTTTAGATGAACTAAGCCATTCCCTCCCCGTCGGCACGATTATCACTCTGACCGATCCAAACGGTAAGCTTATTGCCACGTTAAACAATTCCATGGAAGGCATGATGCATGGTCAAGGCGGAATGGGAATGGGTATGTCCTCCTCATCCATCACGAGTTGGAAAACGAAGACCATAACGGTGTCAGGACCCCTCGGGATGTTAGCCACCGCCCTGGTCCGCTACCCATCAACCGCACAGATCCTTAATCCCCAAGATGTCCTCTTCCAATCCTCAGTCTTTCGTTCACTCCTCTTCGCTGGAGGGGTGGCCCTTCTTTTCGGGATGATCCTAAGTTACTTCACAAGCCACCGACTCATCGCACCCTTGAAGCGTTTAATTCAAGCCGCCGATCGTATTGGCCAAGGACACCTCGATGAGCGCGTTACCATACATGCCAACGACGAGGTCGGGCAATTGGCAAAGGCTTTTAATGCGATGGTGGAAAATTTGAATCGTCAAGAAAACCTCCGCAAACACTTAACCGCCGATATCGCCCACGAACTGCGTACTCCCTTAACCTCGATCAAAAGCTATATCGAAGCCTTCCAAGACGGCGTCCTTCCTGCCGATCAAGAAAATCTCTCCTCCATTCATGAGGAAATTGACCGACTAGTTGACTTATCTAGCGACCTTAAAGACTTAAATGTGGCGGAAATTGGCGCTTTAAAACTAAACCTAGAACCTGTGGACTTAAAACACCTTCTTGGAAAAATCATCCATAGCCTCCATCCCCTCATCCAAGAAAAAGAAATAACTCTGAATTTGACTACTCCGGAAGAACCCGTGACTACGTCCGGGGATGAGCGCCTTCTGACCCGCCTCTTTTACAATCTTGTCCACAATGCCTACCGGTACTCAGATGTCGGCGGCCAAATCGCCATCAGACTTACGCCTACACAGGATTCTACCGACATCAGCATCAAAAACACGGGTATTGGCATTCCACAAGACGATCTCCCTTTTATCTTTGAGCGTTTTTACCGTACCGATAAATCTCGAACCCGTGAAACCGGGGGAACCGGAATTGGTCTGGCGCTAGTCCATCAGATCACAGCCCTACATCAGGGCACCATCACTGTACAAAGCAGGGTCGGGCAAGAGACTGAGTTTATTGTCAAACTTCCTAAGGACATAAAAGTGACTGAGAATTAAATCCTCAGTCACTTCTCACCAGAGAAACTGAACTATTTTCTTGATATTATTTTTCTTATTTAGCCTCTAAATCCTTTTTCCGGCTTTGATACTCCCCTGAATCTATCTCACCACTCGCATAGCGTTCACGGAGGATGACCATTCCCGTATTATGCTTGCCTAGACCTGTATGAACTTGCGAGGCATTACGACGAAATACTAATATACCGACTAGAATAATCGCAATTCCTAAAATGAGCGGTAAAACCATTCCCATCATCCCATATCCACCGTTAGCATAGCCACCGTATCCCCATCCACCCATCATATGAATTCCTCCTTCAAACTAAATTTATTTAACAAATTCTCGAATATTGACTGACCTTGATCAACAAGCTATCCGCTCCAATAACCCTTTTTTAATGGATATTGGGTGCCTTTACCTCGACAGTTCTTGTTTCCGCTCAAGGTATTCCTCTCTATTAATCTCACCACGCGCATATCGTTCATTCAATAAATCCAGTGCAGTATTTTCACGAGGTTGATAGTGCATGTAGCATGACCCTCTGGGATTTGCTGAATTAAACATGTAATAAGCAACGAGGGCTAATAAAATTAAACCAACAAACATCATATAAGATCTCCTCCTTTAGTAATTTGATTGAGCTGCTGTTTTCCATGTCTTTAGTGTAACTCTCGGATACGATTAACTCATGAAATAGTTGTGAATTTCTCATGAATAACAGGACCCTTCGATTATGCAACCCACTCAGTAGGGTATGGCATGTTGTTTCATAACGGATAATTTGCTGAACATCTCAATGCCTTTTATTTGACACACCTATTCAAATAGATTTAAATTACTCAATAAAGACTTAATTAGAGTTAGAGGAGGTAGAATTGTTGAAGTTTCTTAATCTATTACTTTTGGCGATTCCCATCAGTATTTTCCTGCAACTGTCGGATTACTCGCCCGTCTTACTTTTTGTTGCAGCCGGGTTAAGTATAATCCCACTTGCCGGCTATATGGGCAAAGCCACGGAAGAAATAGCCATTTATGTTGGCCCACGAGTTGGGGGCTTGTTAAATGCTACCTTTGGTAACGCAGCAGAACTGATCATCACAATTTTCGCCCTCAACGCCGGCCTTTACGAAGTTGTCAAGGCATCCATAACTGGATCTATCATCGGCAATCTTCTCTTGGTTTTAGGCCTAAGTATGCTCCTTGGCGGTTTTAAGTTTAAGACCCAAAAATTTAACAGAGCTGCAGCTGGTATGCATACTTCGATGCTGCTTATGGCTGTTACAGGATTGATCATTCCCGCAGTCTTTCTTCAAACACATACCAATCCTGCTGCAGAGCCCTTTAGCCTGGGAGTTGCCGCAGTCTTAATGATTGTCTATATACTCAGCTTAATTTTTTCTCTTCATACACACAAGGATGTCTTCCGCCCTAGCCAAGAACATTCTGAAACTCCAAAATGGTCGAAACTTAAAGCCTTGTCGGTTTTACTCGTTGCTACCTTTTTTGTTGTCATCGAGAGTGAATTTCTGGTGGCAGGAATCGAGCCTGTGGTAAAAACCTTAGGTATCAGCGAACTTTTCATCGGAGTCATCGTCATCCCCATCATTGGTAACGCTGCCGAGCATTCTACCAGCGTAATTATGGCCTTGAAAAACAAAATGGATATCAGTCTGGAAATCGCAATTGGATCAAGTACGCAAATTGCGCTCTTTGTTGCTCCCCTGCTAGTATTTTTGGGCTACTTTATGGGCCAACCACTAGATCTAATATTTACCACCTATGAACTTGTCGTCATCATCATGGCTACCGTAATTGCAGCAATGATCAATATGGATGGCCGCTCTAACTGGCTCGAAGGAGCTCAACTTCTGTCAGCCTATGCTATTATGGCCATAGCTTTTCTATTTGTGTAGAACTATTAAAGAAAACTTGGCTGGCGCCAAGCCGCAGGCGTAGGCGGCCGCCTTAGTTGCACTTATACCACCAGAATTAGGCTACTCAAAAACTTGTACTTTCTGTATAGGTATTTAAAAAGAGATGGCCTTGCA
>DHJG01000177.1:4244-17117 GCA_002404215.1 Desulfosporosinus sp. UBA4726
TGCAAGGCCATCTCTTTTTAAAATTTATGCAAGCTCAGTTTCCACAACTGAGCTTTTTGCTTAGATTAGATGTAAGAGCACGTAATGATCTATCTAACACCAATAAAGATCGCTTATTACCTAACCATAATCTTTCGACTATAATCAAGCAGGTCACCACCTAGACTGATGATTCGTTCGACCATACAGGATATCTACTCAGCTACCTACACCCTCTCGGCTATAAACAACCGAATTTCTTACACATGCATTCATCTACAGACAAATGGTTGAGTAAGAAAAACTCAACACCCGGTAAAATCTTAGCTCGATCCTTGAGGATAAGCTGGAACCTTACAACAATCGAAACGGACTGCAATAAAGCTTTTCTCCACCCTAAAAGATCTTCCCTCTAACTATGAACAAGCATTTTACAACCTGCCAATAATCTTTGGCTGACCCATCTATACTCTAGTATGAGCATCTATGAATCTTGGCTCAACCATTACGTACCCTTATGATCATATTATTAACCTTTAGACGTCGCAATATACCGGTAAATTATGTACATAAAGAAAACAATGGTTATCCTCTATTTAGGCACCCAAACGTAACGGTGGCATCATCAGTAGCGATTAGGCCGAATAGTAACAAATATAGGATACATCTTGGCTTGCTTCGACTTCGAATGACACATTCGCTTTAACAATAAATTCCTGACTGGCTTGAACGATTTTCCAATCTTCTTCAGGTAATTTCACGTTTAAGGTACCCGTTGTTATAACCATTCTTTCCTCTGTATCTGTCGAAAAGGCATAGTTTCCCGGTGTAATAACCCCGATCGTTGCCTTACCCCTCTCAGAATTCAAGCTTAAACTCTGGACATTTCCCTCAAAATAAACATTATGCTTCATAATAATTTACCCTCCTTGTGATTTCCGCCTTGCAAAACTCATCATACAACAAATTGTGAAAATAGGAAATAACGACGCAACCTTAAGCCTGATCAGCCCCACTGCTTGAATCCTTTTAAAAAAAAGTAAAACTTCACTACAATTAATTGTCGGATTATGATATTCTGAATGATAGCAAAACACACAAGGAGGAATATCAATGCTCGAAATACAGAAAGTTTCTTTAGAAATAGAAGGAAAGAGCGGAGTTGAGATTTTAAAAGATATTGATTTAAAATTTTTGGATAAAAAAATATATGTTATAACGGGGCCCAATGGCGGAGGTAAATCTTCCCTCGCCAAAATCATTATGGGTATCTATAATCCTACCTCCGGTAAAATTCTGCTCGATGGGCAAGACGTTACAACAATGAATATTACAGAAAGAGCTCGTCTGGGTATTGGGTATGCTTTTCAGAATCCTCCTCGTTTTAAAGGCATCAAAGTCAAAGAACTTCTCAAGATGGCAGCCTCGTTCAATCCAGAAAAAGTAAACATTTGTGATCTTCTCTTTAATGTTGGGCTGTGTGCCCAAGACTATCTTGAACGAGATGTTGATGCCAGTCTCTCCGGGGGAGAAATGAAAAGGATTGAGATTGCTACCGTGCTTGCACGAAATCTAAAGCTTGCGGTTTTTGATGAACCAGAAGCGGGGATTGATTTATGGAGCTTTCAGAAGCTTGCGGAAACATTTCGCAATATTCATGCGGCATATGATACAACGATCGTTATTATTTCCCATCAGGAACGTATTATGGAGCTGGCAGATGAAATAATTTTAATGTCTAATGGCATGATCAGTGCGCAATCCGAAAGAGATATTATTCTTGCTGGAATTTTAAACAACGATGCTTGTGAGTGTAGCACGAAATGTGAGAAAGGGGTTGGTCAAAATGTTGAGTGCGCTGGATAAGCTGATGCTGGAGAAAGTGGCCGATCTCCATGAAATACCTCAAGGGGCTTTCAATATCCGTAGAAATGGAGAAGGGGTACAGCGAAATACAACCGCTAATATTGATATCGTGACCAAAAAAGATAAGTCAGGGATTGATGTGATCGTTAAGCCTTATACTAAAGGAGAAAGTGTGCATATTCCAGTTATTGTAACCCAAGACAACATTAATGATGTTGTCTATAATACGTTTGAAATTGGCGAATACGCAGATGTGTTAGTCGTTGCAGGATGTGGAATACATAATTCAGGAACTCACACCTCTCAGCATGACGGAATACACAACTTTTTTGTTAGAAAAGGGGCCAAACTCAAGTATGTCGAAAAACATTATGGACAAGGTGAAGGACAGGGTCAGAGGATTTTAAATCCTAAGACGATTATTGACGCAGAAGAAGGATCGGTTGTCGAACTCGAACTCATTCAGATAAAGGGAATTGACCGAACAATACGAGATACGGAAATCCGACTTATGGGCAATGCAAAGCTTGTAGTTACTGAACGCCTCTTGACCTATAAGGATCAAGAAGCGGAATCAAACATTACTGTTGAATTATTAGGGGCAGATTCTTCAGCCCAGATTATTTCACGGTCTGTTGCCCAGGATAATTCCAAGCAAGAATTCAATTTTGATTTAGTTGGGCGAAATAAAGGTCGTGGTCATATACAGTGCGATGCCATTATCATGCATAATGCCCAGGTTCATTCAACACCGAAGATTTCCGCCTATCATAGCGAAGCACAACTCGTGCATGAGGCAGCCATTGGAAGAATCGAATCTGAACAGTTAATCAAATTGATGTCTATGGGATTCTCGGAGAAAGAAGCAGAGGATACAATCCTTAGTGGCTTTCTAAAATAGTTAAAAAATCTGGCTAGCGCCAAACCTTCAGACGCCAGCCGTCGCCTTAGTTGCTCTTATACTAGTCGGAAAAATATAGCGATCAGTTATACTTTTCCGACTAGTATTAAAAAAGAGACGACTCTTGCGCACATTAATTTTAATGCGCCTCTTTTTATTAAGTTTAGGCTAGTTTCTTGCCCTTAATAAGATATGGAGAGAAACCATAATGTAGGAGTTGGAATAATTGCTACGCCTTGATAAAAAAATCATCGCAATAATCAATCAACAAACTGGAAATTCGAACGCTATTACCAAATACCGTAAACCGCTTATAGGGTTTGCTTCTGCCCATGACCCGTTATTTGAGCAAATGAAGGACATCATAGGTCCCCATCATTTACATCCTACCGAACTCCTCGCCGAGGCTCAAACTGTCATAGCCTTTTTCCTACCTTTTGCTGAGACCGTTGTTGCTGCTAATCGAAAAGATCCCCAGATAGCTAGAGAATGGGCTGTCGCCTATATCGAAACAAACAAACTAATCGAAACAATTGGCACAGAACTAAAGAAAGAATTAGCTGCGCATGGAATAATTACGGTTACTCAACAAGCGACTCATAATTTTAACGAACAGGATCTAACGGCAGGTTGGTCACATAAAAGCGTGGCCTACGTTGCAGGGTTGGGTACTTTCGGGCTAAACCATCTGCTAATTACAGCTGCTGGATGCGCTGGCCGCTTTGGCAGCACCGTTATTTCGGCTAAAATTCCACCATCGCCCCGTCCAACCATAGAGAATTGTCACTATCTGAGAGATTCCAAATGTCAGTTTTGTGTAAGCAACTGCCCCACTGGAGCTTTGACAATCCAAGGTCTAGACAAGAAACGATGTTATGCTCAATTACTGGACGTGGACAAACAATTTCCAGACTTGGGCTTATGCGATATTTGCGGTAAGTGTGCAGTAGGACCTTGCGCTTCAACAATTAGGCTTTTCTCTTCATGATATTGTTCATATCTTTATTAAATGGTAAAATAGCTCATAAAGTATTTAGGAGGTTGCAGATATGACATCAACGCAGACTCAAAGAGTGATAGAAATATTTTTAGAAGCTGGTTTTGAGCGGGAAGAATTCACGGTATGTTTGTCCAAGGAAAAGGACGCTGCGGGACAAGACGGAAAAATAGAAATACGAATAAAAGGTTATAACATAGAAGCTAAATATATCGAACCAAAAATCCCTTCTCTACTCAAAAATGGTATTATAGTGACGAAAGTTATTTCAGAAAACTATGTCCCTGGTTATGTATTCGAGCTAGGGGATACCGGCGAAGGTGCCTATAAGTTATTTAACGCAGACAGAAAGGCTTATATTACGCTAGAAGACATGAGCCTCTAAAAATATTTGATAAGCCAGCACTAAGTGCTGGCTTAAACTATGCCCAAGGTTAAAGGGCTGTGCACGATTACCGACCAAAGCTCGTTTTGGCCAGTCGGACATCAACTTTGACATCATAGAGGGTACTCCCCGCCGCTCTATCCGTTAGGCGTTGGGATGTAAGGACATTTACTCCACCTTCTCCATTCCAAAACAGGCCTTCAGTTACTAAGACTCCTTGGGGAACTTTTGACGTTAACTTAAGAATGAAGGGCACCTGGCCACGCTCGTTAAAGGCGATCACTCTCTGACCATCTTGCAAATTCTTCTTTTCAGCATCTTTGGAATTCATTTGAAGACAGGGTGCTTTCTTTTTACGCAGTAAATCGGGACGCTCATTAAAGGACGAATTGAGTGAATATAAACTAGGGGCGCTCATGAGATAAAATGGGGCATCATCACCGTAAGGCTCAAAATAGCGAGGCAGCGAGTCTGCCTCGTTGGGGTTGTATAGTTCTATTTTGCCAGAGGGAGTATGAAAGGTTGTTTTATAATTCTCAGGTAGAGAAAGTTCGACGGGGTACCCTTCTTGGAGTCTCTCAGGGTCAACTCCTTTCAACCACTCTGTAGGCGGGTCAATCAGTTGATTAATAACTTCGTCTACATTTTGGCTAAAGTAAGGTTCATCAAAATTCATCGCTTGGGCAAGTAACTGAAATACTTCCCAGTTCGATTTAGCTTCCCCTACCGGAGGAATAACCGCCGCTGCTCTCTGGATACCATAATGACCATAGGAGCGGTAGATATCCGCGTGCTCTAAGGAGCTTGTAGCTGGTAAAATGATGTCAGCATAACGAGCTGTATCCGTCATGAATCGTTCATGCACAACCGTAAATAGATCTTCTCTCATAAGTCCCTTGAGAATCATGGTTTGATCCGGGGCTACGACGGCTGGGTTGGAATGATAGACATATAAGCCCATAATCGGTGGGCTCGATAATTCTGTCAGGGCATAGCCGAGTTGGTTCATATTTACAATACGTGTTGGAGTTCGCAAGAAATCTTCGCGCGTTACTCGTTCCATATTAAATGCCTTACTCGTAGAAATGCTCGAAAACAACCCACCGCCAGGCTTACTCCATGCACCGACAAGTGCGGGAAGACAGGTAATAGTGCGAACCGTCATCGCCCCATTGCCATAGCGGCAAAGCCCCGATCCCAGAGAAATAAAGGGTGCTCGAGAACGGCCATATTGAAGAGCCATTTCTTCGAGCAAACTTACATCAATCCCTGTAATTAGACTGACCTTATCCGGTGGATAATCGGGCAAAACCTCCGCGCAAAACTGTTCAAACCCCTGTACATGCTGCTCTATAAACGCGTGGTCAATCCACCCCTCACGTACTAAAATGTGCATGATTCCAAGGGCCAAAGCGCCGTCACTCCCCGGCCGTACTAATACAACCTTATCGACCATTTGAGCCGTAGGATTTTCATATGTATCAACGAGCCAAACGGTAGCTCCGCACTTTTTCGCCTCTTGCACATTATGTAGCAGGTGAATGTTTGTCGCCAACGCATTCGTACCCCACAAGATAATAAAATCACTTTTCTTAACCTCGTCAGGGTGTGGCGCCAAGGTCTCCCCCATAACGGACGCCCAGCCATAGCCCTTGGCAGAGGAACAAATGGTACGGGCTAATCTTGAGGCTCCCAACCGATAAAAAAAGCCTTCCCCACAATTGCGTTGGACGGCACCCATCGTTCCCGCGTAGGAATAGGGCAAGATGGCTTCTGCTTCATACTGAGAAATAATGTCCTTCCATCTGTCGGCAATTTCTTGGATCGCCTCGTCCCATGTAATGGGTTTAAATTGACCTGCTCCTTTTTTTCCGATGCGCAGTAGAGGGTGCGTGAGTCTTTCTGGGGAATGAACTGTTCGTTCGTAATGATCCATTTTTGGGCATAAGGTCCCCTTAGTATAGGGATGTTCCGGGTCACCCTTAACCTTCACCGCTTGCCTGTCAACTACTTCAACTAATAATGCACAGGCATCGGGACAATCGTATGGGCAAACGGACCGTTTCAATTCCGACTTCATGGTTACTTCCTCCTGACCCAATCTGTATGTATCAATAGTTTTGTTTTCAACTGTTTAGTCCTTCCATTTGGCGAGATGAGAACTAATAAATTCAATAATCAATTCATTTTCCTCTTTTCCAGAACCCTCAATGGATAGAGGTTCTCCAAAGGCCATGTGAATTGGTTTATTACGACTGATTTGTCCGAAATCCTTTAAATATTTAGCGTTTCCCCAAAAGTCTGTCTTAATGGCAATCGGAATGACCTTAACCTTAGCATTTCTAGCCAGCTTTACCCCTAAAGTGTTAAATTCCTTCGGTGCAAATTCAACAGTCCTTGTACTCTGAGGAAATATAATAATGGATGTTCCCTCTGATAATAATTTCTGTCCCATTTTCATGACTGTCTGAAAATCTTCTCGAGAGTTCGCTCTACTTACGACGATTGGATTTCGCGAACGCATGATAGGACCAAAGAACGGATGAGTTACGAGACTCTCTTTAACAACAAAGGTTACATTCATATGGGGAGCAATTATACAAGGAAATACCATGGTCTCAAGTGTGCTCATGTGGTTACTAATAAATACTACGGGACCTTGGCATTTATTTAAATTCTCAAGTCCTGTGATATGAAATCTACCCCCGCAACCCTCAATCAGCTTGAAAACATCATACGAAGATAATGCCCAAGGCTCTGTATCATATTGGCCTTTCAAAGCTAGACTACGAGATTTAAGTACGATAGAAAAATATTTACTCATAAAATATAACCGAGTATCTAACATTAATCTATCTAAAAGAAAACGAGGGGTATTTTCCTCAGTATGATATGAGTCATTTGTAAAATAGGGCTTCTTCAAAATTACTACCTCCCTGCCAAGTATTAATAGCGGAGTACTACTCCTATTTTATCACGTTAAGTGTAACGTATCATTAAGCCTAGAAATCGTTTTCTCCCTCCATTTATTAATCCTTAAGTAAGTCAGACTGCATGGTTCAATGTCAAATGAAACTTTCTTAATATAATCCTCGGAAAATTCCAACCACCAGTGGATTATTGCGAGGATTGTTCTTCTGTGGGATACTATTATAACGGTCTCTTTAGATTCTTGTTCAATTCCATTCATAAACTCAAACACCCTAGAATTGAGACCTCTCCAACTTTCAGCATTCGGATAATGAATCCAATCCATTAACGGTTCTGACATTGGATAGGCTATTTTCCGGGCCTCTTCTGTACTTAAATTTGCTGCATTGCCATTATTTTGTTCCCTCAATTCCTCTACCGGCAAAGGGTTCTGATCTATATAACTTCCTATAATCTCTGCCGTCTCTATTGCTCTAGAAAAATCACTACAGTAAAGTTGGGAATCAACTCTTCCCAGTAAATCCAAAATTCTTTTTCCAGTTAAACGAGCTTGATTTCTTCCCTTTTCTGTTAAATTAGAATCCGTCCATCCTCCAGTTAACCCCTCACCCACTAAGTGTTGTGCTTCACCATGTCTAATGAGATACAAGTTCTTTATCAAGTTATTCCCCCCAAAGCTCTTTCTCTAATTGTATCATCTTAGCTTGTACATTATCTATTTCCATCGGCATATGATGGACGATTATTTAAAAAACAGAAAAAGCCACGGCCTAATCATTAGATTACAGGCCGCCTCTTTTTCATAGAGGGATTATATCGTCCTAGCATGCTGGTGATTATGCCAAAGTCAAAGGGAGGGGTGAATCCCTTATTTAATCAACCAAACACTGAGCAACGCCGATAATGTCCCTACCGTAGTTATGATGAAAGCAGCCCACCAACGACGATTTGTCTTCTCAAGTTTCTTATATTCTTCGAAATCCCGTTTAGTTACATAATTCCCAGCAATTAGAACTCTCATATCGTTAACAACTTCTGCTACGTCCTTTACAGCTTCCTTGATTTCATGCATTTCTTCTTTAATCCACCGTATTTCTGCAGCCTCCATGTCCGATCCTCCCCATCTTAAACAACCCTCTTTTTAAAACAATTTAGAACGAGTCAGCAAAACTGCTCGTTAGGAACATAACACGTTCCCAACCAAGAATACTTTTGTGAAATTCTCTTTTTTTCATTGTATTCAGAATGAGTGGACAGGGTTCCTAACCTTACTCCCTACCCTATAAACCATTAAGCTCAGAAAGAGAAACCTCTATAATGAAGTTTCTCTTTTCCGATAGCCTTAATTTTCTTTGCATTTAGCTCACTAACTATTGGTTTTGTTATGGTTCCATTAAATATCATTATACATACTTGGCTGAAAAACAGTACGTCCTGATCATTAAGAGTGGATGAAATAAGCATTATAGTGTAGTATTTAGGTACAAGTTCAAATTATCTTAAATACGCCATTAATTATGACGTTTAATACTAACACTGACAACTTTTGGATTAGGTTGGATTAAGAAAGGGAGAAAAACAGTGCATGAGATTGCCCAAGACTTAAATCAGCAGATGCAACAAGAAAATATTCATATTTACGAATTATTATCAGAACTAGGGAGAAAATTATACTTTCCCAAAGGAATCTTAACTCAATCCGCAGAGGCTAAGCAGAAGGCTTATCGTTTTAATGCGACGATAGGAATTGCAACTGAACAAGACCACCCGATGTTTATACCCTTAATTCAAAAAACATTAGCCCATTACGATCCTAATGACATTTATCCCTATGCTCCCCCTGCAGGAAAACCTGAGTTAAGGCAGCTCTGGCGAGAAAAGATGGTAAAAGAAAGCCCATCTTTAAAGGATAAACTCTTTAGTACTCCCATCGTAACCAGTGCCTTAACCCATGGCCTAAGTATTGTTGCTGATCTATTTGTTGACGAAAACGACCCCTTGGTTCTACCTGACAAGCTATGGGGTAATTATTCCCTTATCTTTGGTCTTCGTAGAGGAGCTAAAAACGTCACATTTCCTTTTTATACCGAGGATGGAGCCTTTAATACGATAGGCATGAAGGAAGCCTTACTCTCCCAGAAAGACCACGGGAAAGCAATTCTGTTACTCAATTTCCCAAATAACCCGACAGGATATACACCCAATGAACAAGAAGCTACGAATATTGTTGAGGCACTGAGGGAAGTCGCCCTTCAAGGAATGAACTTGGTCGTTGTTACTGATGATGCTTATTTCGGGTTATTTTACGAGAGCTCCATCAAGGAGTCACTGTTTGCCCGGATCGCCAATCTTCATCCTAGAGTTTTAGCTATTAAAGTGGATGGTGCAACGAAAGAGGACTTTGTGTGGGGCTTACGTGTAGGATTTATCACTTACGGGTGTGACTATCCCGCTGTATTAAATGCCTTGGAAAAAAAGACTTCGGGTATTATTCGAGGAACGATTTCCAGTTCTTCTCATCCTGCACAGACTTTTGTATTAAATGCCCTTAAATCTACAGAATTTCAAACCCAGAAACAAGAAAAATTCGAGATATTAAAAAAACGCGCTTTAAAGGTCAAACAAATACTCGATCATGGAGATTATGACGATGCTTGGGAGTACTATCCGTTTAATTCAGGGTACTTCATGTGTCTTAAACTCAATAGGATAAAGGCAGAAGCTTTGCGTGTCCACCTACTTGAGCAATATGGGGTGGGAGTTATTGCGATTGGGGAAAGTGATGTGCGGGTTGCCTTTTCGTGCGTCGAGGAACAAGACCTCAAACAGCTTTTCGACCTTATTTATCAAGGTTTCCAAGACTTATTGGCACAGAGCAATTAACTAAATTTTCAATTCTCTTTAAAA
Organism: Desulfosporosinus sp. UBA4726; assembly: GCA_002404215.1. GTDB lineage: Bacteria > Bacillota > Desulfitobacteriia > Desulfitobacteriales > Desulfitobacteriaceae > Desulfosporosinus. Next base: position 14,211 of record DHJG01000177.1, read on the forward strand.
CAAACAAAACAACAAGGCGGGAAACCTCATGCTTCCCGCCTTGTTGTTTTTGTTCTATTCTACGTAAGGCTATTACCTCTAATTCTAATAACTATTCTCTTTCAAGATAACGTCATGTGCTCCACCTTCAGTGATGCTCGTTGACGAAACGAGGGTCATTCTGGCAGTCTTTTGTAATTCTTCGATAGAAATTGCTCCGCAACTACACATGGTTGACTTAATTTTGCTCAAAGTTAAATCTAAATTATCCTGTAATCTTCCTGCATAAGGAACATAACTATCTACGCCCTCTTCAAAACTGAGTTTTGACCCTTCTCCAAAATCATACCTTTGCCAGTTCCGCGCCCTATTCGACCCCTCACCCCAATACTCTTTCACATAATTATTCCCTAACTTTACTTTTTTACCAGGACTTTCATCAAACCGTGCAAAATACCTGCCCATCATGATAAAGTCAGCACCCATAGCTATTGCTAAAACAGTATGATAATCATGGACGATTCCTCCATCAGAACATATGGGGACATATTGGCCTGTCAAAGCATAGTAATCATCTCTGGCCTTTGCAACTTCGATAACGGCTGAGGCCTGACCTCTTCCTATACCCTTTTGCTCTCTTGTAACACAGATTGATCCTCCACCGATTCCTACTTTAATAAAATCGGCACCCGCTTTAACTAAATACATAAACCCTTCTTTATCTACAACATTTCCCCCACCGACTTTAACTTGACCATTAAATTCTTTCTTAATAAACTCAATGGTTTCTTTCTGCCATTCACTATAGCCATCTGACGAATCGACACATAGGATATCTGCACCGGCTTTGACTAATTCAGGTACTCTTTCCTTATAGTCTTTGGTATTTATTCCAGCTCCAACTATAAATCTCTTGTCCGAGTCTAATAATTCAAGGGGATTATTCTTATGTGCCTCATAATCTTTTCTAAAAACAAAATAGCAAAGGTTTTGACTGTTATCTATAACTGGTAAACAGTTCAGTTTGTGTTCAAAGATTAAATCATTTGCTTCGCTAAGACTAATACCTTCTTTTCCCATAATGAGTTTTGAGAAAGGAGTCATGAACTCTTTTACTTTTTTATCCAAACTGTCTCTACTCATCCTATAATCTCTGGTTGTCACAAGTCCTAATAACTTTTTAGTAGGTGATCCATCTTCAGTAATGGAAATTGTAGAATAACCTGTCTTTTTTCTCAAAGTGATGACGTCTTGCAAGGTATGTTCTGGAGATAAATTAGCGTCACTGACCACAAAACCTGCTTTGAATTTCTTTACTTTTTTAATCATCTCAACTTGTTCCTCAATGGATTGTGACGAAAAAACAAAAGACAATCCGCCACGTTTTGCCAAAGCTATTGCTAAATTAGCGTCAGAAACAGATTGCATGATAGCTGATACAAAAGGGATCTTTAGTTCTAATGAGGATTTTTTTCCCTTTTCAAACTTAACGATCGGTGTTGTCAGACTAACATTACTAGGAATACAGTCCATTCTTGTTAAATTGGGAACTAATAAGTATTCGCTAAACGTCCTTGAAGCATCATCGAAATAATAAGCCACTTAGGTTACCTCACTCTATATTTTTTATCTTTATTATACATGAACCTGTAATTTTTCCAAAATTTCTCGGTGTTTCTTTGAAACAATAATACTGAAACCATAGCTAGCGAAAATGATAGGTTCTTGGCTTCCTCCTTATCGTTATTTACTCGACAAATTGACTTGCCAATTTAATTAGTCCCGCATCGTATACTCTAAATACAGTCCAATCATCCATGGATACAGCTCCCAACTGTTTGTAAAACTTAACTGAGGGCTCGTTCCAATCTAAGCACCACCATTCTAATCTACCGCACTCCCTGTCAAGCGCTAATTTCGCGAGATATGAAAGAATAATCTTACCCATCCCTTTTCCTCTCATGTCAGGTTTTACGTATAAATCCTCTAAGTAAATACCTGGTCTCCCCAAAAAAGTAGAAAAATTATAAAAGAATAATGCAAAACCAATCGGTTTATTTTCATATTCGCCAATGATGACCTCAGCTATCTTTCTCTCAAATAAAGATTCTCTTATAACTTCTTCAGTTGCCACAACTTCATCTAACATTTCTTCATAGTTAGCCAATTCTCTAATAAACTCAAGAATTAGGGGAACATCATTTATTTCCGCGAATCTTAATTTAAAACCCTCCAAATTAGTATCAATTAATTTGAGCATACTCTCTTCTTTGGAGTTTCTTTGTGAGCAACCCTTATGTGTTAATTGTGTCGTTGTGATTGAAGTCATTCTACTTATAGCCGCAGTGATCTGCGCCAAATGATGATTTCCGTGCCATGCGTAAAGATCAATTAACTTCTTAATCGTTAATAGCCCTATATCCGGATGAATTAACTCCCTCTCAAGACCTGACGATGATAACGACCTCAATAGAATGGCCCAGCGTTTATGTAATCCTTCCAACAATTTTGTGGATAGTTCAACGGGTAACTGAGAATCATCTAGTCCAGCCCACAGAGCTTCTGCATAAGGCTTAATGGTTGGTTTATCCTCTGTCATAGCTAGTTTAACCCTGATATAAGCATTCATATTACTATCCGCTAAGTGGTGAACTAACTGGCGAATCGTCCAACCGCCTGCTCTATAGGGACTGTCGAGCTGTTCTTCTGTTAATTTTTCGACAACCCTAGTTAACAACTCAGGCAGCGCTTCTATTTGGTCGATTAAAGAACTAATATGTTTCTCCTGAACCTCTTTTTCAAAATCAAATGTCCCTATTGGATATCGTAAACCTTCCATAAATGTTCTCTCCCTTCCTCTTGTTAAGGAATTTCCTCTACCTATCATGATTCGGTGAAATACAACTAATTCCTCTCATTATTCGAAAG
>DHJG01000177.1:17248-25474 GCA_002404215.1 Desulfosporosinus sp. UBA4726
TTTACCAATCGAAGATTAACGATTTCACGACCGCGAAATACTCTCTCGAATAAACATTGGGCACGAGATACCACGGGGTTGGAGATGGTATGCCCACAGGGATTAACCCATTACGCCGAGCAAGCATTTTGGAGCGAAAGAGATGAAAGTCATTCGTAATCACCGCAATTCTCTCTGAGTCTTGAAAGTCCGGTCGCCGGACTAAGATAGCTTTACTATAGCGGAAGTTCTCCATCGTGCTCGTCGATTGATCCTCTTTAATGATGCGCTCATCTGCAATTCCCTGACTCACTAAGAAGCGCCTCATTCCTTCCGCTTCAGAAATTTTTTCTCCAGGACCTTGTCCTCCCGAAAGGACGACCTTCGCCTTGGGATGCTCTTCCATATAGTCTAGCCCTTTTTGCATTCTCTCCCAAAGTGTCCAGGAAAGTTGTTCTCCATTCAGGCCTGCCCCCAAGATAATCAGATAATCCACTTCGATAGCAGGATCTGGACTAGAATTACTAATAATTCCCCCCTCGATCACAAGAAATGAGAATAATCCAATTAGAGATACGGAAATGACAACCTTACGGACCTTTAAAACCCATAATCTATTTTTCCCCACAAGCATGTATTTCTGGAAGAAAGGTTTAACAAAACCCCAAAGGATCAACAATCCTCCCGCGACCCCGGGTAAAAATGTTCCCAGATTAACTCCTCCATTATTTAGAAGGAGCAGTAAGGTATCTATGATCCCAAGAATCCCCGAGAGGTATAGAAGCCCTGTCATCATTCGCCTGTTGATCATGTAGCCCCCTTTCCATAGTTTCTATACCATTCTCCGTCCAATAAATAAAAACCTTCATCATCCCTTCCAAGCTCGCATAAGATGAGATGAGCTGGGTTTGTCCAACTTATTTGAGCTTATATCATAAGGAGGTATCAATAAGTGAAAAAAGCACTGACCCTATTCATTGTATTTCTGATTCTTACCCTATCTATTGTGTTAACCCACTCCACCGTGTTAATTCAGAATGGGGGAATGGCTTCTGCAAAGTCTCAACAAGAAAACCTCACGCTTCTTCAGGATACCCCGGAACACGTATTAGACAGTTTTTATTTAGCTCTACTCTTGAAGGATCATGGAACAACGATGGCTCCACTCTTTTATCAACGCGAGCACTATACCCCAATGGTGACGGAAGCCTTTAACTCAAAGCTTAGTGGTTATAAAGATCATCCCGTTTATACGCGCCAGCTGGTGACTTCCTCAGACTATGCCCTCTATACAGTCTCCTACACGTTGATGTTTAGAGATATTAATGAGCCTATTCCTTTTCTCGACGTTCTTCCGCTCATCAGGCAGGACGGAAAGTGGTACATTTTCATCGAAAATCCAACTGCGACTCCCTTGGAACAGGCGGTAACGAAACTATATGCCAATCCAGCATTTAGTCAAGCAGAAGCAGCTCAGGCGCTCCAACTTGAAACCCTTTTAACCAAATATCCAGACTTGGCCACTGCGCTCGCGTGATTTTTTTCCAGTTTCCGCATTTACACAGGACGTTACGCTGCACTTTCAGGCCTTAACCATTTCCCTATCCTCCATTGCAATTCGCTACAATCCAATATATTCCTCCTTGAAGAATCCAATTCTAAAAAGGCTGAAAGCATAATTGCTTGCAGCCTTTTTTACTAGACATAAGTCCATCTAATGCACATTACACATTTTTAAACGAATCAACATAATTCCCCTTTACTATCAAAGAAATTTGAGGTTCATTTCTCTCAAGCCCAGTATACAAATCCAACAATAATGAGAAACATCGCCCCAAATCGCAATACCACCCTATCCACATACGATCCCGTTCGAATATAAATTGGAAAATGCCAATGTTTCTGAGTCATTGGAACGAAGGGCAAATAAAGTGGAGCAATACCGCTTTTAGTAAAACCGTCTGCAACTAGATGCGCCCCATAGCCGATGAGAAAAGGTAGAAAGAGACTATTTGCAAAACTAACACCTTCTGCCAATAAAACAAGCAAACCCCAATGCACAGCAATACACACCAAACCCATACCCAGCAATGAGTGAGTAAGACCACGATGTTTCAGTATAGCCATCATTATAAGTATCCCCCCTACGACTAGAAATCCCCACCGGAGATACGGCATAAAACTTAATGTCGCTGGCAAACGGGTTGCCAAATATAAAAGAATTAATCCTCCCACAAATGCAGTGGTCTTCGTTCTTCCTAGCGGTCCACCGATGTCACGGCTTAAAGTGCTTCCAGGTTGATCCAGATCTGGTGCCATAGAACCTACCCATACCGCTACAGCCATTGCTAGTAATTGTATCAATACACTGGAAGGTACCCCTTCTTGTAGTAGTAAATTAGGGTAAGTTTCCAGACTGATTGGTTGCATTAAGTGCCCGCCTGCAACTGCAACAGCGAAACCAATGGCTACATGTGTTTTTCCCGTCAAAACAAATTCACTCCTCTCGCTTTTTCATAATTCGCCAAAATTCGATACATTCCTCTTGTTATATAAAATAAACTTCGTTGTTCGCAAAACAAGGCTGGAAGCATTAATACTTCCAGCCTTGTTTTCACTTATATTATTCAATGACTCCGTCAAAGACTTACTGAAGAATATCACTTTGTTTGTGTCCGAGTTTTTAAAATACCGATTACAATGTCAGAGTTTGCACGGCATTTAAAAACCATTCATGGAGATTTTTTAGCTGTTTTGTTTTCTATAATCTCTAACATTTAAGTTCCCTCTCTCTGCACGAGAAGTGGTTCCCGGCGATAGACGGTCGCTTAATTTATAGGAGCTTCGCCAACATTATAGATAAAGAGAGTATGATTATTTGTGATTATGCAAATATTGCACATGCAATCTGCAATTTATTATGTTAAAATAGGGCGGTCATGTGTTTTACTACATACTGTGGTTCCTTAAGAAGGAACTATATTATCAGAGAAGAACAAACAATTCACTAACCTTTTGGAAAGGTTACTAGAATGATAATCCATGTAATTAAAAAGGAGTTTTTATGATTAAGCGTTTATTTATGGGTATACTTGTAGTACCTATTTTAATTTGTTCCTCCATACAACCTGTTTCAGCAACTACTCTTTATGCTAACCTCAGTACTTTGAAAAACGGATCAAGTTCTCTTCTTCAAGCTCAAGCAAACGTGCAAAACTTACCAGGAGACTCAGTATTAAGTCAGGAAGAGTCGATCCAAGCATCAATTGATGAGTTAAAAAAGGTTATCGATCAGGACAACCTCGCTTTAGAGAATCACAAACAAACAATAGCAAAATTAAACGCTGAGCAACAGGCGTTAGCTGCTCAGCAGAAAAAAGATACCGAAACACTGGGCGACTTCGTTAGAAAGCAGTACGTAGAAGGCGATAATCCCAATTTAACATATGTTAGCTGGTTGGTTAGCTCGAAAAGCATAGACGACTTGATAAGTAGAAGTTCCTATGTTGATACAATACTCAAATACTACAGAGATCTTAGAATTAAGGTAGCTCAAAATTCTGAAGTAATTAAAGCAAAGCAGGTCTTGGAACAAACGGAAACAAAAAAACTAACCGATGAAATACAGTCTAAACAACTACTATCAGACGGACTCAATGTAGCGCTAGCAAAGCAGACCGCATTAACCAAGTCAATTAATGCTGAATCATTGAGTCGAGGTCAGCAAGCGTCGACCGCGCCTGTTAAATTAAATGGTCAGGTGGGACAGTTAATATCCTTTGCCTCAAATTATCTTGGGGTACCCTATACTTGGGGAGGAACTTACCCACAATTTGATTGCTCGAGCTATGTACAGTATGTCTATGGACACTTTGGGGTCAGCCTTGCTAGGGTAACTTATGATCAATATGGCCAAGGACAGAGCGTTTCGAGAGATAACTTAAAGGCTGGAGATTTAGTTTTCTTTTCAACTTATCAGGCAGGCCCATCTCACGTTGGCATTTATGTAGGTGATGGCATGATGATTAATTCGTCCAATAGTGGTGTCTCCTACGCAAGTATCAATAGTAAGTATTGGTCTAGTAAGTATGTTGGAGCAAGACGCGTGAGCTCATAATACCAAAAACGACGAGGCAATCTGATCTTTCATGAACGATTCTTGTTTTTCCCAAGGAAGGGCCTCGACTATCAAATCGAGGCCCTTCCTTGGGATTTCTTTTCAGTTATATTAAATGCCTACCAAACCCTGTTTATTTGAGGCAGACTCCCTTTATCTTCCAAAGTAATAGATTCTTTACCACAGGCGGTACGACACACCCCACATCCATAACATTTGACAGGGTTTATATAACACTTTTCGTCGATGGAAGAGTATTCTATTGCCCCAAACTGACATAGTTTTTGACAATTACGGCAACCGATACAGCCTAAAAGATTTACTTTCGCAACGTACTCAGACTTAAACATAACTTGCATCAAGTCCTCGGATACTTGGAACTTATATGCTAGGCAATCTCGGTCACAATTGCATATACTTCCTATAAACGGCGTCTTAAATGTCCAGATTGAATGAATCAAACCTTCTTTATCGAACTTTCTCAACAAATCTTTTGCTTCCTGATGGCTAATAGTTTCTAGATTCGCCTTTAGATCCGGATAATCAGCGAAAATTCCAGTTGGGTCAATACCAATAGCAATACAATAACGGGCGTTCTTTTCCCCTTTTATTGCGCTACGACAAACACATGGCATTCTTGTAATAGAGTGGGCCATATCTAGAATCATCTCTGCATCTTCTAACGGGACGACCTGTCCGAAATGATAGTGTTTCATTAAAGACGTACTCATTCTCCGAATATACCTGTACACCAGTGGCCTTTTACGCCGCATTTTAATCATTTTTTCTAGAGTAGGAACTGCTGAAGTCTGTAGCTGTTTCACTAATTTTTTGGCATAATTCTCCCGGTCAGCCTTGGAGTAAAGTTCCGCTGAATAATTCTGCATCACTTCGTACCATTTTTTACCCTCACCGTGACTTATACAAAATTCACACACCGGCTTACCCCCATCCCACTATTCCATCTTTAAATTATTTCAATCTCTTCATATTCATATACTGCATAGAAATTTAACATATCCCTTATTGGTATCTAAACCGTAAAGCTAGTTATGCCAAATTGTATATTCCCTGCTGGAAGTAAAAAAGAGGCTGAGATCTTATCCAGCCTTTTTTACGGTGCCCGTTTATTTCCAATGTCTACCTATGTTTATTTGGTCGTGGTATAAGGCCCTTCTAGTTCCAGCCATTTAAAGAATAATAATTTTCTGAGTTTCATTACAATTCCTTTATGACCATCTTTAATTTTGAGTTTTGAGGAATAGTATAGCTTAATTGAATCTATCTCTATAACGTTAAGTCTCAATTTTTCGTCTGCAAGTGGCTCTCTGATAAATATTTTTGGTGCGTAACTACCAGCTACGCGTTCACTGGAACAACCTCATCCCCCTAAGGATGGTTGTAACTCCAGATCAATTACCACAAACTCGGATTTCCGCTTGATATATTTTATTGTTTCTTTATCAATGATGAACATAATGCACTCTCCTACAATCTCTCATACTCACCTTTGGCATTTAGGTATTGAATATCAAGGCAACCAAAATACTCTCCATACATATCTAGCGGATCAAAGCCACTCTTGCTCGTACAGTCATCCGAGTAACCGATATAGTAAACAACTTGGTCTACGTCTCGCATTCGAAATTTAAACTGTGGTTCAGCTTCAAACTTTTTGATCAGTTGTTCGAATTCCTCAGAACCTTTTTTAGCCTCTGAGCTGAAGTACTCCGTCATAAATTTACTTTCAATACAATTCTCAGTAATTTTAAACATCCCATAATCCACCTTTACACTATTCTCTGATCTTTGATCTTTGATCTCAGCATACCACATATTTTGCCCTGCAAGCCATAGTCAATATAACAAGTCACTACAAACTAAGAGCAAGAAAATGCTATTTGAATCTAAGGAACTTTTGTTATATATTTGCCTTAATGCAAATACTTTGGATTGAATAATTTAGATATTAGATAGAAAAGGAGACTATGGAATTGTTCAAATTTAATACCGAGGAAGAATTATGTTGTAAAGTAGAAGGAAACGGCAAATTTTGCGCTAAGAAAGGGGCCATGGTTGCCTTTAAAGGTAATTTCACCTTTGATAAAATGTTACTAGGGCCTAATAGCGGTGGGGGTACAATGAATGCTCTGTTGGGCTTGGCTAAACGAAAATTAACAGGTGAAAATATTGAACTTATGACGGTTGAAGGTTCAGGAATAATATATTTAGCAAAAAATGCTTATCACGTTTCAGTCTTTGAGCTTGAGCCCGGCGATTGTTTATCTGTTGAAAGCGAAAATCTTCTTGCTTTTCCTATAGACCTTAAATATGATGTGCGCTTGCTAGGAAGTGGTGTTTTATCTCAAAAAGGATTAGCGACAACAGTCCTCACCAATACCTCAAACCAAATCCAGCAAGTTGCCGTGATGACCGATGGTAATCCTCTCATGCTTGAAGCACCTTGCGTTGTTGATCCTGATGCTGTAGTTGCATGGACAAGTGGTCCTGACGGAGGTGGCGATCCACGTGTTGCCACGAATAATTTCAGCTGGAAAACAGCTATTGGGCAAACTTCCGGAGAATCCTATCAGCTTCAATTTAACCAACCTAATCAAATGGTACTCGTTCAACCATCTGAACGACTATCTGGCTTAAAGATTAGTATCGATTAATTAAAGAAAACAAAGCAAGGCTGGAAGCTATACCGCTTCCAGCCTTGCTTTGTAAAGATCCAATTATGATAATTTTTCGAGTTTCAAGCCCGTCTCATGACCATTGAGATTCTGCTTTTCCAAGTCAGCATCCTTAACTCTCTCTATATCGTCTGCTAGGGTTTCTTTTTTGATATAGTCTCCATATAGTTTGACAGCCTCAGCTATTTCCTCATCTCCATCAAAGTATATTTTGATCCTGTCCATCATTTCATAGCCATTATTTTTCCTCATTTGCTGTACCTTGGAGACAAGCTCCCTCGCATATCCTTCATCGATCAGCTCTTTGGTAAGCGTTGTATCAAGTATGACGAATAAATTATTCTCCACAATCATTGTAAAGCCTTCCTTGGCTATGATAGTGGTGATCACATAGTCCTTAACCAAGTCTAAAATTTCACCCTCAACTTCTATCGGTATTGTTTCACCTGCTTCTAATCTTGGCACAACGGAAGAGGCATCAAGCGCTGCCAGTACTTTGCCTAAGGACTTAACTTTTGGTCCGAAGATAGACCCTGCTACTTTGAAATTAGGCTTTAAACTGAAGTGCATATACTGACTTAAATCCTTGGCAAACACAACTGCCTTAACATTCAGCTCTTCCTGGATCAAAGGAAGCATGTAGTCGATTAGCTGTTCATATTTACCGTCAATCAAGATCTGTTGGACAGGTTGTCGCACCTTGATTCTCACTTGTTCCCTTGCCGACCTGCCCAGTCCCACTAGATTTCTCACCAGATCCATTCTAGTTTCCAACTCGTCATCGATCAGCAGTGAATTGGCAACAGGGTAATCCGCTAAATGAACGGATAGCTCATTGGTCAAGCTTCGATAGAGTTCTTCGGAAATATAGGGTGCAAAAGGCGCTACAAGCTTTGATAGTCCGACAAGTATTTCATAGGTAGTATTGTAGACCGCTTTCTTGTCATTGGTAAGTTCTGTACCCCAGAAGCGTCTGCGCGAACGTCTTATATACCAATTCGAAAGATCTTCATTGACAAACTCAGTGATCTTTCTTACTGCTTTGTTCTGATCAAAGACACTAAGATCCGACTCAACCCCCTTTAGAAGGCTGTTGTACTTGGATAGTACCCATTGATCAAGCTCTGGTCGATCCTTGTAATCAATAAAGAAGTCTCTGGGATCAAGCTTATCCGTATTGGCATACAAGGAAAAGAAAGCATACACATTTCTCATCGTACCAAAAAACTTACTCTGTACCTCCTTGAGGCCTTCAATGTCAAATTTAGTAGGAGTCCAGGCTGGAGAAACATAAAGTAGATACCATCTTAAAGCATCCGCTCCATATTGATCAAACAGCTCAAAGGGATCGACTGTATTCCCCTTGGATTTAGACATCTTATGACCTTCCCTATCCAGGATCAAATCATTAACCAGTACTCGTTTATAGGGCGC
>DHJG01000177.1:25688-31685 GCA_002404215.1 Desulfosporosinus sp. UBA4726
CAATCAATGACATCTTTCACCCTGGTCATTGTTGCGCCACATTTTGCGCACTTAAGGTGAATATCATCCACAAAGGGCCGGTGCAATTCAATCGTCGTTTCTTCCAGCGTTTCCACCGCGTTTTCAACCAGCTCTTTTCGAGAACCAATGGATGTGGTGTGTCCGCAATCACATCTCCAGATATTCAGCGGTGTTCCCCAGTATCGACTTCTAGACAAGGCCCAGTCATTGGCGTTTTCTAACCAATTGCCAAACCTTTTTTCGCCGACATAATCAGGATACCACTCGACACTGTTGTTGTTCTCTACCAATTTATCTTTGAATTTTGTGACTTCGATATACCAGCTTGGTTTAGCATAATACAGGAGTGGGGTCTGACATCTCCAGCAGTGAGGATAGTTATGCTCCATTTTTTCTTTCTTAAATAGTTTACCTTCCCCGTGCAACCACTTGATGATGTCGAGATCTGCATCCATGACAAAGCTACCTTTCCATGGTGTGGTCACAAATTTTCCGGTTTCATCCACAGGCTGGAGGACTGGCAAGTTATACTTCCGACCGATGTTATAATCATCTTCCCCAAAAGCTGGGGCAGTATGGACAATTCCCGTTCCATCCTCAGTCGTCACGTAATCAGCTACCGTAACGTAAAAGGCTTTCTTATCCGCTTTTACAAAAGGCATCAACTGCTCATATTCTACGAACTCAAGATCTTGTCCCTTGATTTCTTCCAGAACTTCAAACTCTTCACCCAACACTTTATGGGACAAAGTTTTGGAAACATAGTAGATCTCCTCATTCTGCCTGACCTTCAGGTAGACTTCTCGAGGATTTACAGTCAAGGCCACATTCGATGGAAGAGTCCAGGGCGTTGTCGTCCAGACCAGGAAGTACTCTTCGACATCTTTTCGTTTGAACTTAACAATGACGGTGTTAGTCTTTATTGTCTTATAGCCCTGGGCTACTTCGTGGGAAGCCAGTCCCGTTCCGCAGCGTGAACAATAAGGCAGGATCTTGTGTCCTTCATAGATCAAACCCTCTTTAAAAAAGCGATCAAGGATCCACCAAACGCTCTCAATGTAATTATTATCCAGTGTGACATACGGATGGTCTAAATCGATTGAATATCCCATTCTCTTGGTCATTTCTCGCCATTGTTCCTCATAACTGAATACGGATTCTCGACATTTTTGATTGAACTCAGCAATTCCATAAGCCTCAATATCTTGCTTGTTGGAAAGTTTGAGTTGCTTCTCTACTTCAATTTCCACAGGAAGACCATGAGTATCCCATCCAGCCTTACGCTTGACTTGATAGCCCTGCATCGTTTTGTGTCTACAAACTGAATCCTTTAAGGTTCTGGCTATGACGTGATGTATTCCAGGCTTACCGTTAGCCGTGGGAGGGCCTTCATAAAATACGAAGGGAGTTTTACCTTCCCTGATTTCGATGCTTTTATCCAGTATCGCATGATCCTTCCAGTAATCAGCTATTTCGATTTCCTTTTTAGCTATCGGCAGATCTGATAGCGGTTTGAAGTTAGACATAATCATCTTCCTTTCGTGTTGTTAATAATGTCGAGCGAATAACATAAAGAAGTCCCTAAGTCAATGACTTAGGGACGGAATATCCGCGGTACCACCCTTGTTATTAATGGATAGCTTAAGTAAACAATCCACCAATCGCTTAAACCATGTAACGTATGATTACGGAACAGCTTAGATTATTTCAGCCGCTCAACTCCAAGGTGATCTTCATAAAAAACCTTCGTCATAATCTTTCACCCGAGGATTATGTCTCTAACAACCAAAGTCCTTTATTACTGTCCTTTTCATCGTTATTATTAATATTTTAACCAATTTTCATATGTTTAACCGTCTATTCTATCATCATATTCCAGTTGTTCGACCGTTGTCAAGGCCATGCAGTTACTTCTACTAAACTTCTGACCGCATAATAGCAATCTTTCCAGTTCGAACCAGCTCTAATAACCCAAAAGGACGAATCGCCTTAACGAACCCATCAATCTTTCCAACGTCTCCCGTTAACTCAACAGTAAGATTGGTTCTTCCCATATCTACAACCCGTCCACGGAAAATATCGACTGTCTGGAGAACCTCTGACCGTGTCTCCGGGCTAACTTTGATACGTATTAAGGCTAGCTCTCGGTTAACAACACTCTCGGCTGTCAAATCCGTGACAGAGTGGACAATCACCAGTTTATTAAGTTGATTTCTCACTTGCTCAATAACTTGATCGTCTCCATGTACGACAATCGTCATCCGTGAAAGTTCAGGATCTTCAGTTTGACAAACGGAAAGACTATCAATGTTGTATGCTCTCCGAGCAAATAATCCAGCCACCCGGGTTAAAACACCAGGATAGTTCTCCACAAGGGCCGCAAGTGTATGCAACATGTTTTTTTACCTCCCTAGCATTTCGGTAATAGGTTTACCCGGTGGAACTATTGGCAAAACATCTTCATCCGGCGAAATTGTAAAATCTAACAACACTGGTCCAGGATAATCGATTGCCTCCGCAATAGCACCGCGTACTTGCTCAAAAGAATCAACACGGATGCCACGAATTCCATAGGCCTCCGCTACTTTTACGAAATCGGGATTAGCATTAAGGTCTGTTTGACTATACCTCTCCCCATAAAAAAACTTCTGCAATTGGCGAACCATTCCAAGTACTCCGTTGTTAAGGAGAACTATTTTAATGGGAAGTTTATTTTGAGCAATTGTCGCAAGTTCCTGAATGCACATCTGAAAGGAACCGTCTCCGGTGACCAAAACGACTAAATCGTTCGGACGAGCTATTTGAGCACCCACTGCTGCTGGAAGGCCAAAGCCCATCGTCCCAAGCCCACCGCTGGTCGCGAAGGTACGTGACTTCGCAATCGGGTAAAATTGTGCAGTCCACATTTGATGCTGCCCTACATCAGTTACAACAATCGTGTCATCACCAGCAAGTTCCCCCATACATTCAATTACCATTTGGGGCGTCAGTCTGTCCTTGTCATATCTCTTAGGATAGTCGTTTTTCCAAACACGCAATTGGTCCCACCAGTCGGTTGCTTGAGGAACGGTCAATTCCTCCAGGCCATTCAACACCTCTTCCAGAACCAGGCGTGCATCTCCAACGATTGGGATATGCGTTCTTACAACTTTGGCAATCTCCGCAAGATCAATGTCAATGTGAATAATCTTTGCTTTGGTAGCAAAAAGATGGCCCAGACCACTTGTCACACGGTCATCAAACCGCACCCCCACCGCGAGAAGCAAATCACAATCATCCACTGCATAGTTTGCTGCCACGGCTCCGTGTAAGCCCACCATCCCTAATAGATTAGGATGGCTTGAGGGGAGACATCCTATCCCCATCAACGTCGTGACCACTGGCAACGAGGCTTTTTCAGCCAGCTGCCTTAACACTCCTTCAGCACCAGCCGTAATCACGCCGCCCCCGGCATAAATCACGGGCTTGCGGCATTCTGAGAGCGCCTTGGCTACTTCAGCAATCTTACTGCTTTCACCCTTGCCAGGTACTTTGTATCCTCTTAATTTCATTTCGTCAGGAAACGGTTCGATCTCCATAGCTAAAACGTCTTTCGGAAGATCAATCAGCACTGGACCTGGTCGGCCCGTTCCCGCAAGATAAAAGGCCTCTTTAACAATCCGTGGGATTTCCCTTGCATCCTTTACCAAATATGAGTGCTTGGTAATAGGCGTTGTGATCCCTGTGATATCTGCTTCTTGAAAGGAGTCTGTTCCTAGTAAAGTAGTAACAACTTGTCCGGTCAAAACAACTAAGGGAATGGAGTCCATATAGGCATTGGCTATGCCTGTTACTAGATTTGTAGCTCCAGGGCCAGAGGTTGCTAAACAAACCCCCACTCTCCCTGTCACGCGTGCATAACCATCGGCAGCATGCACTACTCCCTGTTCATGACGTGCCAATATGTGCCGGATGGGACTATCTAACAGGGCATCATATAATGGAAGCAACACTCCACCTGGATAACCAAAGATAAGGTCGACACCTTCCTTTTCCAGGGCTTCTAATAAGATGGTTGCTCCTTTTAATTTCTTTTCTCCTACGTTCATACTCATCTTTCTTTCCCCTTCCTAGCTCATCTGAACGTTATCCATTACAAGGCTATTAACTCAATTAATAACCCCAAATGAACCTTACATCCTGACAGTCCGCGCCAATGACCACATAGCCATAATACAACACCCATATCACGACGCTATTTAATTCGCCAAAATCCAGACTATTCCTTCTTTTAGAAATTAGATATTTCAGTTTATTTACTATGATGGTGAAAGCCTCCTCATTTTATGGTGGGGGGGCTTTCTCACCGCCACCTTCCAATCATGTCAATTTTTTCAATTTCAATCGACAATATGTTCGAAATTACTGACGAATTTACATATTTTAAATCATATAATTGACATAATGTTTTTCAATTCCAAAAAAAATAACGGTTAGGAGGTCTTAGCTTGAAAGCAAATAGGAATTTTCTTTTCATTTTTGCGTTGCTTCTAGTAATGCTGTTTTCTTTCCCCAGTGTTGCATCTGCCCGAACTAATGAATATGGTTATAACGCTCAAGCACGGACGTTTAAAGGAACTTTAAATAATTGGGAAGCCTTTATAAACGGGTTACCCTGGACGCCTTTCAGTTGGAAAGAAACAGATATTGTTTTTATTAAAAGGAAATGGGATAAACTTTTTGACCCTATGATGCAAGGAAATTTACCATCCGGTCCTGGAGCATGGGAGAAGGCAGATCTATGGGAATATTTATCTGGGGAGCAACTTGGATGGACATGGCACCAGACTTTAGCTGTGGTCTATTCTCCTAAAAAACCGATTCCTGGAGCAATTGTACTTACACCAGACGAAATGGGGTTTGTAGGTTTCTATTGCGTGATCCAAAAGGAGTGGTTGGTAGGACCTAATGGGGAAAAGACTGAGATTCAAGATTTTTCACTTAAACGCAAGTTAATTAAAAGGGCTCTCAATCACAAGGCTGGAAGCATATAGCTTCCAGCCTTGTTCCTTTACTTATATCAAGTTACTCCTACTTGCGTCTCTTAAGTAGCTCTCTAGCAACCTCTTTAACCCCAACCCCACGCTCTTCCATCATCACCAGAACATGATAGAACAAATCCGACACTTCGCATTTGATCTCCTCTGGATCGGAATTCTTAGCCGCAATAATCACCTCAGAGCTTTCCTCACCGACCTTTTTGAGAATCTTATCAATTCCCTTTTCGAACAGATAGGTGGTATAAGCCCCTTCCGGTCGTTCCAGGTTGCGAGAGTGAATCACATCGGTCAGCAATTCTAAAGTTCTCCCCAGTGAAGGCTCTGTCCTTACCTCCGGTTCTCCAATGGCCTTAAACCCTTCGCTCGTCAGATCATAGTGAAAACACGAGAAATAATTTTCGTGACAAGCCATCCCAGTTTGTTTCACAGTCAAGAGCAGTGCATCCTGATCACAATCAAACTTAATATTCACTATCTCCTGGAAATGACCCGAGGTTTCCCCTTTCAGCCACAAAGATTGCCGACTTCGGCTAAAATAACAAGCCCTACCCTCACGTAAAGTACGACGCAAGGACTCTTCATTCATATAAGCAAGCATTAAGACATCCTTAGTCTCCACATCTTGGACAATCGCAGGAACAAGCCCGTGAGCATCCCAGCGGATTCCTGATAAGTCTAAGGCTTCTATTTTATTTACATCCATTTCAATATCTACCTTCCTATTCATATTGTAGTCCAAACGCAAGGAGGGACGATTCTTGCTTGCATACAAAGTCCTTCTAGCTACGTTAGACGGTGCACATGGAATGTGACGTCCTCCCAATGCAAGTCAAGAACCGTCCCTTCTCCCGCGTCCCAGATGCAACGCTAATCGTTCCTCGTTCCATTCTCCGACCCAAGCTCGGGACGCAGTGTCACACAGCGCGACGTCTTTACG
>DHJG01000177.1:31895-37124 GCA_002404215.1 Desulfosporosinus sp. UBA4726
GCTGTGTCACACAAGTCCCTCTCTTAAGGCCTAACTAAAATTCCCTGCTTGGCTAAGTAGCGCTTAGCTTCCTCAATGCTGTACTCCTTGTAATGAAAGATTGAAGCAGCTAAGACGGCATCCGCTTCCCCAAGGGTTAGTCCCTCTGCTAAATGTTCTAAGGTTCCTACCCCACCGCTTGCAATAACTGGCAAGGAGACCGCCCGACTCACAGCCCTGGTCAGTTCTAACTCATATCCTGCCTTGGTCCCGTCGCGGTCCATGGAGGTTAAGAGAATCTCTCCCGCACCGAGTGCTTCTGCTTCTGCAACCCATTCCAAGACATCCTTGCCAGTCGCCGTTCTTCCCCCGTGAATATACACTTCCCATTTACCCGGTGCCGTGCTTCGTGCATCAACGGCTAAAACGATACATTGACTTCCGAAGGCATGGGCCCCTTCTTGGATGAGCCTTGGATTCTGAACTGCGGAAGTGTTAAGAGCTATTTTGTCCGCTCCAGCCCGGAGCATGCGGCGAATATCTTCTATCGTTCGCAGTCCGCCCCCGATCGTGAAAGGGATAAAGACCTGTTCAGCCGTTCGGCGTACCACATCCACCATAGTTTCTCTCTTATCCGATGAAGCGGTTATATCCAGGAAAATCAGCTCATCGGCACCTTCTCGGTCATAGAGAGCCGCAAGTTCCACAGGGTCACCTGCGTCCCGCAATTGTACGAAGTTGGTCCCCTTGACCACGCGCCCATCATGAACGTCTAAACAGGGAATGATCCGCTTACTTAACATGTCATTGCCCCCCGTTCCCATTTTCTCCGTAGATCTCCTCTGCGCGAGTGGCTTCCAGTGCTTCCCGCAGGGTAAATGCCCCGCTATAGAGCGCTTTTCCCGTAATGGCTCCTTCGATGGAGACTCCTCTTAGTGCCTCGTTCTGCAAATATCGCAGGTCAGCCAAAGTGGAAACCCCACCAGAGGCAATTATCCCTAGGCCAGTTTCCCGAGCTAGGTGGACCGTACTTTTGATATTGGGTCCTTGAAGCATTCCATCCCGAGCAATATCTGTGAAGACCACGTGCTTTATCCCCACGTTTTTCATGGCTAGTGCCAAATCTATGACTAACATTTCAGTCGCTTCCGCCCAGCCTTGAACCGCAACCGAACCGCCTAGGGCATCGATCCCCACGACGATTCGTTCCCCATAACGACGCGCAGCTTCGGCAACTAAATCCGGGTTCTTGACGGCTATCGTCCCTAAAATGACCCTCTCGACCCCTAAATCCAAGAGTTCCGTGATTCGCTCCATGGTACGGATTCCTCCGCCCACTTGAATTTTCAGAGAAACACTTCCCACTATTTTTCGAATCATCTCATCATTTACCGGTTTTCCAGTAAAAGCGCCGTTCAGATCAACGACATGTAGATACTCGGCACCCTGATTTTCAAAATCCTTTGCCACATCAACAGGGTTATTGGCATAAACCGTGGAATCCTCCATCCGCCCCTGTAACAGACGCACCGCTTTCCCTTCTTTTAGGTCAATGGCTGGAAAGAGCAGCATCGTCATTCACCCACTTTCCAAAATTCGTCAGTAGTTGAAGCCCCCAGGGACTTGATTTTTCCGGGTGAAATTGTGCTCCCCAGACATTATCCTTACCAACAACTGCAGGAAAAACGACTCCGTAGTCACTGGTCGCTATTATATCACTCTTCTCACTTGGCTCTACATAATAAGAATGCACAAAATAGAAATAGGATTCGTTCGGAATCCCTTCTAATAAGCGAGAGGGTTGTTCCAGCTTTAAACTATTCCATCCCATATGAGGAACCTTACCACCGGGTGGAAATTTGATAACTCGTCCCGATAAGAGTCCTAATCCGGAGTGCTCGCCATGTTCTTCCCCTACCTCGAAGAGAACCTGCATCCCCAGGCAAATTCCCAGAAAGGGGCGACCAGAGCGGGCAAATTGGGTGATAGGCTGAGTCCAGCCCCCACGATTTAAAGCCTCCATCGCATCGGCAAATGCACCGACTCCAGGAAGTATGAGTCCATCCACTCTATCTAACTCCTGGGGAGACGTCATAATCAAGGCCTCAAAACCGACCTTTTCCAAAGCCTTTTCCACACTTCTCAAGTTTCCACGTCCATAATCTACAATACCTATCAATTTCTATTCCTCCCGGAACGCTATTTGTTTTCAACTTATCCGAAGACTAAGAGCCACTAAAATTCAGTGATTACGCTAACCATAAGTGACACTAAGTCCTTGGATAAGCTCAGCTAAACTTCAGATGGAAATTTAAACTCCATCTGAAGAAAGCCCTTTATAATACTCCTTTAGTCGAAAGGATGCCGCTATAACGGGTATTCAGATGTAGGGCCAACCCTAGGGCTCTCCCTACCCCTTTAAAAACAGCTTCCAGAATATGATGATGATTCTTCCCCGCTAGTTGCTTTACATGTAGGGTAAGTCCGCTCTGTACGGCAAACGCTCGAAAAAATTCTTCGGCCATCTCAATTGGAAACTCACCGACCATACCGTCTGTGCAATCCAGAGTCCAAACTAAGTAAGCACGATTGGATAAATCTAAGGCCACTTGAACAAGGGCTTCGTCCATGGGAAGCAACGCCTCACCTATCCGTTCGATCCCCACCTTATCGCCGCAGGCTTCCCGTAAGGCTTGCCCCAGCACAATACCACAATCTTCTATTGTATGGTGAGCATCGACCTCTAAATCCCCAGTAGCCTGCAGATCGAGATCAAGATAGGCAAACCGGGCAAAGGCTGTCAGCATATGATCAAAGAAACCAATCCCGGTATTAACTTGAGCCTCTCCTGTTCCGTCAAGGTTCAAACGAACACGGATCTCTGTTTCCCTGGTTTTCCGTTCAATATAAGCTTCTCTCATAGTGGTCTCCTCTCGAATCCATCGCAGTTAGTTATCCAACCAAGATCATTTCAGGCTTAACTCTCAACGCTTCCCGCGCTGATCTCTCGGATCGCTCGCATAAATCCTTCATTTTCTTCTGGCAGTCCAGCACTAATGCGCAGGCATTTCCCTAGAACTGGGAGTACACCCATATTGCGAACCAGGAATCCCTGCTTCAACAACTCCATTGCCCATCTGTCGGGCTCAGAAGGCTTAAAGAGGATAAAATTGGCCCGTGTCGGATAAACCGTTACGTTCGGGAGTTTAGTTAATGCCTCATGCAATTTATGTGTTTCTGCCTTGATCTGCTGAATTTGCGCTTGATACTCTCCTAAGTAACCTAGTGCCAAAATACCCGCTTTCTGACTAAACGAATTGACATTAAACGGCGGCCTCACCCGGTTGATCAGGGCAATAGTCTCTGGTTGTCCAAGTAAATACCCCAAGCGGAGGCCAGCCATTCCGAAGGCCTTAGAAAACGTCCGCAGGATCACTAAGTTAGGATAGTTTCCAATCTCAGGAATGAGAGTTTCATCTGAAAATTCAGCATAAGCCTCGTCAACAACCACGATTTTACCACTTTCTCGTACCAGTCGGAGAATCTCTTCTCTCGGGAACAGCGAACCTGTAGGGTTATTGGGATTACAAATAATTACGACATGGGCCTCCGGTGAAAGTGATGCCTTTAAGATTTCATCCGTGTCCAGATCTAAGCCGTTTAACAAAGGAACTTCTACGACTTTTGTATCAGTCAAATGAGCGGCAATCTGGTACATGCTGAACGTTGGGGGGTGAATAATGACCGATTGTCCAGAACCGCCAAAGGTGAGTAATATGAGTTGGATGAGTTCATCCGACCCATTACCTATCAAAATTCCTTCTGGAGAAGTTTTGGTATAAGCAGAAATAGTCTTTTTAAGGTCCTGACCCATTCCATCTGGATAGCGGTTAAACGCTAATTTCTCACTGTACATCGACTCATGCATTCCTACCGGCCAAGGAAAGGGGTTTTCATTGGCATCAAGTTTAATACACTGGGGCATATGTTTAGTCTCATAAGGAACAAGCTGACGGACTTCAGCACGAACAAACTTTTCAGGATTACTTAACACGTTTTCCATCTTTCCCTCTCCTTTCGTAAGGATAATTTAAGATTAGATCTCTTATCACCCTTATTTTATGATCTTAATGTTTATTTACACCGCACTTCGACAGCTCGAGCATGTGCTTCCAGCCCTTCGCTGCGAGCGAGTATGGCGATCTGTTTGGCATCCCGTTTCAAGGCAACTTCTGAGTACCCTATCACACTGACCTTCTTCATGAACATATCGACATTAAGTGGCGAATAAAATCGTGCCGTCCCTCCAGTCGGTAAAACGTGGTTCGGTCCCGCAAAGTAATCGCCGACGGGTTCTGGAGAGTATCGCCCTATAAAGACTGCGCCGACATTTCGAACCTGCCCTAACCAGCTGTAGGGATCCTGAACGACCAGTTCAAAATGTTCAGGGGCTATTTTGTTTGCCAATTCCATACCTTCGCAAAGGTCCTTCACCCAAATAGCGGCCCCATAGGTCTCTAAGGAAGCCCGGGCAATCTCCGCACGCGGTAAGTCTTCGAGCTGCCGCTCTACCTCTGCAAGGGTCTGCTCAAGGAGTGAACGAGACGGGGATACTAAAATCGCGGAGGCTAGGCGATCATGCTCAGCCTGAGAAAGCAGATCCGCCGCCAATTCTTCTGGACGTGCGCTCTCGTCGGCGAGGATCAAAATCTCACTCGGCCCAGCCAACATATCGATATCCACCGTTCCAAAAACCTGCTTTTTAGCTAAGGTCACGTAAATATTTCCTGGCCCGGTTATTTTATCGACCTGAGAGATCGTCTCTGTACCATAAGCTAACGCGGCAATCCCCTGAGCCCCTCCCACTTTGTAAACTTCCGTCACACCAGCTTCAGCCGCTGCCACCAAGACTTCTGCTAGTAGCGTGCCATCCGCCCTAGGAGGACTAACCATCACAATCTCTTTAACCCCCGCTACAACAGCGGGCAAAGCGTTCATCAGTACTGACGATGGATAGGATGCCGTTCCCCCTGGAACGTAGATACCCACGCGCTTAAGTGGGAGTATAAGTTGACCCAGAATACTCCCATCTGGATCTGGCTCTAACCAAGAGGTTCGTTTCTGCTTCTCATGATACCTCAAAATGTTTGCCTTAGCAGTACGCAAAGCTTCTAGAAAATCGTCATCAACGTCTTGATAGGCCTTTTGAATCTCCTCTTCGCTCACCCTCAAGCCGCTTTGACGCAGGTT
>DHJG01000177.1:37303-48037 GCA_002404215.1 Desulfosporosinus sp. UBA4726
CGCTTCAGTATCCCTGCAACACGCTGTTCTAGTGTTTCATCGTCTCCATACGATTTTCGGGTGAGACGATTTAAATCGATGTCCTTCAGATTATTAACCTTCATTGTTATTTGTCTCTCCTCTGCTCGTCTTTATATCGACCCTTCGATCAGTAAGTCCTCACGAAAAAGATCCACTAACACCCGAATCCGCTCATATTTCAGCCGATAGGCTACACGGTTAGCGATCAAACGAGACGTCGCTTCTAGAATCGGAGCAACCTCGAGCAAGTGATTTTCTCTGAGCGTTTTTCCAGTAGAAACAATATCCACAATCATTTCTGCCAGTCCGACGCAAGGAGCAAGCTCAATATTTCCATGAAGTTTTATGGGGTGAACCTGCATACCCAGCCCGCTAAAGAAAGTCTCTGCGACCCTAGGAAACTTCGTTGCCACTCGTTGATGGTTCAAAACACTTAAATCATACTCCCCATTAGGCAATTTCGGGGGAACACTGGCCTCTGGCATAGCCACAACAAAGCGGCAATAGCCAAATTTAAGGTCAAGTAATTCAGCAACATCTTTATTGTCTTCCAGCAGGGTGTCTTTACCAACAAAACCAAGGTCTGCCGCCCCATATTCAACAAACGTTGGAATATCTGTGGCGCGGCAAATAATGATCTTGACCTTACTATCCGGAAGATCGTAGAAGAGCTTCCGGGAATCTTCATTAACATGGCTGCATTCTATCCCAACACGAGTTAGTAGTTGGATGGAGTCAATAAGCAACTTACCTTTCGGTAAAGCAATCGTCAAAAAATCTCGTTCCACGAGGCATCCCCTCCTCTATTTCCTTCAAGCAAAAGCTTAATCAACGCTCTAGTTAATCTATATATGCACTTTAGTTAGTTAAAGTGTTATCATGTTAATATTATACCAATGTCCCTATGCTCTGGCAACCCCAATATTAAAATAAAAGGTTACCTCGACATTTTGCATGCGTGAAGTTAAAATAGTATTATTTTCTATAATGTAATGTGTGATTGCAGAAGAATAATATGTACTAACAGAGGCAGAAGCTAAGCGTATAGGCATTGCTGGTTATGTCCAAAAGCCAGTCGATGCTATGTAGGTTTACTGCAATCAAATGAGCACCATTCGGCTAATAAAAAAAATCAGTCTCCCATCTCAATCCCAAGCTCACGTGCTGCTAACAACAATGGGTCGTTAAGAGGTACAAGTTTAAGTCTATCAACCGCTTGAATAAGAGGAACCCGTACAATGTCCCTGCCATGAAGGGCGACCATGACCCCAAATTCCCCGTCTAACGCCGCTTCAACTGCAGCTACGCCATAGCGAGAGGAGAGCACTCGATCATAGGCATCAGGGGAGCCTCCACGCTGGAGATGTCCAAGCACAGTAACTCGCGTTTCCATACCACATTGTTCTTCAAGGTCATTGCCTAATTTAGCACCAATCCCGCCCAATTTGAGCGGGTCGAATCGTCCCGAAACCAAACGTTCAACCACCATCTCTCCACCCAGAGGCTTGGCACCTTCGGCGACGACAATGATGCTGAATTTTTTCCCTTGGTTTGCTCTTTGTTGGATAGCTAAGGCAACCCGATCGATATTATATGGGATTTCAGGAATCAAGATGACGTCGGCTCCTCCAGCAACACCCGCGTACAAGGCAATCCATCCAGCATAACGTCCCATCACTTCTAGAATCATAACTCGGTGGTGAGATTCTGCAGTGGTATGCAGGCGGTCTAAAGCATCCTGAGCTGTATCCACCGCTGTTTGAAAACCAAAGGTCTGATCAGTGGCCATTAAATCATTATCAATGGTTTTAGGAATCCCAATCACCTTAAGTCCTTTATCCGCAAGCTTAAGAGCGATATTCAAACTACCATCTCCACCAATCGCCAGTAAGGCATCCACTCCACGCTCTCTCAAATTTCGCAGGACATCGTCTGAACGGTCAACCACTTGGGTTAGCCCATTAAGTTTCATTTCATAAGCAAAGGGATTATCCCGATTGGTTGTTCCCAGAATTGTACCTCCACGTGGTAAAATACCTGAGACATCGCTCAAACCAAGGGGCATGAATTCCCCTTCTACTGCTCCGCGAAAACCGTCTCTAATTCCAAGTACTTCAATTTTATGATGGTACGCCGCTTTAACAACCGCCCGAATCACGGCATTAAGCCCCGGGCAATCCCCGCCACCGGTGAGTACTGCAAGTTTGCGCATGTTAGCACCCCTTTTCATCGACGCATAAAAGCTCTGGAATATGTTTTAGTAAGGCTATATTCCGGGCTACTTGGTTCTCTATTGTTCCAAGTGCCATTTCCACCCGTTTCCCCTTAGCTCGCAAAGCTTGGCACTGGTGAATAATTTTCTCGTCATCAGATCCATAAACCAAAATGTCGGCACCTTCCACAACTGGAAGTGGGAATTGCTCTAACAAGTTTCCAAGGTGAATAGCAAACCCAGTCGCCGGTAACGGTGATCCAAAATCGGCATATAACGCATCATAGCGACCTCCCTCAACCACTGGAAAACCCATTCCCGGAACATATCCTTCAAATATTGCTCCGGTATAATACGAAAAACCCCGTAGTATTCCTAAATCTAGCGACACGTTCGCTTGGACTCCAAAATTTTCCAGATACCTGTATATCCGTCTTAGGCTCTCAACGGCCTCTCGAATTGCTGGCCGTTCACTCCAGTTGAGAACCTCATCTAGAATTTCTTCTCCACCGTGGAAATGAGGCAAACGCAGTAAAAGCTCTTGAACGCGTCCGGGCAACCCACTTTGCCGGACCCAGCTTTCTACACCGACCATATCTTTACGTGTCAACGCTTCTTCCAGCTTTGCCTGCAACGACTCATCGATCCCAGCTTCCAGCATGAGCCCAGAAAAGATCCCCATATGCCCGAGATTAAACTGATAATTTTTTAAGCCCAAACCCGCAATCGCTTCTACGGCGAGAGCAATTACTTCTGCATCAGCCAATTCATGGTCAGAACCAACAAGTTCTACGCCAACTTGGCGAAACTCTCGATGCCTAACTGATGCATTTCTATAGACATCTGCACCATAACACAGACGTAATGGCAAATTACCACCACCGCGCATACGTGTGCTAACAAGGCGTGCGATCGGTGTTGTCAGTTCTGAGCGCAATGCTAAGATGCGCCCTTCACGGTCGAAGAACTTGTATAATGAATCAGCTTGCTCGACATCTGGTTGAACGCAAGCAGTAAATTCAAGGGTTGGGGTCAATACTTTTTGATACGACCACTGTCTAAAGAGTGTAAGGGTCTTTTCTTCTAAACGCTCCTGCATGGCAATTTCCTCAGGTAGTAAATCGCGCATCCCCTCCGGTATACGTTGCCCTAAATTTGTTCTTAGCATTATGATTCTCCTTCTCTCATGTCAATGTTCTTAATTGTTTCGTTCTTTTAAACGACTTAAGATGAACTGATACCCGTCGGCTCCAAAATTCAAACAACGTTTAACTCGGCTAATCGTAGCACTACTGACTCCAGTTACTTCTCCAATAGCTGTATAAGTCTCATTTCTCTGCAGCATCTTAGCGACTTCCAAACGCTGGGCCAAAGCTTTTATTTCCGCGACCGTTGCAATATCTTCAAAAAACCGATAACACTCTTCTTTGTTTTTAAGCAATAAAATCGCTTCGAATAAGGCATCTGTTAACGGATTCTGTAAACGCTCATCGCTTGACATGAGATTATCCCCCTTGAACATATTACTATTTCTCTTTAATCTATTAAAGCAATGCTCTGTTGTCAAGTTTTTTTGGCATATTTAACCCCTCTCTATTTGATAAAAGAGAGGACGGAAACCCTATTAACTTAAGGCTTCCATCCTCTCTTTTATCAAATACACTACTTCCCACTTGTTTAATCCTCTCGTAAATTCCATATAAACTCCCTGATTTTCTCTTCACTGAACCCGGAATTAATACTTCTGATTAGTACTACAAAATGGGTTCCAGTCAGCCAATGCCAAACTTCACCGCAGCAATTGTTCCAGTCGAATTTGATTCGAAGTTAATGACTGCATTATGTCGAGCAGCTATACTCTTGCATATTGCTACTCCTAACCCAGTCCCCTGTTCTTTTGTTGTCACGAACGGAGTACCAAGTTTATCGAGTATTACTGGGTCAATTCCCCCTCCCTGGTCGCAAACCCTAAGTATGATTTCGTTTTCTAATTGAAGAGTTTGAATCGTTAGAGTTGTACCGCCTTGCATTGCCTCAAATCCATTTCTTACTAAGTTCAAAAGTAACTGTCGCAGTTCATTTTCGTCTCCCTGAAGGTCTGCGACCTGCTCAAGTTCTAGGCGTATCTCTTTGTCTTGATGGAGTGCATCCGCTGACAAGAGAGGCGCTAGAGACCTTACTATATTGGAAATATTTATTAACTTAAAATCCGATGATTTATCCCTAGCTAACTTTAAAAAATCCGTGATAATATAATTTGCACGATCTAGTTCTTCAATCATTAAATTAAAGTATTCGCCATATTGTTTTACATTGTCTTTGGCTGAAAGCAATTGCAGAAAACCACGAACCGTTGTGAGCGGATTTCTCACTTCGTGGGCGATACCCGCTGCCATTTCCCCCACCATATTAAGTCTTTCTGAACGCGCAGATTCTCGTTCAGTATTCTTTCTGTCGGTAATGTCCATAAGCACTTTGAATACCAATCTCGACCCATCGACATCAGTAAACGGCTGAGCATATACTTCATAAATCTGATCACCATAAAACCTCTCTTTCCATAAAGTTGTAGAGTCTCTAAAAACCATTGGAGCCGCGCAATCATTGCATGGGATCGTCAAACCCGCGATGACCTCATGGCATGGCGTCCCTTCCCATGGGCCAAATTTTGCATGAAAACTACTGTTAGCAAAACGTATCTTGAAATCTTTCTCTAAAACACAAATAAGGCCGGGAAATGCATCAAATAATGAATATAAACGCCGATGCTCTTCCTCCACTGCCTTTTCAATTTTTATTTTTTCTTCTATGTTGCGAAAGAACAAGGCTATTCCTATCTCTGTTGAATAAATACTAATTTCAGCCCAGTGCCCCATTTCTGGTGCAAAAGCCTCAACTCGAGTTGGCTGCCCATCATTCATCACTTTCAGACAAGCGTCATTAGTCACCTTATTCCCTTGCTGAAAAGCTACCCAAAAATTAGAGCCTATTAAATTACCCTTCATACCATTAGCCTCACGTGCTTCAACCATTGCCTGATTTGCGTAGGTTATGATCCATTGACGATTTACGGCTATAAAGCCGTCGCTAATACTTCCAAGTATATTTATCATCTCTTGATTTGCTATGGCTAGTTCTTTTTCAGCGGCTTCTTTTTGTAGGATTTCTCTTTGAAGTTGCTCATTTGTCCGTACCAATTCATTAGTACGGATGTCGACCAATTCCTCTAAACTTTCCCGATACTGTCTCAATTCTTGCTCTTTAAGCTCACTCTCAGTAATATCCCAAATGGAAACAACCCTCAAACGCCGCATATTAACAGTAACTTCGTAACTATCAACGTGTACCGGGAAAGAACTCCCATCTTTTTTTAGATCAACAGAATTAAAAGCAAAATGACCACTGTCATGTATTTTACGAAGGATTTCTGGAAGATCTTTTTGATACTCTGGAGCAATTACGTCATAAATTGATTTTCCTATTAACTCCGAGATGCTATATCCATGCATCTCAGCATAACAAGTGTTCATTATTACAAACTCACCACTAATGACATCCGTAACTACAATACCCCAATAGTTCTCTGAGAAAATAAGGTCCCAAATTCCGTTGTTTTCTAGAACGTTTTCTAAAGCCCTTTCTAGAAAATTAACTTTTTGTTTTAATTCCGAAATTCCTTCGTTTATAGCCATATTTATACCACACTTCTTAATCAGATTGTAGTTAGTGACCTAAACTGATTATTCTATAACACAACCAAATTATCCTTGAATTAATTTCTAAATTTCCAGGATAGTTTTAATTCATTTTTCTACAAACTAATCATTATCTTTATAATTCGTTATATATATTTCTAAAACAAACTATCATTCGACATGTTCTCCTTAATTAAGCGAGGTCCAACTGTTATTTCCTCTTACACCTTCTATCTTGGTATAACCTAAAGAGACAGCAGGACGTATACGTCCTGCTGTCTCTTTACATTCTAGACTATCGTTCATCCATCACAGTGTAGTCACGTCTACCTGCAACGCTCTTGTAGGCCGGTCTAATAATTTTTCCGGCATTTACGATTTCTTCGATGCGATGCGCGCTCCAGCCTGCTATTCTAGAAATAGCAAAGATCGGTGTAAACATTTCATCTGGGATATCCAGCATTCTATAAACGAAGCCCGAATAAAAGTCAACATTTGCACTTACAATCTTGTGCATTTTATTGCCTCTACTAATAATCTCTGGTGCCAGTTCTTCTACCTTGGCATAGAGATTGTATTCATCCTCAAGTCCCTTCTCCTTGGCAAGCTGAGCAACGTATTCCTTGAAGATTACAGCCCTAGGATCGGATATGGAGTATACAGCATGGCCTATACCGTAAATCAAGCCTGACTTATCGAAAGCCTCTTTCTTGATTATTTTTGTCAGGAAACCTTTAATTTCTTCAGAATCATTCCAATCTTTCAAGTTTCTCTTCATATCTTCAAACATCTGAACGACCTTAATATTAGCGCCCCCGTGCCTAGGCCCCTTCAGTGCTCCTAAGGCTGCTGCCATCACCGCATAGGTGTCCGTTCCTGTGGAGGTTACAACATGCGTTACAAAGGATGAATTGTTCCCGCCGCCATGCTCCGCATGGAGCACGAGCGCAATGTCCAGCAGTTTTGCTTCAAGTTTTGTGAATTTACTGTCTGGCCTCAGCATGTACAGGATATTTTCAGCAATACTCAAATCTGGTCTCGGACTGTGAATATATAAACTTTTATTTCCGTGATAATGAGAAAAAGCTTGGTAACCATAAACTGCAAGGGAGGGGAAACAGGCAATTAGCCGAATACATTGCTTTAGTACATTTTTTATGGACGTATTATCTGCATCATCATCAAAGCTGTATAAGTCTAAGACGTTTCTTGCCAAAACATTCATAATATCCTTGCTCGGCGAGCTCATTATCATGCCACGGGCGAAATCCTCAGGCAAGGTCTGCTTAAGGACGAGAAGTTTCTCAAATTCTTTAAGTGAGTCTTTATCCGGAAGATTCCCAAACAGCAATAGATAGCAAGTCTCTTCAAAACCATAGCGGTCATCCCCCATAAAACCGTCGACGATATCTCGAATATCAATACCTCGATAGTTCAACCTACCTGGAACAGGAATCATTTCATCTTCATCCAAGATATAGGAATGCACTTCGCCAATTTCTGTTAATCCGACTAGTACACCCTTCCCATCTAGATCACGCAAGCCACGTTTAACATTATATTTACTGAACAACTCAGGATTAATTAAACTCGTCTTTTCAGCCTTGATGCTCAACTCATTAACCATTTTTTCTTCAAAATCCTCTAATTGGCCTTTTTCCACATATACCCCTCCAATATCTAATTCTTCGGTTTAGCTTTTGCCTTTATTTAAGTGAGTTCATTAGCCCGACTTTTTACCCGTCATATTACTAATAGTTAACTTAAGTAGAGTAACACCTGACAGCGCCGAATCTTCAATCTGCTTCGCTTCATCTGAATACTGCTGCATGATGATATGCATGGCTTCTCGCTTGCCTTCTAAATCTTCGATAAATGCAACATCACCAAACCCGACGACACTCTGATACCTCATCGTCCAGTCACACGCTTTCTCGCCAGGAACAACCTCGGTTTCAATGTCCACTTCAAAGCAGGCCTTAGGATTTTCTCGAAGGATCATTAATTTTAAACCTTCTTGAGCCGAATGAAAATATAATGTCCTACTGGCGTAACCGAAACTCATCGGAACAATATAGGCCATAGCTTCATAGGATACCGCTAATCGGCACACCTGAGCCTTCTTCATAATCTCGTCCAAGTCTTTCTGTTCGGTTATTTCCTTATCGTCACGTCGCATATTAAGTACCTCTTCTCAATTTTTTACGTCAGACCATTTGTTATTTCAAGTAAATACAACGCTCCATACTTGGGATATAGGGGGACCACTCATCATCAGGGTGAGTCTCTTTGGCCTGCTCGAACTGGAAAAGTTCAGCATCCATAGCATCCGCATAGTGGATCACCAATGCTTCTACTAACTTCGGTCGTTTCGGGGATTGCCATTCGTATTTTCCATGGTGGCTGGTAATGATATGCAACAACTTTGCTCTTAACTCATGTGGAAAATTTGGAATTTTCGCCATCTCCTCAATTAAGAGTTCGATACCTAAAATAATGTGCCCGAGGAGCCGGCCTTCCGTTGTGAACTTTATCCCTCGATCGTAAGAATACTCCAAAGTCTTTCCCATATCATGCAAAAGCGCCCCAGCCAGGACTAAATCACGATTTATTGCTGGATAATGATCAGCAACCCCGTCCGCAAGCTCAGCTACTCTGACACTGTGCTCCCAAAGCCCACGAAGATAGGCCTGATGGATTTTCATAGCTGCCGGTGCTTGTCGGTAAGCTGTTCCCCATTCTGGATGGGTCAGAAGCTGGTCTAAAAGGCCTTTAAGCTCCGGTTGGGTAATCTTCTTCATTATAACATTTAAGCGATTTTCCAACTCCTCGGCTGAGACCGGGGAACTCGGCAAAAGAGCGGATAAATCCACATCTTCCTTGGGAATCATCCGTATCGTTTCAATTGTAAGATCAAGTGCACCACGATATTCAGAAACAACCCCTTTAATGCGAAAGATATCTTGATCATTTAGCCAGTTAAGAATCTGTGGGTCATAATTCCACATTTTCCCTTGAATCATTCCTGAGCGATCTTGGCATGTCAATGAGAGATATGCTCCTGGCTTTTGCCGAAAGGGTACTTCCTTCCATTCATTGACCAGTAGAGCTCCCTCGAACCTTTCCCCGATTTTACAATCTTTTAGCATTAAATTCAACCTCTTCCTTGTAACCCCTATTATAACTATTATAACAAATTGATGCGACATTTCTTTAGATTTATAATTTGCAAATAATGTAGAAACCCCACGCGTTATTGTCGCTTGGAGTTTCTACATTATTTTGCAGTATTCTTTAATTAATTAAAGACTAGATTTTAAGAATAACAAATTTTTAAAAATCGTCAACTAGGCAACCAATCATTATTTCTATTAGCCTTGTAAGATTACATGAACCCAGTATACCATTAATTATTCCAAGATCTGCAAACTTATCTTATAGTCATAAATCAGCACGTTAAATTCTTCCGGTGAACTAGTTTCACCAAATAGTGACTGCGCTTTTTGAAGCAACCGTTTATGTACATCTTCCCGACTTATTAAGAAACTAATCAGCCGCTTCATGTTTGAGTCACAAGTCATCTCTAAATGCTGCTGATACAGTTCATTTTCCCTAGTCTCTTTCTGTACGTCCACCTGTAGCATAGTGATAGGGTCCACACTTTGGTCAATATAGTTGATCCCCCAAGGAACACCTTGAGAATTAACGTAAGCAAGAGGTGGACCTCCTAATTTATTTATAGCTACTGCAATGAGTTCCATATGCCCTAATTCTTCAGCTGCGATGATGCTAAGAAGTTCCCTCACATGACGATTTGGCATATTCGAGCGATGATTTAAATACTGAACTGCCGTGGAGAATTCGCTATCCTTGCCAGCATAATGTTCGAGCAAAACATTAGCAAACATAGGATCCGGTCGTTCAACATGTATCGGATAAAATAAACGTTTGCGATAGCCAAACATTTGCATCCCTCCTAACGATAGAGCACCCTGCACTTATTATATGGAACGATGATCACAAAGGTCACAAGTCGTCGCGGTCGTCGTTTCGGTACTTGGCTGCAATTGGTCGAAGGTGTTATTCCGCCCCAACAGCCTAAAATTCCTCCGTGTTCTTTCTCAAAACGCCCACCATTTGTCACCTCCCAAAATATAAAAAGAGCCTATAATTAGGCTCTAAATGCAAAAGTATATATTTTATTCCTTACTGTGCGAATCTCACCCCCATATCAAAAGCTTTTTTACAATCTTTTGGAAATTCCTCATCCCGCCTCTTTGCCTTTTTTTCTTCATTAAACGCTGTTGCAACATACTTAGAATAATCACAACTGCGGTTGTTGCAGGTTAGGTTAGGTGGTTAGGTTTCAAGTCATGGTAAAAGCTAGCCTTAGCAGTTTCGTAGTAGGGATTAACCCAAAGAAATGCTATACCTAGAGTGACTACTCCTAATAGGAACCAACCTAAAAAGCTCAACCATAACCTAAATAGTTCGAATTTGAAGCCAACCATCATTTGTTTACTTTGGTTTAATGCTTCAAAGGCACTTAGCTGAGGGTTATCCGCCATAATGTAGTAGGCCATGGAATATCGGAAGGTGGCTATAATTCCGGGAATGATAAGAAGTAAAGTCCATAAAATTGTAAAGATCGTAATGAGGAGGTTGAGAACAAAGGATTTTACGAAATATTTAAACCCTCCAAACATATCCTCAATGATCGGTCCTTCATTCCTCGTCAACTTAAGAAAATAGCCTGATACTCCGAGCGTTATTGGCCCCATCAATATGAAGTATAATAAACTAATC
>DHJG01000177.1:48302-48693 GCA_002404215.1 Desulfosporosinus sp. UBA4726
TAATGTCCTTATTCACTCTATTCTACCAAACGCCGCACATCTAAATCATTGCCACAATGAATACTTTACCTCTATTTCCCTCCTCGTCACTTAATTGGAATTAGATACTGTATGGTTAGTGCACTGTTAAGATNNCCCATTCTGCCAGACGGTTTGCACGGAATGTACCGCATTCCCTCCTGTAAAGGCCATTGTAAGTAACCAAGCAATAAAACACACAATTCCAGCTTGAAGCCATTTGCCTTTTAACTGTTCCTTTGCCCTAGTTTTTAGATCATAGCTTTTCTGAGGCATGTTTGTTCTACTCTCCTTCATAATCTAACTAATCATAGTTAATCTTCGGACATATTACGCAGAACGCGGAGTCTTTAATGTCCTTATTCACTCTATT
>DHJG01000177.1:48918-49244 GCA_002404215.1 Desulfosporosinus sp. UBA4726
ATGGTTAGTGCACTGTTAAGATGTTTTTTCAGATTTTTTCTGCAACTTGATTAGCTCATCTATCTTCTGTAATAGCTCTTTATCAGTTGCTCTTTTACTTTTAAAGAACCGTATAGCACTTACCATTAAGTAAAAAATGGATAAAACAAATACAAGGGAAAATAGTGTAGCTAAAACAGTGTAATCAAACTGTATTGGGCTGCCCCCCATAAACACATCTCCTCAGATCAAAATTATTCACTACCCCATCGAAATCATATTCTCCAGCAACGTAAAGTCCCCTCTTTGACATATCCTGCAGAATTGCCCGTTTTGCTTCATATGAC
>DHJG01000177.1:49464-71034 GCA_002404215.1 Desulfosporosinus sp. UBA4726
TCGAATTAATTCCCTTATTCCAAATTGTTCTGTTTTAAATCATGTACACAATAGTTTTACCACTAAATGAATTTAGAAGTTCCTGCTATCTCCTGTAGAAATTCCTTGGATGAAGAACTTATTTGAAATATATGACTTTCATCTGAGAAAAAAATCCTGCCATGGACGGCGGGCGATCCTGTAGGAAATGTCATATAGGCTGTAACGAACTTCGCGTTGGCTAAATTCTTAGTCAACGGACATAGATTGCACCTGAGCCTTAAACTGCGTTTCATAAAGTTGTCTATATAGACCATCTTTTTTTATCAATTCTGCATGTGTCCCAATTTCTGCAACCTTTCCATTTTCGATGACAAAGATTTGATCCGATGCAAGAATAGTTGACAATCTATGAGCAATGACAAAACTTGTTCTATTCTTTAATAAGGGTACCATCGCCTTCTGAATATACATCTCAGAGACTGAGTCCAAAGAGGAAGTTGCTTCATCAAGAATAATAATTCTTGGGTTTTTTAATAATACTCTCGCAATCGATACCCTTTGCTTTTCTCCGCCCGATAGCTTTATGCCCCGATTCCCGACCACTGTTTTATAGTCATCCGGTAAGGTCATAATAAAATCATGAATATACGCTGCCTTACAAGCCTTGATAAGCTCTTCCTGAGTGGCGTTACTTTTCCCATATCTGAGATTTTCTTCTATGGTGTCATTAAAAAGATACGGTTCTTGCATAACTATACCGATCTGCTTGCGAAGTGACTCCAAGGTAACTTCTCTAATATCCCTGCCATCAATTTTTATGCTCCCTTGGATAACTTCATATAATCTTGGAATTAGATTTGTAATGGTGGTTTTCCCTGCACCACTGGAGCCAACCAAAGCCACCATAGTGCCTGGATTTACCGAAAAGCTTATATCTTCTAAAACTTGAACCCTACTGTTATAAGAAAAATACACCTTTTCAAAGTCAACCCTACCCAATATTAACTCTAGACTAGTAGCCTCTAGCTTATCTTCTATCTCCTGTTTCTGATCAAAATACTCAAAGATTCTTTGAAATAAGGCCAAGGACCTTGTGACATCAATATGAATATTGGATAGTTGTGAGACTGGTGAATAAAGCCTTCCCAACAACGCTACAAAGGCTATTATGCTTCCTATTGAAATCTCACCCTTAACAAACAAATAGCCTCCATAAAAGTAAATCAGCATAGGTCCCATTGCTAAAAATGTACTAATTGTCATCCTGAACCATCTGCCTACAAGCGATTCTCTTATTTGCAGGCCTATAACCTCTTCATTTGTTTGTTTGAACTTTTCGTATTCATCCTTCTCCTTGGTAAATATCTTTGTAATTATTGCCCCACTTATACTAAGAGTCTCTTGGATAATCTGATATAACTCACTGATCTTTTCTTGACTATGAGTAGCAATTTTCCATTTTACCTTACCAACCTTTCTCGTAGGGATAATAAATGTTGGCAATATGATCATACCTACGATGGCTAGTTTCCAGTTCATCGTTATTAAGACAATTGCTGTGGAAACAAGAACGACACAACTGCTTAAAGTATTTATTACAGTAGTGTTAAAGATATCTTGGATTCCATCTATATCACTCGTTAATCTGGTGGTAATCTCCCCAGGCAAAGCCTTGGAATAGAAATTCAAGGACATATGCTGCAGATGAGAATACATCTGATTTTTCATGTTTAATATAATGTGCTTGGAAATCAACGTGCTTAAATAAGACTGAGCCACGTCTAATAGTCCGAGGATTATAGTAATACCTATCGAAATAAAAATATAAATACTTAAAAGCTTTAGATCCTTTTGCGGCAAAGCTTTGTCTATTATATTTTTAATAAGGATCGGTGGTATAAGCCCCAATATTGAAGTTAATATGATTGAGCCAATGACCAGAAGCATTCTCATTCGATAGGGAATAAAATAGCTCAATATTCTGGCTAACATTGCCCTCGTAACCTTGGGCATTTCTAGTTTTTCATCTGCATATCTCAATCTACTTATTCCAGTTGCCATATTATCCACTCCTATTGCTATGACTTAAGCACAATAATTATATCATATTGTACGTTTAGATTTTGGCCGTTTACTTTAAAGAAGTTGTTCAATGCAGAAGTTACAGTCAAGCTAGAGTCTCTTTTATGGGTAACAACAAAAATTGCCAATACAAGGAGGTAACACTCCACTCTCAGATTCAATACTATATTTCAAACCCTCATTTAACCGTAAACTACAGTATTGTTCAAAAGTTACCTCAGCCTAACAATCCTTGAAAGGAGATTACTTAATATGACATCATTACCGGTGCCCTTATCCACACTAAGGCTAGGTGAAAAATCTAACGTTGTACATTTGGATGTGAAAGGCTTACTCCGTCGCCGAATCCTTGATCTTGGCATTGTCCCGGGGACCGTTCTTACCTGTATAGGGAAAGCCCCTGCTGGAGATCCTATCGCGTACTTAGTCCGCAATACTGTAATTGCATTGCGTAGCGAAGACGCCTGCCAAATTTACATCGACTCAAAGCTAAGCTAGGACCTAAACGTTTTGCAAAAATATCTTTGAGGTGAAAAATATGAAGTTGAAAATTGGAGACAGTTCTAACGCGCTTAAAAATCACGGCCGCGTTATGAGAGAACAATTTGGCATTAGAACGACCGCTGAACAGTTCGTGATTGCGCTCGCTGGAAATCCAAACGTCGGTAAAAGCACCGTATTTAATGCACTTACCGGTTTACATCAACATACAGGCAACTGGCCGGGAAAAACAGTGGATAATGCGCAAGGAAATTACTCATATCGAAATAAACCATTTTTACTGGTTGATTTGCCTGGTACTTACTCCCTACTAGCCCACAGTGTTGAGGAAGAGATCGCTAGGGATTTTATCTGCTTCGGTCAACCCGATGCGATCATTGTCGTTCTTGATGCAACTTCTCTTGAACGCAATCTTAACCTAGCCCTCCAAGTAATGGAGATATCCTCAAAGGTCATTATCTGTGTAAACTTGATCGATGAAGCGAGAAAAAAGAAGCTAAACATAAATTTTAACGAACTACAAAAAGAACTTGGCGTCCCTGTCATTCCCACTGCTGCGAGGAATGGAGAAGGACTTCAAGAACTGCAAAACGCGGTCTACACAATGGCCGTAGAACAGAAAAAGACCTGGCCGAAACAGGTTCCTTATTCAGAAGAGGTTGAACAGGCAATTTGTGCACTTCTTCCGAAAATTGAAGAGTTAGACTTAGCCAGAGTAGTAAATCCCAAATGGTTGGCACTTCGTCTATTAGATAGTGACCTTTCATTTATTGAGACCATCAGCCGTTATGCAGCTAGACAAAAACAGGATACGATGGCACTTCAACATCAATGGGGTGAGTTGACACTATGAGCACTCTCGATCCAATAGATCCGCTTCTGAAGATTTACTTAGATACCGAATCTATCCGTTTATCTTCAGGGACACCTTTAGCTGATCGTGTTGTCACAGATATCTTCAATTACACTGAAAAGCTTACCAAACGGGTAGTATTTCGCGATGACTCTCTACCGATGAGTTGGAAAGATAAGATAGATAAAATTGTAATCTCTCGTATGTTTGGGTATCCGCTTATGTTACTCTTGTTGGGAACGGTGTTTTGGCTTACCATTGCAGGTGCGAACGTGCCCTCGAAAATGATCGCGTCAGTGCTCTTTGCCTTTCAAGATGTTCTTACCCACTGGTTTCAGCTGATTCACGCCCCTGCCTGGCTACATGGCGTGTTAGTCCTAGGTATGTACCGTACCTTGGCATGGGTTACTGCTGTGATGCTTCCCCCCATGACCATCTTTTTCCCTTTGTTTACTCTCCTTGAAGACCTTGGTTAT
This sequence comes from Desulfosporosinus sp. UBA4726, assembly GCA_002404215.1. Taxonomy (GTDB): domain Bacteria; phylum Bacillota; class Desulfitobacteriia; order Desulfitobacteriales; family Desulfitobacteriaceae; genus Desulfosporosinus. The sequence continues at coordinate 53,359 of DHJG01000177.1, forward strand.
CTTCCCCGCGTGGCCTTTAACCTTGACAATATGTTTAAGAAAGCGAAAGCATGCGGCAAACAATGCCTGACAATGTGTATGGGTTTTGGGTGTAACGCAGCTGGGGTCGTGTCTACACGGATTATTGATTCTCCTAGGGAACGTTTGGTTGCCATCCTGACCAATAACTTTGTGCCCTGCAATGGACGTTTTCCTACACTCATCGCTATTTCTTCGATCTTCATGACCAGTACACTCGCATTTTCACAATCACTTCTAGCGGCAGGTATAATAACACTCTTAGTCCTGCTTGGAGTAGCGATTACCTTTGCAGTATCGTGGGCCTTGTCTAGAACGATTCTCAGAGGAGAACCCTCATCCTTGGTATTGGAGCTACCTCCTTATCGTAGACCTAAGGTCGGTGCCGTTTTCTATCGTTCGATTATTGACCGCACGGTTTTTGTTTTGCGCCGAGCAATTGTTGTAGCAGCCCCAGCTGGAGCGCTCACTTGGATTCTAGCGAATGTCTACATCGGCGACGTCAGTGTTCTTAGCTATACCGCTGGAGTTCTAGATCCTCTTGCCAAGGCCATTGGACTGGACGGTTTTATCCTCATGGCCTTTATCTTAGGCCTCCCTGCCAATGAGATCGTGATACCGATCCTACTCATGAGCTATCTTGCTACAGGGCAATTGACCGAGTTAGAGAGCTTATTCGAATTAAAAAAAGTCCTACTTGCCAACGGCTGGACTTGGCTAACTGCTTTCAATACAATGCTATTTGCCCTTCTCCACTGGCCCTGTGCAACAACCTTGCTCAGTATCCACAAAGAAACTGGAAGTAAGAAGTGGACCTTTATGGGTTTTATCATTCCCACTGCCATTGCGTTTACAGTATGTTTCGTCATAGCCCAGCTAGCATACCTTTTAGGTTTAGCCTAGAAGGTACGCTAACCTCAACAAAAAATGGAATATAATGGAGTATATTTCTTCTTAACCTCTTAAATCCATGAAATCTTTAAAGGCTTGTTGCCAAGATGGATTACTCTTTATGAACTCCACTAGAGTTTTGATGGCCTCAATTGTTGCAGCTGAAAGATAATGTTCCATAGCCTCGGCCTCAACAGCGAAGTTACATTTGCTACATATTAGGGCAAGGAACTCCTGCAGCAATTGGTTCCGCGTTACTAAGTAGGACCCAAATTCGTTTCCTTTATCGGTAAGTTTGATCTCGCCATATCGTTCGTACTTTATGTAACTCTGGTCTCGCAATTTATAGAGGGCTTTAGTTACTGACGGCAAAGCAACTTTAAGCCTTTTACTTATATCGGTTACCCTGACCGTATTAAGCGATAACGAAAACCGGTATATTTCCTCTAAATAATCCTCTAAGCTAGGTGTTAGCATTATTTAAGACACTTCCTTTGCTTCACCTTAGTTACCAGTAAAAGGACCGAGCACTTGCCTCGGCCCTTTTAAAAAATATAGTATGCTAATAGATTACCTTCCAAGGTTACTTGGCTGATAATTAATTAAGATATTATGGTTTAATGTTGGTGAGACTCCAAACTGGCTTACAGACTGAAGGATCAACGCGCCTCCCAGAAATACTATTAACAAGGAAGACGCCAATGCCAAACGATTCACAACATGCCATTTTTCAAGCCGTTTAATAGAATTACTTGCACGAACAACTAATATCCCAATAGTCACCATCGTAATAGCACCTCCTAATGAAAATGCTCCTACCAATCCCAAGCCTAAAGGGATTTTATCGACTGAAACCGCAGCAAGAAGGATAGCTAAGGCACTTGGGCAGGGGACAAGTCCTGTAAAGAATCCTGTCAGGAATAAACCTCGCAATGTGGACGCTGGGTATGTCGTAGTCCCTGTCTCGTGACCACAATTACAATGACCGTGGTTATGATCATGAGACGAATCTTCGCCCCCCACCATGGAAGAGAAGATTCTTTGTGAGATGATATTTAATCCTATATAGATAACTATAATCCCTGATATTAACTGAAACCAATTAGAAAGGTTATGATTGAAAAGGACTTTGATAGTGGATGAAGCCGAAAATGCTAGTAGAGCAATAGAAAGTGTATGCGCTGATGCAGAAATAATTCCTAACATAACTGCATCTTTTATCTTCGCACCTGAAGAAATGAGATAAGCTGTTATTACCCCTTTTCCGTGTCCAGGTTCTAAAGAATGAAGTGCTCCCAGGCCAATAGCAGCCGGTATAGTAAACATCAGATCCATGATTCCATCCTCCTTGTCCGATTTCACTAATACCTATGCCAGTCGGGTGCTTCTCAGAACTTCCAGCCAAATTGACAAAAAAAGAAATCCCTATGTCATGAGGGATTTCTGATCGATATTCTTAACGTTCCATTTTTCTACAATTATGACAGTAACCATATATCTCCAGATTGTGTCCGGTAACGTCGAAATCGATCTTCTTTTTTAAAATCTGCTGAAGTTCTCCTATCGGGCACTCTTCAATAGCAATTAACTTATGGCAACTGACGCAGAAGAGATGGTGTTTATGCTCATGGTGGTTTAATTCATATCGAGCTTTTCCATCATCCACTCTGTTGGACTTAATAACCAGATTCTTGGAGGCGAATGTTTCGAGAGTCCTATATACAGTAGACAAATTTATTGAAGAAGTCTTTTCCTTTAACAATATAAATAGTTCTTCTACCGTCAGTGGAGATTTAGACTTTTCCAGTAGTTCAAGCATGGCGTACCTGTGCCTAGTGCTTTTAACCCCTTCTTTTTTTAGCACTTCCTTATATTTAGAGTTGTCTTCCAAATAAAATCATCCCTTAATTCTTAATAATTTAACTATTTCTATGTCCATTTTAATCTTTTTCATTATTTTAGCAATATTTAACACCTTAAAATTTGTCGGTTTTACATGAAATTATTTTACCAGTATTACATAACGCATGAATTCAAAGATCAAGAAGGAAAGAAATGGTTTACAATTGGTAATGATAGAGTATAATTATAAAAGAAGATGATGCAAATAGGATGCATTTGCAAATAAGGAAGAGGGTAGTTATTACGAATACAAAGTCGATTAAAATTCTTGGTCTAATACTATTAAGCTTGTTGATGTTAAGTGGGTGTGGAGCTAATAACGATTCTAAGGCTGCCGTTACTAAACCTGAAGGTTCAAGTTCTGTAGCCGAAAAAACGACAACAATAGCTGCTTCATTCTACCCGATGTATATATTTGCTTTAAATGTTGCCAAGGACATCCCTAATGTAAAAGTGATCGATATGACTAAGCCCACAGCAGGATGCCTTCATGATTATGCGGCAACGCCTGAAGACTTGAAGAATCTTGAGGGAGCAAAAGTTCTCATAATCAATGGGGCAGGAATGGAATCCTTCATGGACAAGATTACAAGCCAAATGCCAGATCTGAAAATAGTCGAGGCCAGTAAAGGAATCGAACTTATTAAAGGATCTGGAGACGAAGGCGATAATGCTCATGTATGGGTAAGTATCACTAATGCTATCACTCAGGTACAAACTATTGGAAATCAACTTGCTTTATTAGACCCCACTAATGCCACCAAATATAAAGAGAATACCAATGAGTATATCAAAAAACTCGAAGCAGAGAGGGCTAAAATGCATCTAGCCTTGGACGGCATGAAAAATCGTGACATCGTGACATTTCATGAGGCATTCCCCTATTTTGCCAAGGAATTCAATTTCAACATAGTTGCTGTCATCGAACGCGAACCAGGTTCTACTCCTAATGCCAAAGACTTAAGTGAAACTATTGACCGGGTTAAGAATCTGAAAGTAAAAGCGCTCTTTGCAGAACCACAATATTCTGCTAAAGCGGCAGAAACAATTGCGACAGCGACAGGTGCAAAAGTTTATACACTTGACCCCGTTGTAATGGGGCCTATGGAAGCAGATGCCTATATCAATATTATGGACAACAATCTTAAAACACTAGAAGAGGCGCTAAAATGAACATGATACAACCCAAATGTACTCACAGCTGTCAAGACCCAGGGACCTCCTGTAAGTGTGGGCTATGTTGTACTAAGATTACGAACTTCGGTATTTCACGTGGTGGTACAGAAATATTACGCAATGTCAATCTCCACATTCACTGTGGGGATTTGACTGCCATCATCGGTCCTAACGGTGCTGGTAAAAGCACTCTATTAAAGGCTATTCTTGGCGAGATTTCTCATACAGGAGAACTCCAATTTCTTGACGCCAAAAACGAAGGGACTACGAGACCAATCATTGGTTATGTCCCGCAGAAGCTTGAGCTAGATTCTAGTTCCCCCACAAGCGTACTCGATTTATTTGCCGCTGCCCAGGCAAAGATGCCTGTTTGGTTTACGTACACTAAAAGGGTACGTGAGCGTGTTCGAGAAAGTTTAGCCCGCACTCAGGCAGAACACTTAATCAATAACCGCTTAGGAGGTTTATCAGGTGGGGAGTTACAAAGAGTATTACTAGCACTCGCCCTTGACCCCATTCCTCACCTCTTACTTCTGGATGAACCAGTTTCCGGTATAGACCAGAGGGGTTTGGAATTGTTTTATAAAACGGTCTCACTGCTTCGAGAAAACTACGATTTATCAATTATCTTGGTTTCTCATGATCTCAATCTGGTAGCAGAGTATGCTGATCGTGTAGTCTTTGTTAATAATAAAACGATTGAGTGTGTTGGAACTCCTCAAGAAGTATTCAGTAATGAAAAAGTAATTCAAACGTTCGGTTTGGATTGGGCAAAACGTTATCAACGGGATGAGAAGGATCGGGTGGATAATGCACATTTGGTATAGTTTGATGAACTTATTGCTTCCCTTCGAATGGGTTCATTATGCATTTATGAAGAATGCCCTCTTGGGTGTTTTATTGGTAACGCCAATTTTCGGATTGCTAGGTACAATGATCGTCAATAACAAAATGGCTTTCTTTTCTGATTCATTGGGGCATTCTGCCCTAACAGGTATTGCCATTGGGGTCATATTGGGCATCAACAATCCTATTTGGTCAATGCTTCTTTTTTCAATTTTGATTACTATAGCAATCCTAGTTGTCAAAGAAGCCAACACGGCTTCTACGGATACGATCATCGGGGTATTTTCTTCTACAGCAATGGCGCTTGGAATCGTCATACTTTCACGTAACGGAGGGTTTGCCAAATATTCAGTTTATCTTATTGGTGATTTATTGAGTATTACACCATCCGATTTGTTGACACTTGGGATTGTATTTGTCATGGTTATTGCTTTATGGATCGTTATTTTTAACAAACTTCTTCTGGCTAGCATGAACCCATCTCTGGCACGCAGTAGAGGGATTAACATTCGATTATATGAATATTCATTTGCTATGATCATGGCGGTCATCGTGACAATTTCAATCCAATGGGTGGGTATACTAATTATTAGTTCATTATTAATTTTGCCTGCAGCTTCCTCTCGGAATATTGCCAACAACATGAGACAATACCATATTTACTCTGTTTTGATTGCGCTCATTTCAGGAGTAGCAGGGTTAATTCTATCCTACTTTTGGGGGACCGCCACTGGTGCAACTATTGTGCTGATCTCATCCATGTTTTTTGCAGGAACGTTTATAATCAAGTTGAGACTCGGATAAAGGAAAACCTGAAATCCTTCCTCGTATCTGTCATAAGTATTATACTTAAGATACTTTTACCATACCTATAGAATAGAGGCGTAAGCTTAATTCCAGGAATTAAGCCTACGCCTCTAAAAAATTCTAAAGCCCTTTAACCCCAATATCCCGACGATAATGGCCCCCTGGAAAATCAATTTGATCTACTATAGAATACGCCTTTTCTCTTGCTAGTTGAAGCGTCTTGCCTTCAACGGTTATCCCTAACACACGTCCACCGGTACTCAGAAGTTGACCTTCTTGAATTCCTGTTCCAGCATGGAAGATAACCGCATCCTGATCCTTAAGCTCAGGCAAATGGATCGGAATCCCCTTGGCGTAGGCTAATGGATAACCTGGTGAGGCCATCACTACACAAACCGCGACCTCCTCTTTCCACTCTGGCTTGACCTCGGATATGCGACCCTCGGTACACGCCCAAAGAATGGGCAAGAGATCAGATTTCAGTCGTTTCATCACCACTTGCGTTTCCGGATCACCAAAGCGAACATTGTATTCCAATAGTTTTGCTCCCTGATCTGTTAGCATCAGTCCTAAGAAAAGTACGCCTTGAAAAGGAGTCCCTCGCTCACTCATGACACGGAGTGTAGGAAAAACAATGTCGCGCATCACTTCAGTACTAATCTCAGGCGTCCAAACTGGAGGGGGGCTATAAGTTCCCATCCCCCCTGTGTTAAGGCCTAGGTCACCCTCTAAAGCTCGCTTGTGATCCTGTACTGGGACCATAGGACGTGCAGCCATACCGTCGCATAAGCAAAGCAAGCTGACTTCTTGTCCTTCTAGGAATTCTTCAACGACCAGCTTTTTGCCAGCTGTTCCAAATCCACCGTCCATGATTTCGTCCACAGCCTGAAGTGCTGTGTCCAAATCCATCGCGACAATGACCCCCTTACCGGCGGCTAAGCCATCGGCTTTTAAAACACAAGGGGCTCCGATGGTTCTTACATAGTCCTTCGCTTGTTCTTGATCTTCAAACATTGCCCACTTTGCTGTCGGGATTTTGGCACTTTCCATTATGCTTTTAGCAAAGGACTTACTTCCCTCCAGCTGAGCAGCCGCCTGAGACGGTCCGAAAATCCGCAGCCCTGCCTTTTGAAAGGCATCTACTATTCCTAAACTCAAGGGGTCTTCCGGCCCAACGATGGTTAAATCAATCGTCTCTTTGAGCGCAAATTCTACTAACGCAGAAATGTCTTGAGCTGGTATGTCCACATTCCAAACATGAGTCCCCGCATTTCCAGGTGCAACAAAGAGTCGTTCTAATTCTGGGCTTTGCGCCAGTTTCCATGCCAGAGCATGTTCCCGTCCTCCGTTGCCTACGATTAATACTCGAAGGTTTTCCACTCTCACACCTCGTCTCACAATAATAGCCATGTCTAATTAATGTTGAAAATGCCGCCGATGCGTAAAGACCATAATCACATTCAATCGATTGGCCGCCTCGATGACAGATGCATCATGAATAGATCCTCCCGGCTGAACGATTGCCCGGATTCCTGCCTTGGCTGCCGCTTCAATCGAATCTGGGAAAGGAAAGAAAGCATCGGAGGCCAAATACGCCCCGTTAACCTTATCTCCAGCTTGTTCAAGGGCAATCTTGACTGAGCCAACCCGATTCATTTGCCCAGCTCCAACCCCCAAAGTTTGACCATGATCTGTAACCACAATGGCGTTAGACTTCACATGCTTGACAACCCGCCAAGCAAAATCAAGCGCTACAAGATCTTCTTCCGTTGGCTTTATGTCTGTCACCGTCTCCCATTCGCTGACCGCTGTTGTCCCCTGGTCAACCTCCTGAACGAGATAACCTCCGTCAATACTTTTCAAGGCCCAACCATGCTTTGTATTAGCGGTGTCTCCTCTTCCAACCACAAAGAGTCGAAGATTTGCTTTCGCACTAAGACTTTCCCGAGCTTCCGGACTAAATTCTGGCGCGATGATAACTTCATAGAAACACTCTTTAATTGCTTCCGCACAGCTCTCGTCAACCACCCGATTGAAGGCAATAATTCCACCATAGGCAGAGACTGGATCAGCCGCCAATGCACTCTGATAAGCCTCTAGAGGCGTCTTGCCTAAAGCGACTCCACAGGGATTGGAGTGTTTGATGATCGTCGCTGCACACGATTCGAATTCACGTACAATCTTCCAAGCAGCATCCATATCTACCCAATTATTGTAAGATAGCTCTTTCCCTTGAAGCTGTTTCCCGTTGGCTAGGGTTCCCTGCTCAGCTTCTGAGTTAATATAAAAGGCTGCCTTTTGCTGTGGGTTCTCACCATAACGCAATTCTTGGACTTTTTGGGCCGTTAAGCGAAGCGTTGCCGGAAAACCGCCGGTCGGTTCAATCTGCCGTTCCAAGTACCCAGCAATCAGGCGATCATACTCTGCTGTGTGGGCAAAGGCTTCAGCCGCTAGTCGTTTACGCATGCCCGCTGAAACAGTTCCCTCTTCGCGCAACACACTCAAAACCTCTCCATAGGACTCTGGATTGACTAAAACAATAACCCGTCCGTGATTTTTAGCTGCGGCCCGAACCATCGTCGGTCCACCAACGTCAATATTTTCAATTGCTTCTTCAAAGCTCACCCCTGGCTTGGCAATCGTCTCGCGAAACGGATAAAGATTGACCACAACTAAATCGATATAGCCAATTCCGTTTTGGTCCATTTGTTCCCGATGTTGGGCACTATCCCGCGCTAAAATTCCGCCGTGAATTAAAGGATGGAGTGTCTTCACTCTGCCATCCAAAACTTCCGGGAATCCCGTGACCTCACTAACATACTTAGCTGGAACATTGGCTTCGTCCAAGGCTTTGTAAGTTCCCCCGGTCGAAATCAATTCAAAGCCTAACTCCACGAGTTCACGCGCAAAATCAACAATCCCAGTCTTATCCGAAACACTTATTATAGCTCTTCGCTTCACCCTAATCCCTCCTGCTGCAAAATCTGGACTCGACGTCCTGTAGGCTTCACTTTGCCTAAAACCATCAAACGGACGGCCTCAGGATAGAGTCGATGTTCCACCTCTAAGATTCTTTGCGCCAAGCTTTCTTCCGTATCCCCCGACAACACAGGTACCGCTTCCTGTAAAACAATCGGACCACTGTCCAAACCTTCATCCACTATATGTACGGTACAACCACTTACCTTAACCCCGTAATCTAGGGCCTGGCGCTGAGCATGGAGCCCAGGAAAGGCCGGAAGCAACGAGGGATGTATATTCATGACTGGAAAATTGGCCTGACGAATAAACTGTGAGCCCAACACCCTCATATACCCGGCCAAAAGCAAAAGTTCCACCTTATTTTCCCGCATCCAGATCAAGAGATCATCCTCCTGAGCTTGACGATGGGGGTAATCTCCAACTTGAAAGACACGGGTCGGGATTCCTGCCTCTTCAGCTCGTTTGAGCGCTTCGACTCCCAATTGATCTGACCCCACTCCCACAATCGTGATAGGGAGGTTTCCCGTTTTGCAGGCTTCAATTAAGGCTTGGAGGTTGCTCCCTCGACCTGAAGCCAGTATCGCTGTCCTCAATATGACACCCCTTCTCCGGGTACGACACTTCCCATTACAAAACTTGTCTCTCCTAACTCACCTAATTTTTGACGAACTGAACCCTCATCTTCAGGGCGGACGATAAGGACAAAACCAACACCCATGTTGAAGGTCTTATACATTTCTGACAATTCCACATCTCCGAGACGTTGAAGCAACGCGAAAATTGGAGGACGTTCCCAGCTCGAAGTGTCAATTTGGACTCCCAAACCCGGTGGTAAGACTCTCGGGACATTACCCGTTAATCCACCTCCTGTAATATGAGCCATGCCAAGAATTTGTTTCCCTGGAAGAAGTGGTAGAATCGCTGGAACATAAATCCGGGTCGGACGAAGCAAGGCCTCTCCAAGCGGTTCACCTAACTCTGGAAACACTTCATCTAAAGGATACGTTTCGAATACTTTTCGAGCTAAGGAATACCCATTGCTATGAAGTCCAGTGGAAGCCAAACCAATCAGCACATCCCCCGCTTGGATCTTTGATCCGTCAATCAACTGATCTCGATTTACAACGCCCACTGAGAACCCGGCAATATCATATTCGTCCTCGGCATAAAAACCTGGCATTTCTGCAGTTTCTCCCCCGATCAAGGCGCATCCAGTCATTTCACACGCTCGAGCAACCCCAGTTACCACTTCGGCGACCCGCTCAGGATCCACTTTACCAACTGCAAGATAATCGAGAAAAAATAAAGGTTCTGCCCCTTGGACCAAGATATCATTAACACACATAGCCACCGCATCTTGCCCTATACTATCGTGCCGGTTCATTTGAAAAGCAAGGCGTAGCTTGGTTCCCACGCCATCCGTTCCAGAAACAAGAACTGGGTCCGGGTATTTCAAAATATCCAGTTTAAAAAGTCCACCAAACCCGCCAAGTCCTCCGATGACTTCCGGACGAAACGTCCGAGCAACTGCTGGTTTTATACGTTCAACCACTTCATCCCCTGCCTGAATGTCTACGCCCGCGTCAAGGTAAGAGTATCCCAACGTTTATTCCTCCTTACTAATTTTAAGACAAACTTTGATCTACCTATCTACAAGAACTCACCGGTTCAAAATTGTTTTTACCTCGATTTAAGCTCGAAACGGAAATAGGATACGATCCGTTAAAACATGCCAAACAAACGGCATTCGTACCAAGTGCCCGTAACAAGCCTTCTTCCGAGATATAGTGCAATGAATCGGCCCCTACAAACTCCCGTATCCCCTCAACGTCGAGTTGATTGGCAATCAACTTTTCCCGCTCTGCCGTGTCAATCCCGTAGTAGCACGGGTAAGATACTGGAGGAGAACTGATTAAGAAGTGTACTTCTTTAGCCCCTGCTTTCCTAACCATATCCACCAACTTAGAACTAGTGGTTCCTCGAACGATCGAATCATCAATCATCACGACGCGTTTATCTTTAAGAACGCTCGCATTCGCATTAAGTTTTAAACGAACGCCCACTTCTCTCATTGCCTGGGTCGGTTGAATAAAGGTTCGACCGACATAACGGTTTTTTGTAAGCCCTTCACCAAAGGGAAGTCCTAGCGCTGTGGCATACCCCAAGGCCGAAGCAGTCCCAGAGTCTGGGACTGCAATCACAATATCTGCTTCAATCGGACATTCACGAGCTAGTTCAATACCCATCTGACGACGGCTCTCGGATACATTCAACTGGTCTATTGTGCTGTCGGGCCGGGCAAAATAGATATATTCGAAAGCACATGATGCACGCGTTTTCTTAGTGAGTGCCTGGCGTGAGTGCAATCCATCTTCATCGATTACTACAATTTCACCGGGTTCCACATCTCTCACAAATTCTGCACCAATGGTATCTAGAGCACAACTTTCTGAGGCTAGACAATACCTGTCTTCCAGCCGCCCAATACATAAAGGGCGAACGCCATGAGGATCTCTAAGTCCAAAAAGCTTGTCCTCCGCCAAGATCACGAGGGCATACGCTCCCCGTAGATCCATCATGGTCTTGACTAGCGCATCTTCCAAGGACTCCCGACGATAACGAGTAATGAGGTTAATAATTACTTCGCTGTCAATCGTCGTTTGAAAAACTGCTCCGTTTTTCCCCAGTTCTTCACGAAGTTCAATAGCATTTGTTAAGTTCCCATTATGGGCCAAAGCCATCATGCCTTTTTGGTAGTGTACCACCAAGGGCTGAGCATTGGCAACAAGGCTTGAACCCGTGGTGGAGTAACGAACATGTCCGATCGCCATTTTCCCCTTCAAGCTCTCCACTATACAGTCCGAAAATACTTCCGACACCAAACCCATCCCTTTATGCAAGGCAATGCTGTTCCCATTCGAAACTGCGATTCCAGCGCTTTCCTGTCCTCGATGCTGTAAAGCATAAAGCCCGTAGTAAGTTAAACGGGCTACCTCCTGATCCGGAGCATAAATTCCAAAGACACCACATTCTTCTTTCGGCTTGTCATCTCCAAATTCAAACACGTTCGGCCCCCCTCTCTACCATTAGTCCAGTTCTCACTAACGCACATTTATCATGCATCCTGACACTCTCTCAGTCACTTCAAGCTGCAATGTTCTACTAAACTGTAAGGACTAGCTTCATATTAAACAGGTGCGAGGATCTCTTTTACTCTACGATAAACTTCTTGATAAGTTTCTTCAAGTCGTCCGAGATCCTGCCGGAAACGATCCTTGTCCAGCTTTTCCCGAGTTTCTATATCCCAATAACGGCAAGTATCTGGAGATATTTCATCACCAAGATAGACTTTTCCATCTGCAACACCAAACTCTAACTTAAAGTCAATTAGTTCAATCCCAGCTTTGACCAAGATATCTTGTAATATCTTGTTGATTTTTAAGCCAGTGGCTTGAATTTCCTTAGTATCTGCCTCACTTGCCCATTCCATTGCGGCAATATGGGTTTCGTTAACCATAGGATCCCCTAGTTCATCATCTTTATAATACAATTCTACAACTGGTTGGGAGAGAACAAAGCCCTCTGGCACTGCAAGACGCTTGCCTAAACTCCCTGTTACAACGTTGCGCACAACAACTTCAAGGGGAATCATTTCGAGAGAACGTACAAGCATATCCCGGTCGCTTAAAAGCTTTACGAAATGTGTTAGGATTCCCGCCTTCTCAATTTCTTTAAAAAAGAGTGCCGATAACTGGTTATTAATTTGTCCCTTATCATGAATTGTGCCTTTTTTCTTTCCGTTTAAAGCAGTCGCATCATCTTTGTATACCACCCATAAATAGTTACTTTCATCTGTAGCATAAACTCTCTTTGCTTTTCCCTCATACATTAATTCTAACTTTTCCATAATCTTACCCCTTCCTTACTTCCACGAATTTATTCTTCCGGCCCCACCACGTCGCACCAACTAAACAAGTCCTAAGCGCTGGAAAATGTCCGCTACATGCTTGGTATGGTACTCATAATCAAATAAAGCAGCAATTTCTTTCTCATCTAAGTATTCCCGAATAATTGGATCCCGACTAATCAAGCTTTGAAATTGTTCTTTGGTATTCCAGGCTTCCATGGCATTGCTTTGAACTAAAGCGTAGGCTGTTTCCCTACTGATACCCTTTTCGACTAAGGTAAGCATCACGCGTTGAGAAAAGATTAAGCCAAATCCCTTGTCAATGTTCACCTTCATTTGTTCTGGAAAAACCTGCAAGCGGTCCATCAGCTGTGTCATCTTATGAAGCATGTAGTCTAAGGCAATCGTACTATCCGGTAAAATCATGCGTTCAGCCGAAGAGTGAGAAATATCCCGTTCGTGCCATAAGGCCACGTTTTCCAAGGCGACTTGGGCATTAGCGCGAACAACTCGAGCCATACCACAGATGCGCTCCGGTGTAATGGGATTTTTCTTGTGAGGCATCGCCGAAGATCCTTTTTGACCTTTCCCAAAGGCTTCTTCCACCTCATGAACATCGGTTCTCTGCAAGTTGCGAAGCTCTGTCGCCATTTTATCGAGTGAACTGGCGATTCCAGCGAGTGTCGTCATAAAACAGGCATGTCGATCGCGTTGTAATATTTGAGTTGATATTAGAGCCGGCTCTAAGTTCAGGACTTGACAAACATGGGCTTCAACTTGCGGATCCACATTGGCAAAGGTCCCCACTGCGCCGGATATTTTCCCCACCCGTATTTCCTCACGGGCAAAGGCCAAACGCCTCTTTTGCCGTCTAATTTCATCGTACCATAAAGCAAATTTCAGCCCTAAGGTTATCGGTTCAGCGTGAATTCCATGCGTTCGCCCCATCATAAGTGTATCACGATGTTCTAACGCTCTGCGCCGCAAGACAGTTTCTAAAGCGTCCATCTTAGTCAGCAAAATATCGGAAGCTTCAACTAATTGCAGAGACAAGGCCGTATCCAGAACATCTGAAGAAGTAAGGCCTAGATGTATGTATTTTGCTTCATCGCCTACATTCTCTGCCACATTGGTCAAGAAAGCCAACACATCATGTTGGGTCACTTCCTCTAGGGCTTGTACCCTCTCCCATGAAAAAGAAGCCTTCTCTCGAATAACCTCAACTGCCTCATTCGGAACCTTTCCTAGTTTGGCCCACCCTTCGCAAGCTGCTATTTCTATCTTTAACCATAGGGAAAGGCGATGTTCGTCTGTCCAAATCTCTCCCATTTCAGGAAGCGTATATCGTTCAATCATGCTTGAGTCCCCTTTTCGTAGTTCGATGTTTTTAGTTCGTTGTTTAAATATACAGGTACCTAGATGATTTCAACTAACTTCAGAGGGAATCTTAAACTCTATCCGAAGCAGGTTTCTTTCATCTATTCCTCAAATTTCTTTACTTAACTTTAATTGCAACGCTTCGTCCTTCGCTTCGATATCCTTCAACATCTGGGCTCGATACTCTTTCACCCTAATTCTTAAGGTAACATCTTGAATCGCCAGAATCTGTATTGCGAGTAATGCTGCATTCCGTGCAGCACCGATGCCGACGGTCGCCACCGGAATTCCTGGGGGCATTTGCACGATGGAGTAAAGGGCGTCGATTCCTTCCAGGGCGCCACTGCTGAGTGGAACACCGATCACCGGCAAAGTCGTTGCCCCTGCTACAACCCCAGGTAAATGGGCAGCTAGACCCGCTGCCGCGATAATCAGCTTTCCGCCTTGGTCTTCAAAACCTTTTACCCAATCTACAGTTCTTTCCAATGTTCTATGGGCAGAAGATATTATAACTTCAAAATGAACTTCAAATTGTCGGAGAACTCTCAGGGTTTCCTCCATAATTTTAATATCTGAATCACTTCCCATAATGACTCCGATTTGACTCATTTTTCCCACTCCTTTCTTGTTTTTTATACTAAATAAAACTTGAGCTAGCGCCAAGGCTTAGCAAGGCGGTCGCCTCAGTTGCACTTATGACACCGAAATCTATGCTTCTAACTGGTACTTAAAAACCCAGGCCAAGGCAGATTTCACCCTTGATCAGAGTGAAACCTACCCGCCTGGGCTTTTATCCCTTCGGTGTAGTTTGATTTGTCAATCAAACCTGTACCACTCGGACAACGTTGCCCTAGGTACACTTTCGCTCATAGTCAGGCCATTTACGGTAGCCCGGTAGAAACTTGCGGACCATATCTCCGCGATTATATGAACTCCCTATGCATTTATATAGTATTTTACAAGAAGGCGTTCGGAAGGTCAATAGAAAATCGAACATTAATAAATATTTAAACAAAATCGTTCGGCAATTTTAGAAATTGGCAAAACGATTTCTAAATTAATTTTATCTTTCCCGCATCTGAAAAACTTATAATTCAATTTCTATCTTGATTATTATATAAACAAGATTATCTAGTTTCTCTCAAAGTTTCATATCTCACTAGCAGCCAAACGATTCTTAATCTGGTGTATCAAGTGCTGCTAATCACATGCTTTTTTTAGAAATTGCTTATAAACCAAATGACGTTGCTGCCCTTCCTGGAATAAGCGTCGTTCTTCTTCATTTGCAAGCTCAAGTGATGGTACCTGTTGGGGTTTTCCTTTCTCATCTAAGGATACAAAGGTTAAGTATGCTGTTAGAGCGGTTTTAGCAGGTTCGTCTATCGACACATCTTCAACTGTGACACTGACCGACACTTCCATTGAGGTCTTGCCAACAAACGTCAGTTTCCCATAACAAGTTACCACGTTGCCAATACGAATGGGTTTAATAAATTCTAGTTCATCTACTCTCACGGTAACAACGTTTGTGCGGGCATGTCGTTGGGCCACAACTCCAGCAGTACTATCTATCAATTTCATAATCTCACCACCATGAACGTTACCAAATTGATTGGCCTGCTGAGGCAACATAACGTTTGACATAGTCATCTGTGAACGACTAACTGATTTACCATTCATTGTAATTTCCTCCACAACATTTATATTGGTGACTTATTTTACCACAGTTGTCACAGATTTTTTTACGGAATAAATCAATACACCTTCATCGATTGGTTCGAGAAGGTGTACCATTTGAGTAGCTTTACGTGTGAAAAGAATTTCTATTCATTTAGAATTTTAGCTATTTCTTGTTCAGTTCTCTTCACCAATATCTCAACCTGTTCCTCTGTAAACTGTCCGCCGCTCTCCAGCGTCACTAATGCGTTCTCAAATAGACTAACCAACAAGCCATTTATTTCCGCATATCTTACCTTGGCATTCTCGGGTTCCTTAACCTTCCCACCCCAAATATCAGTCATAGCGTCAAAGAGGAAGTTCGTAGTTCTCCTCATGATCATAGCCAATGTATCTACCTTAGGATCGGCGAGCGCCACCACACTTTCATACGTTGATGCTTGGGCCTCTAAACGCCCGGCACGCTGCAAATCTTGATGAGCTTTAGTTCCTTTTAAAACAATCAGGTGATGATAGAGCATATTAGCAGTAATAGGAAGATTGTTCATTAAGTCATTACGCCTTAAAAATTCAAAGTTAACCCGAATATCCTGCAATGATGAATCCGGTTCAAACATGATAAACCCGATATTGGGTTCGATCCCGTGTTTGCGAAGGATACGGACAGCTCTCTCATTCTGGGCAACCGTGGTCATTTTATTTATCCGTTTCAGAGAACTGTCACTACCACTCTCCAATCCTATAAGAAGATGGTGTAGACCTGCGTCTACCAGAGCACCTACGGTTTCGTCATGGATATCATTGACCCTGGCCTCGATGCCAAACCGAATATTTCTGGACTTAAGAAGGGTGGCCAAACGCAAGGCCCGTTGCTGGCCCCGTTCACCTGGACCAAAAAAGTTGGGATCAGTAAAATAGAATTCCTTTATTTTGTGTTTAGCTATTAAATCATCAATTTCTGCAATAATATTTTCTGGAGTCCGCCCACGCCACTGAGATCCCTGTCCATAAAAAGGGTTGATGTAGCAAAAAGTACACCCCCCATAACATCCCCTACTGCCTTGCAGGTTCACTTCCGGCAAACGAAACAAAGCTTCCGTCCGCACAGGAAAGGGGAGAGAGTTCAAATCTTCTAACAGTTCGCGCCGCTGAGAAACGACCATACCCGAGTTGTCTCTCTGAGCAAGACCGGGAAAGCTATCAAAACTAGCTTGGGTCATTAAAGCGTTCACCACAGCCGTGAAAGTCAGTTCCGGTTCACCTAGAATGACTGAATCAATATCTGGGCACTGCTCTAACACGTCTTTAAAATCAGTGGTCGGATAATACCCGTAAGCCGTAATATATGTGGAAAGTTGCTCAACTTTAACCTTGTGAAGAAAATCAAACAAGACCGTGTCCATCTGCCAATGATACACCATATGGACTCCTAGTATGTCCGGTTCAAAACATTTCACCCTACGTTCAATTTCCTGGTAATCAAGTCCCTCCAGAAATCCTTCTATGATTTCAACCTCATGTCCTTCACTACTGAGCACACCTGCTATATAACCAGAATGAAGGCACGAGGAAAGAGGGGTATTGGCGATATCGTTACATCGTTCCGAGCATACAGTTCTTGGATGCTCTAGTAATAGTATCTTCATTGCTACCTCCTCACTGGTACAAGTCAACTCAGATTTTTACAGACCCTCAGCCAAAGCTGCCGGACAGTTAACTCCCTGCCACATAAAGACGTTTCTGCACTGCTGAAGCGTTTCTAGTTTGTATCTGTAGGTATCAAACGGTGCTGGATTGTAATAGGTCGGATAGAGAAGATCCGTTTCTGCTGTGATTATCCCTTGTGCTCTAGCCATACGTTCGATTCTTGTACCTGGTAAAATCCGAATATTATTCAATACAATGGTTCCCAAGTTCTTTTTCTTATTGTGCAGCTCATAAAGCTGGTCTATAAACCGAATTCCGCTTTCGCAGGTCTCCTTCGTCTCCCCTGGTACGTTGACCATAAAATGATAAACGCTAATCGTGTCCAGTTGAGCAACGATACTGGCTGCTTTTAAAATTTCAGCCTCGCTAAGGTTTTTACAAAGCAC
>DHJG01000177.1:71145-75493 GCA_002404215.1 Desulfosporosinus sp. UBA4726
CGTTCAAATAACGCGGCATTGTTTTCATTGATATGGTCTTCCCGCATGAAACCATCCCAGCGAATCTTCAGCTTTCGGCGGAGGATTTCCTCACAGATCCCTTCAAGATGGCCGGGGGGAACGTTGAGAACAGGGTCCGTAAAATGAAAACTCTCAATACCATAATCCTTGTGCAAGGTTTCCATTTCATCGACAATATCCATGGTCGGACGACACCGCAGTCTCTTTCCCTGAAGTTGCGGATAGACACAATATGCACAGCAAAGCGCACATCCCCGTTTAGCCTCGATTCCGATCGTAGGCACGTAATTGTTTATTCCTTTATATAGTTCAGGGTCCAGCAAAAGCCTGTTGGCAGGAATATATTTACCCATGTCAAAGTTTTTAGCCGGCGGCGTAACTATTACCTTAAGTCCTTCTCTCCAGCAAAGACCGGGCAAAAGGGGAGGATTTTCTATTGAACGAAGAAGGGCCGGGTAGGAGACTTCTGCTTCTCCTACAATCCCGTAATCCAATTCCGGTATCTCTTGCATCAGCCGTTCTGGAAAAAGAGAAAAACCCGTACCACCTACAATCAGCCACGCCTGAGGTAGAACTGCGGTAATCAATTGAACTGTGACAATAAAGGGAGAAATAAGCGAGGTTGTCTTATTGCCTAAAGGATCAATATTACGCAAGGATAACCCAATGGCCTCTGGTTGGAATGTCAATAGTCTCTCCTTAAGCGCTCCGAAAGGATCTAGTTCCAGGTTCATGTCTAAGATACTTACCTCATGCTCATGAGCCTGCAGACAACTGGCCAGAAGAACAATTCCGATAGGGTAGACCCTTTCCTGAGCGATCCCTTCGACTGAAGGGGTTTGAATCATCAGAACACGCATCTTAATTCACTCCAATAGCAACAGGGCAAAATATCTGACAAAATCGCCCTTGTCGCGCAAAATCCGAAGATTTAGTCCCGCCTGTTGAACAGTTTCATAGACGTCAATACCCGCGCCTTCCATAGAGGGCCTAGCATCCCGCGTATTTCGACACATCCCCTCGGTAGCACTTAAAGTGCAATCAGTACAAAGAGCGCACGGACCGGCCCAATAAGCGAATGCTTTATGAAAGCCCCCCAAAAAGGCTTCTCTCTCAGCCTTTAAAACCCTACTCTGGAACAATTTACCTGGGGGTTCTCCCTCCAGAAGCAGAGCATGGGAAAAGTCTTTCATAACGTCTCTAGTTTTTTGGGGAGAGGGGCTATTGGGTGGGCAATGGCCTTGTCCGTATCGCTCACAGCCATACTGACAGCGGAGCTCCGCCCAGTCTACGACCTGGATGGTTTCTGTGGCAATCGAAAGCACTTCGCCAAATCCCATAGCTTTAATCCTGGCGATCAGACGGGTTGTCCGATCTAATCGAAGATGAGTCAACAATGTTACGTCCTTGGCGGCGAAGATTAGAGCCGTGTCACTCTCTAAGGGAATGAGCTCGGTTGTATACAGTTTTGACATAGCTAGTTGTTCCTTGACCCAGGTTTCAGAAAAGATTCTTCCATTGTAAGTGTTGATAAACATATTTAAATCAAGGAGAGCCGCCTTAGCTGAGAAGTGCTCAGGGAAGAAATCATGGATGATCATGAAGCCTTCTGGCTTGAGACAATTAGCTGCTCGGTCAAGAATCAGAGGAATCTCCTCTTCTGAATAAGCGTGGATAATATTTGAGAGAATGACAATGTCAAAGCCGTTCTTGGCTACTGTCCAAGGTTCCAAAATATTGGTTGGTATGTAGTCAACCCGTTTCTCAAACCCCTTCTTGTCCATTAATTCACGGGTATACTCCAATACTTGGTCAAGATCCAGCAATGTGGCCGATAGAGAAGGGAAATGCTCCAGAAAACCGCCAGCTATCGCCCCTGAACCTGTTCCTACATCAAGTATCTTCCCCTGCAAGTCCAGCCCCTCGAAAAAGGGAAGAATCTCACCCACCTTAATTCTAGCTACATTATCCATAGCCTTGATATACTTGCGAATCCGCTGTATAAATTGCTCCGGACTCTCCTTATCCAGAGGAAAATCTACTCGGCCTCCGGCCTTCAGACACCCAGCAAGATCCTGCCACCCTAACTTGAGTCCCTTACGCCAGAGAATCGAATCTCCCTGATAATCACTCTTACCCGGAATGAGATAGTTACTCGCCAGTTTGGTATTAAAATAACGGTCAGCATCACAGACTACCAAACCTAAGTCACCAAGGGCCTGCAGGAAACGTCTCAGACCCGTTGGGAGCACCTCAAGCGCTTCGGCGATTTCGACAACTGTCCTGCCTTCAAGATCGAGCAGTGTAAAAACGTTCAATTCAACTGCCGTAAATAGTACCTCGGAAAACCAATACCCCGTTGCCAAGTCTTCTAGATACTGAGGTCCTGAATGCTGGGATAAGTGTGAAAAAGCCATCAATCGTTCACCCGGGCCGCATCTCGGGATACGCCGGCATCCTCAAAGGTCATCATTTTACCTATAACCCGAGTAGAGGCTTCTACCACAGTCATCGCCAACGCAGCCCCTGTCCCTTCGCCCAGTCGCAGGTCCAGGTTCAAAATAGGCTGAAGCCCCAACTCCTTAAGCATCAATTTGTGGCCGTATTCCATAGATTGGTGGGCAGCGATCATATAGTCCAGAGAATATGGTGCTAACTCTTTGGCTAGCATTGCTCCGGCGGTAGAGATAAATCCGTCTACCAGCACCGGAACTTTGTAGTAAGCCGCTCCTAAAATAAGCCCAGCAATTCCAGCGATTTCAAACCCACCCACCTTCTCCAGCACGTCGAGCGGATCTTTAGCATCCGGTTGATTGACGTCCAAAGCCTGCTGAATAACCCGGATTTTATTCTTCAGAGCCACGTCATCAATTCCCGTTCCTCTCCCCGTAACTTCTTGAACCGACAGTCCAGAAAAGACGGCCAGGATAGCACTGCTTGAGGTTGTATTACCGATACCCATATCACCAGTAGCCAGAAGTTCAACTCCTTCTCGCACTAGATCACCGGCAAGGTTAATGCCGGCCTCCAAGCCTTGGATAGCCTGTTCTCGAGTCATAGCGGGCCCCTTGCTCATGTTCTGGGTGCCATAGTCCACTTTGCGAGAGAGGATTCTTCCGTCTATAACGTACTCGCTGAGGTCGGCGGCAACGCCCATGTCGACGACAAGCACTTGAGCACCTGCTGATTCGGCTAGTACATTGATTGCAGCTCCGCCCGCTACGAAATTGCCAACCATTTGAATGGTAACCTCCTGGGGAAAAGCACTAACTCCTTCCGCAACAACCCCATGATCTCCAGCCATGGTGACCACTGTTTTGCGCCGGACAGAAGGAGTTAGAGTCTGTTTAATCGACGCCAACTGCTCAGCGAGGCTCAGAAGTTGTCCTAGACTTCCCTGAGGGATGGCCAAGTTGTTTAGATGTCTTTTGGCTTTCTGTCGCCATTCTTCACTAGAAGGTTCAATCCCTTCGATGGCTTCCGTCAAGATTAATCCCATCTTTTTTACCTCCGTCTCCTTCATTGGAAAAACGTGGACGATTAGTGACGCTAAACCCCTGGATAAGTTCAACTAAACTTTCAGATGGAGTTTAGCCTCCACCTGAAGTTTAGTTTCCTATATCCGATGGCTCAATTTACTACTGTTAGCATTTGCCTTCTGTGGTTCCAAGGTATTCTCCAACCACTTTCATGGCACAGAAACCACCACACATGGAGCAGGCTTCATCCCCCTCTTCATTACGCTCTCCACGGATCCGGCGAGCCGTCGGGGGATCAATGGACAATTCAATTTGTTTATTCCAGTCTAAGGCTTTACGAGCGTGGGCCATTTCTAAGTCCCATTCCCAGGCACCTTTAACTTTATTAACTATATCTGCCGCATGACAGCCAATGCGTGTGGCGATGACCCCAGTGTGTACATCTTCTGCGGTTGGCAGGCGTAGATGTTCGGCAGGTGTCAGATAACAAATAAAGTTTGCTCCTGCAATGGCAGCGGTTGTGGCACCGATGGCCCCTGTAATATGGTCATAACCCGGCGCAATATCTGTGCACAAAGTGCCAAGAATATAATACGGAACACGATGACAAAGTTGTTTTTGAAGCATGATCGTTGCCGGAACTTGATCCAACGGCACGTGGCCCGGGCCTTCTACCATTACTTGAACGCCAGCATCCAGTGATCGTTTCACCAATTCCCCAGCAATAATTACGCCTTGAACTTGGGCACGGTCCAGAGAATCTGCGATACAACCAGGTCGGATCGCATCTCCTATGCTAAGACACATGTCGTATTTTTTGCAAATCTCAAGCACACGATCAAATTGAG
>DHJG01000177.1:75720-75857 GCA_002404215.1 Desulfosporosinus sp. UBA4726
GCAGAATGAATGGCCATAAAATCAATTCCGTCCGCTGCTTGGCGTTCAATCATTTCGAACATATCCTCAACCTTCATACCTACAATGCTTCCGTTCTTTTCAATACTTTCCATTCCTGCTTGATAGGTTGAGACAGA
>DHJG01000235.1 GCA_002404215.1 Desulfosporosinus sp. UBA4726
AACAGTTTGTCCAATTAGCAGGGGAGCTAGGGTTGGTCGCCGGATCGGTAGGTAGAGTCTTTGTTAGTAGAGAGCAAGAGGGTCAGGAAACGCTTGAATCCCTGCGCGTCCAGATTGACAGGGTAGATCAAAGTATCATCGAACATCTAGCGGCCCGGCTGCAAATCGTCCGAAAAGTAGGCGATCAAAAACGACTGGAGCTGGTTAAAGATCCAGTTAGAGAAAAGGAAGTTATCCATCGTTTAGTTAACCTTGCCGCAGAGTTACAATTGCCTCCTGAAATAGTAAAGAAGATATACCCTTTGATTTTTGAATTTGCTGTTCAATACCAAATAACAAGTAAACTAGCAAGAGATAAAGACTTAGCGCTCTCCAGCTATCCCCTGGGAAGTAAATAATCCCAGATTGACAGGGCGGAGATTAAAGCCTTTTTATCGAATACTAATTTTCGTAGATTAAACGTAGCATGAGGGAACCTAAACCAACTAAACTTCAGGAGGCGTTTTATGCTCCCTGAAGTTTAGTTAAACTTATCGCGACTCATGTCTTCTAATGCTCAAATATCTGCAAACTCAGTTTATAAGTAATGATTAATTCATTAAATTGATCTGGAGGTGCCGCGTGCTGAATTAATAACTGAGCTCTTTGGAAAAGGCGTTTATGCACATCTTCTCTGCTACCTAAGAAACTAATCATCTTTTTAAGACTGGGATCATTTGTCATCGAAAAATGCTTATTGTATAAAATCTGAGCCCGGATCTCAGCTTCTGCGTCAGCTTGGAGCATTGCAATGGGGTCTAGCGTTTGATCGACATAACTCATATTCCACGGAATTCCCAGAGAATTGATATAACTAAGCGGTGGTCCTCCTAACTTGTTAATAGCCATAGCGATCATCTCCATGTGACTCATTTCTTCAGCGGCGATGAGTCCCAAAAGATCGCGAAGATAACGGTTGTGCATATTCGAACGGTGATTTAGGTACTGGGTTGCAGCTGAAAATTCACTATCCTTTCCTCCGTAGTGCTCAAGCAGTGTTTGCCCAAATACCGGATCACGGAACTCAACTTGAACTGGATAGAAAAGTGGTTTGCTATAACTAAACATGGCTATTCCTCCTTATGGCGATAGACTTCCTAAGCCCATTATATGATTTAACGATCGTTTGGTTATGGGTGCTATTATCATATTTCCCTTACCTTCCTTTAAAATTGCAGGTACATGAAAGTTTTTATAGAAAATAGGTATATAATAAAACTCAGGGGGAATTTTATTGAGCATTTTTGAAATTATTATGTTGATATGTTTTGGAGCCGCATGGCCTTTATCCATTTATAAGTCTTATAAATCAAAATCAACGCAAGGGAAAAGTGGATCTTTTTTAGTCGTTATTCTTATCGGATATGCTGCAGGTATTTTGAATAAATTTTATTATAATTTTGATAACGTCGTTTACCTTTATGCCTTAAATATGATAATGGTAGCTCTTGATTTGGTATTATATATGAGAAATCAGAGATTAAACGAAAAGAATAAACGAATAAGAAGATGAACGGGCCTTGTATTAATTGGGGGTATGATTATGTTGGATATTCTTTATAGACGCCGGAGCATTCGCAAGTACAAATCTGCGAAGTTAGACGTTGACACTGTACAACGACTTCTAAAAGCAGCGTTATTAAGCCCATCTTCCCGAGGGCTTCGACCGTGGCAATTTGTGGTAGTAGATGATAATGAAATTTTAACGCAATTGGCGTCTGTTAAAAAAGGAGCAGGGTTTTTAAAGGGTGCGGCTTTAGGGATTGTAATCTTGGCAGATCCTGCGATAAGCGATGTATGGATCGAGGATGCTTCCATTGCGGCAACGATTTTGCATTTGACTTCAGAATCGTTAGGATTGGGATCGTGCTGGATTCAAATCAGGGAACGTCAGTTCACCGAAACAGAAACGTGTGAGCAGTATGTGCGAAGGACTTTGGGGATTCCAGAGAACCTAAAGGTAGTGTCCATTATTTCCGTCGGATACCCCGATGAATCCAAGTCGCCCCATATCGATAGCGAGTTAGGGCTTGATAAGGTTCACCTGAATATGTTTAATCAATAACGGTATCGAGTATTGAAGGGAAGGTACTTGCTTACAATGTAAGAAAGAAGATGCTTCCGTCTTGAACCAAAACAAACAACCCGGGATAAACCCGGGTTGTTGAGTGCGAATTATCCCTCGTTCTACTACCCAGAAGGCATAATGGTGAACCGACCGGTAAAAATTGAGTAGTGCTTGAAATTCATTTCCCCACTCATCCAAGATTCTGAAATTGTATTAATTTCTTTTTCGTCTGGATCATCGAGGTTCGGACAGGTTATTTTAATGACAAATTCCTCTTCTGTGGGGTTACCACCCAACACCATAAACATCAGCGCAGCTACATCGGTTGGTAAATCATGTAATTCAACCTGGCTAAATGGCACATCCGGCCTGATCTCCAAAATACCAATAAATGATGGTTTAAACATACCGGCCTTAAGAAATGTCCCAGTACTAGTGGTAAGAGTAGCCACAGGACGTGTTGTCCTAGCTCTATTATTATATAGTTCGAATTTAAAATCACGTGCACCCTTCTGTTGGGGCACTGGAACAACATTTAAAAACTTACCTCTTGTGTTTCTGACCCCATAATCGAGAGATGCTTGAATCATTTAATACACTCCTCTCTGGCTTTGCCCCTCTCTATATTCCCACAGAAAATTCATGGGCCCGTTTTACAAGCTGAAAATAAAGGACCTTCTGCTGCAACAGGTGCAGCACTAGTTGGAGCAAAAGGTCAACTCTCAGGATTTCCTGTACTGGCTGGAAGTGAATTTAAACCTCGACCTTCTTCTTCGGTTTGGAAACGACTATGCCCAGACCGTTAAAGAGATAGTAGAGTCCGAAGCCATACCAAACGGTGTATAGGAGGTAGAAGCTGAGCAGGAAGGCGAGACTGGCTTTATTGTCGCCAACCTTCTTTATTTCTACTCCGTAGTAGTTGTATCCTGGCTCAAGAGCTTTTTGAACCACTTTGGACAAGACAATTTCCTCTGCAAACTGAGACTTAGCCTTCAGCGCTGCATCAATTTTCTTGAGGGAGTTGTTCCAGTTGTTAGTTGCTTCACGGGCGTTATAACCGTATTTTGTTTCCACTGTTTTAGCATCATTTTTGTACATGGAAGCACTGTCAACCACCACAGAGCTAAGAATCTGGCCGAAATCCCCTTTGATGGTCAGTGAGGCATCTTTAATCGTTACTGCCGCGCCGGATACAGTGTACAACTTACCCCAGTTTATGGCGTCTGCTGCTGACGAAGCCTTAATGGTGAGATCGATGTTGGTTCCCTTTAGAGAAGCAGCAAGTTGGGTCGACTCCTTGATAAAGTCGGAAGATCCCTTGGAAAAAGAGTTAAACGTATCATCTGCATAGTTCAAGCCGTTCCTACCGTTACCGAAGTTGGGTGACATCATGCCGACATAGCAGAGAGCAAAGCTTAGCAGCATTACAAGACCGATTGCAAAAGCTTTTGGGTTTCTAATCATTGGGTAACGCCTCCCTTGCTGACTTTCGCGTCATACTCTTCAGCAGACTCTGCCCGGAGCTTCGGTATATTAACGATAAATGTGCCAATGATCCAGAAGGCGAAGATACCAACCAAGGCGAAGAATATCCATACTCCCAACTTAGTGATTAATGCGCCAGTGGTAGGGAGTAAAGTGATGTAGCCCATTGAACCCAACTTTTCAGGCAGGGCAGAGAGTCTGTTGATAAAGCCCGCCAGAATAGCAATTGCGTAGAAGGCCCTGATTTGTCTGCCTGGGACTACCTTGGTGGTAATAGCTCCTATTTGAATGCCGAATATCGACCCCAGCAGACAACCCATGGCTAGAGTATAGAAAACGTAACCGTATAAGGCATACTGAGTGATAGAACCATAACCAGCTGAAAAAATTATCTGAAAAATGTCGGTGCCCACGGTGGTTGCAGTGGAAATCCCCAGTCCGTATACAAACATTGGGAACGTAATGAAGCCGCCGCCTACACCCAGTATCGATGCACAAAAGCCCGCTATAGCCCCGCTGATGGCTACGAACACTCCAGAAATTTTTCTGCCGCCGAGATCCTCATCAAATTTAATCATGGGTTTAAGATTAATTGCTTGCATCTTAACTCCCAGTGCGGTCATGCCGACTGGCCCGCCGTGAGCATCCCCGCTACCACCTTTTCTGGTGTTATAATAGTCTTTCAGTGCGAAAAAACCTAGGAATCCCAGTAGAAATACATATACGGCACTTATCGTGAAATCGCTCAATACGGGATTAAAGTTAAATAATGCTCGATTTATCTGACCACCGCCTGTGACCCCGATGCCCGAACCAATTACGAAGGCCAGGGCCAGACCGTAATGGACGTTGCCCATTTTCTTATGGAGGACTGTGCCCATGATGGCCTTAGCAAAGATATGAAACATGTCGGTGCCAACTGCCAATATACCCTTTACTCCTAAGCTCATAAGTGCCGGGGTGATGACAAAGCCCCCGCCTGCCCCGATACAGCCTGTGATTAGACCAGCTATGACACCCACGGCAATGGAACCGTAAAAAGTTGATGCTGAAAAAAAGGATGGACCATAGGCTGATTTGCCGCCGATAACAGCCGGAAGGGCAGATGCCGCGTGGGCCATTGCCGGAATAAGTAGTGGCAGGGCCATTATGAATAGTATTAATAATTTCTTTCGGTTTTTAATAATATTTAAAGAACTTTCAATCTCCCACTGGGCATGCGCCCTAGAGGCGGACATAAAAGATTTGTACAAACTCTTCATCATAACCTTTCCCTCCCCCATTGATTTGAATTTTTAATCCAGGCCATACACGCTTTTTCTGGATTTTGTGGTATAATTACATTGATAAAATTCCTTAGCGGCCTTGCAAGGCTGCTTTTTTTAGTTACTTAAAGAAACACCGTATTTAACATCGTGATCGAGTTTGCTAAAAGTACTGCCAGACCGGAAAATTACCATCCCTCCTTCGACCAAACTATTTGAATACTTTGATTTTCCAAGTCTCTTTAGATATTTCTATCCTCCTCTCTTTTTGTTGTGACGATCCTCACAAGTAAAGATTATCATTGAGGGAAGATTGCGTCTATAGTAAATCGATATTATGAATATCGATTTACACTATGGCCAAAACGCTATATGGTGACCTATAATGTCTTAATTGCAAGAATTTTATAATTCTTCACTTCCTTATTACTTCTTAATCAATGTCTGTAATCGATTCTATGATCAGAGAAATTCTCACTTTGACTCTTAACTAGGGTCTTCAAAAAGAACCGCAAGTGTCTCTCTAAACGTTCTCCTATACTTATCACAAAGGTTTGGGAGATCGTTCTATGAAACTTCAATTAGTAACCATCTGAGATTGGGTGAAAAAAGACCTATTATTTCGATTTTTTATTATACGTTTAGAACTATTTATAAATAAAAAGCTGATAAATTTGTCCCATATTACCTAAATGACTGCGAGTTATTTATATATCCTATCCAGGACATACTAAAGCCCCGAAGAGATATGTTTTCTCTTCGGGGCCAATTTATTTTACTGTCCTTCAAAATACATAACCTAGGTTTACATCAAGCCTTTTGTTTAATTAATCCATAGATTATTAAGACTATCCTTATTTTCAAGAATCTTTTCGGCGATCATTGTCCCAACATGATGAAAGTATTTTTCGCTCGTGCTCCGACTAAAATAATTACTGGTTTCTAAGAACTTATCACTCTCAATCACTCGACGAAGTAAGGGGATCCTATTAGTTGTGTTTATATCAAATTTTTCAACTGATAGTTCAAATTCATCCTTCAAGATGGAAGCTGCCCAATACTTAGGCCCTTTTTTAGGTGTAATCTCGTAGACACGCCTTACAAATTCATGTGGGAATGCACCAAAAGAAATAAGGATCTTTGGGTTATGCTCAAGAATAATAGCCCTGAACAACTTAATCTCTGTGGCTACTTCGTTACCCCACCAGTTTAATGTATTAGGAACTATTCCGCAATCGCTAACAGCACTCCTGACGTAGATGTTAGTAGTATCAATTCTGGTATGTAATTCTCGATATACTTTGTCCTGTATCACATCTAATACATGTCTCCAAATATCGTGGACAACAGTGGGATATTTCGGATTAATCAATAGCCAAATTGGATAGGCTTTTTCTCCTGACTCCCTCTCAGTTAAGGGTATATATTTATTGAAGGTTAGGCTGGACAAATGAATCCCTCCTTTCAGTATAAATGGGAACTGTCCAAATGATTCCATGTCTGAAAATATGCAAAGTCTTACTACGATAAAATTCCTTAGCGGCCTTTCAAGGACGCTTTTTTTAATAAGTCAGACCCCCATGCCGCAGCACGGCACTACTGAATTCCTCCTCTCTTTTAGCTGTGACGATACTCACAAGTAAAGGTTATCATTGAGGGAAGATTGCGTCTATAGTAAATCGATATCGTGTATATATATTTACACTATGACTAGTTCGCTATATGATGACCTATTG
>DHJG01000026.1:0-1070 GCA_002404215.1 Desulfosporosinus sp. UBA4726
TCCCAGTCTTTGCTCGGGATATGGATATGGCTATTAACAGTCGTACCTGGAAATTAATCAAAGCCCCGTGGACAAAGGAAAAATAATTAGTGGCGGTTAGCCATCGGACAAAATAAATTGGGCAGAAAGGATGTTACACATGGAAAATCGCACTAAGGCAACAACAGCTTGGCTGAATACTGAAGAATACAAAGACTTGAATTTTGCTCGCGAGAAATTGGTCATCAACCCGGCCAAAGCATGCCAACCTCTAGGCGCCTTGCTTTGCGCCTTAGGGGTCGAAGGATGCCTGCCGTTTACACACGGTTCGCAAGGCTGCACTGCCTATTTCCGCAGCACCTTATCCCGCCATTTCAGGGAACCTGTAGCATCCGTCTCGGATTCCATGACCGAGGATTCCGCAGTCTTTGGCGGACAGACGAACCTGATTGAAGGGTTAAAAAATGCCCATGCGCTCTACAAACCAAAGCTGATCGCAATTTATACGAGCTGTATGGCTGAAGTTATTGGAGACGACATTAAGGCTTATTTAGGGAATGCCAAGGCAGCAGACGCCATACCTCAAGATTTCCCCGTCGCCCTGGCTAACACTCCAAGTTTTAAGGGATCCCATATAACAGGGTATGACACGATGCTCAAAGGTCTCATCGAATGCTTAGCAACACCGCGGCAGGCCGATAAAATCAATGACAGACTTTATGTTGTGCCGGGTTTTGACACCTATACGGCTAATCTTCGTGAATATAAGCGGATTCTCAAACTGATGAAAGTGCCCTTTACCCTTTTACCTGACAATAGCGATGTTTTTGATGCACCAAACTTGGGCACTTACCAATTGTATCCCGGTGGAACACCGATTACAGAAATGAATGATGCCTTAAATGCTGCCAAGTTTTTATTCCTCCAGACCTTCTCTTCTCCGACCACGAGCAAATACCTTGCCGGTCTAGAGGTTCCGGTCGAAACACTTGCAATGCCGATTGGGATTGCTGGTATGGACAAATTCATTGAATCCGTGGCCAAATTCACAGGCGCGGATGTTCCAGAGGAAATAACCTTTGAACGGGGTC
>DHJG01000026.1:1170-1932 GCA_002404215.1 Desulfosporosinus sp. UBA4726
CTGTTTGGCGATCCAGATCTTCTGATAGGGCTTGTCACGTTCCTCCTGGAAATGGGAGGACTGCCGGTCCATATCGTTTGTACTAATTCTACCCCAACCTTTAAAAAAGCTATGACAAGTTTACTAGCATCAAGCCCTTACGGCCAAGAAGCCACACTCTATGCTGGCAAAGACCTCTGGCATCTCCGGTCCCTTCTGGTTACAGAACCTGTTGATATGTTACTCGGTGACTCCCATGGTAAGTGGGCTGCACGAGACGCTAATATTCCGCTTGTCAGAATCGGTTTCCCTATCACAGATCGGGTGAATATCCATCGCTCTCCTATCATTGGCTATACCGGAGTGATTAACCTAATTACTATGATCGTCAATACGTTTTTGGACGAAGTTGACAGGAACTCCACAGAGGCACACTTTGAAATGATGCGATAAGAGGTCAGGGGACACACCTCCTCAAAGAGAAGTAATGATAAGTGGCTCAGAGGAATGTCCCCACCATAAGGAGGGTTGCTTCATGTTTACCAATCTTACTAAGTTAGATCTTAAAGATAAAAAGTGCATGTCGGATGCCGGTTCACCTAAATTATGCATGAAGGCCCTGCCCGGGGAAGGCGCAGAGCGAAGTTGCGCATATGACGGAGCACGAGTTGTGCTCATGCCTATTACGGATGTGGCCCACCTGGTTCATGGACCGATTGCTTGTGCAGGAAACTCATGGGATAACCGAGGAGCTCGCTCCTCAGGTTCCCAGCTTTTCCGACG
>DHJG01000026.1:2217-2702 GCA_002404215.1 Desulfosporosinus sp. UBA4726
TTAATAGGAGATGACGTCGACAAGGTGTGTAGAGAAGCAGAGGCAGAGCTGACCATTCCGGTGATTGCGGTTAATTGCCCAGGCTTTTTGGGAGACAAAAACATTGGCAACCGGATTGCAGGAGAGGTCCTCTTTGATCGGGTTATAGGCACAGCGGAGGGTTCTGACGAGAAAATTCCACTTTCCATTAACCTCATCGGGGAGTATAACATCGCTGGAGATATTTGGGGAGTTATACCGGATTTGCAAAACTTAGGAATCACGCTGCAAACGGCTATTACTGGTGATGCCAAATTCGACGACTTACGTTCAGCTCACAGAGCAAGCCTCAATGTGCTGATTTGTTCCAAGAGTCTTACCAATTTAGTGCGGAAAATGGAAATTAAGTATGGCATACCCTTTATGGAGGGGTCGTTTTACGGAATTCATGACACCTCAGAAACGCTGATCAATATTGCTAAAGCGCTGGGCGATCCTGATTTACT
>DHJG01000026.1:2787-3583 GCA_002404215.1 Desulfosporosinus sp. UBA4726
GCCATCTTGTTTACGGGCGGGGTTAAAACCTGGTCGATGGTGTCGACCTTGGCAGAATTAGGAATCAATATTTTAGCTGGAGGAACACAAAACTCCACACCGGAAGATTTCCAGCGTATGAAAGAACTGATGGATCCCTCAGCCCAAATTATTGAGGATACAAGTTCAGCAGGCTTCTTGAAAATTATTGCGGAGAAAAAACCGGATCTTATTGTCGCTGGTGGCAAGACAAAATATCTAGCGCATAAAACGAGAACCCCTTTTCTGGATATTAACCACGGACGAAAACTACCTTATGCCGGTTATCAAGGAATGATTCAATTTGCAGAGACCTTAACGCGTACGGTGCTGAGTCCTGTTTGGGGGCTTTTAAAACAAGATTTTCCCCCGAAGGAGGATGAATAAGATGACTAATACGACGAATTTGAGACATTATCAGGGGAATCCTCAGAAAAATAGCCCAGCTCTTGGGGCGACTCTAGCTTACCTCGGTGTCAATGGACTTTTAGCCTTACTTCATGGTTCTCAGGGGTGCTCCTCGTTCATTCGCTTACAGCTTTCGAGGCACTATAAGGAACCGATTCCCCTGAATTCAACGGCCCTCTTAGAAGACTCGGTCATCTTCGGCGGTTGGGATCATCTTAAAAAAGGCATTGCCGTAGCAGCTGACAAATATAAACCTCAAATTATCGGAGTGATGAGCACTGGGTTAACCGAAACTTTTGGCGACGACATGGTGAGTGCACTGTCTAGCCTTCGTCAAGAAAGACCAGATTTAGACGATATGCCTGTAGTT
>DHJG01000026.1:3794-4240 GCA_002404215.1 Desulfosporosinus sp. UBA4726
CTCACGACGCTGGCTGGGCATTCAATCAAGACGTCGACACAATTATCTGAAGAAGCCCCAACCATCGCCTTGTTGCCGGGTTGTCATTTAACCCCAGGGGATGTCGATGAACTTAAAGAAATCGTTGCAGATTTTGGATTTCGACCGATTACCATTCCGGATCTTTCAATCTCTCTGGATGGGCACGCCGAACTGGAAGCTGCCCCGGTGGTTCAAGGCGGGACCTTACTCGAAGATTTTCAGCGTTTGCCAAAATGCACTGCTTGTCTATCGTTTGGACTAAGTATGGAGAAAGCGGGAGAAATCCTTAAGAAAACACATCAAATTCCTCACTTTAACTTTCCTTCATTAACGGGTATCAAGGCTACTGATGCATTTGTTTTAAGGTTAGCAAAACTATCTGGTAAGGCTGTACCGGAGAAGCTACTCCGGCAAAGAAGTCGATT
>DHJG01000072.1 GCA_002404215.1 Desulfosporosinus sp. UBA4726
TCGAGCGGCACTTGGACCGATGCTGCGCGAATACATCATCAGCGAAGCAATGCATGCTCTGGGTATTGCTACCACCCGTAGCCTGGCAGTAGTGACAACCGGTGAGTTAGTACTCCGCGAAACTGGTCCGCTCTCTGGTGCAATTTTAACCCGCGTGGCGGCCAGTCATCTGCGCGTCGGCACCTTTCAATTTGTTTCAGAATGGGGTACGGTTGAGGAGCTCAGGGTCTTGGCTGATTATACATTGCAACGACATTTTCCAGACGTTGACACTGCTAAGGAAGGCTATCTTTCGCTACTTCAAGAAGTGATCAAGCGTCAGGCAGTGCTGATTGCCAAATGGCAACTGGTTGGCTTTATTCACGGGGTGATGAACACCGACAACATGGCCCTTAGTGGAGAAACCATTGATTATGGTCCTTGCGCATTTATGGATGCCTATGATTCGGCAACGGTATTCAGTTCGATTGATGTTCATGGCCGCTATGCCTATGGCAATCAGCCGACTATGGCCGGGTGGAATCTTGCGCGATTTGCTGAAACCCTATTACCGCTGTTGCATGACAATCAGGCGCAGGCTGTCCAACTGGCCCAAGATGCGATTTCGGATTTTGCCGAGTTGTATCACCATAATTGGCTTGCGGGAATGAGAGGGAAATTGGGTATATTTAATGAAGAGATAGAGGATGAACTTCTTATTAATAGCCTGCTCGGTATGATGCAGAAGCATCGAGCTGACTATACCAATACCTTCCGCGCATTAACGTTTGATACGACGGAGGATACGGTCCTATTTGGCACCACAGAATTTGCTCAGTGGCATGAGCTGTGGCAGGCGAGAATAGGCAGGCAGCAGGAATCGAAAGCCTCCTCACAGCAGTTGATGCGGGACTGCAATCCTGCATTAATCCCTCGCAATCACCAAGTAGAAGCCGCACTAGAAGCCGCAGTGAAACAAGGAGACTACAGCGTGATGGAACGACTTCTTAATGTTCTTGCAAGCCCTTACGCGCACTCTTCCGAACAGGCTGATTACTCCATATTGCCTGTGCTATCAACCCGTCCTTACCAAACCTTTTGTGGCACCTGATATAGGCCTAAGTCTAAGGGACGGTTCTTTATGCTTTTCTCAATCAAGTGATGACTTGTTAATGCTTCAATATTACTATAAAGATAATGCTACCCAGTTACTTAGGGTAGCATTATCAAGTTATAGCGTGCCTCATAATGGTCCTCAAAGATTTGCGATACAAGGCATATCTAGATATGCAGAAAGAAAAAATAAAGTATTAGATTTTCATTATCCCCAAATTATCCATGATATGTTTAATGGATTTTTCAAAGATATCTAAGTATACAACGATATCTCTTTCTATAATTAACTCAGTTAAATTTATATGAGTAACAATGTTTAATAGTTTATTATTATCAGAAAGACTAAAAATCCCTAAGCAAGACAAAGAATTTGCTTTGGCAACTGCATCTTGTAATTTATTCATGTCAGAAATGTTTTTTTGTTTCATTGATAAATGACTACCTATAGTTATCACTTTTAGACTTTTATTTAGATTAACATCAAAATCATAGCTTTCTTTATGCTTTGCCAAAAAACTATTTCCGTTGGAATTAAGCTCAATTTCAAAGGCGAGTTTTTTAAAGAGGTCAATTAACCATTCAATACTTATTTCATTCCCGTTTATCCCTTCAGTAAACATTTGCACTTTTTCACCACAGTTTGGGCAGAATTTTGAATCCAGTGCAATAACTGCCATACATTTTTCACATTTCATTATTGTCTACCTCCTCTGATCTAAACTTTAAGCACTCATTATAAGTCTAAAATTGTAATTCTAGTGGCATCGCACATTGCATCAATCATTATTTTCTACTACATAGAACTATACGTTCCATTACAGAATACCTTAAAAAATATGAACAAGCCAATTTATAGCTTAAAGGAACCCTCTTTTTTTCTTCCTCCTTGTTAGACGAGTCATGCCGTCACTCTTTTATTTGGACCAAAATCATGGTATTATGCACACTAAGAGATTTTGTGCCAATTGTTGTTGCGAGACGAGGCCATAGACAAAAGCGCTATGGCCTTATACATATTTCAACTACGAGGATAGTTAATCTTCGTACATAAGAAACTAAAAAATAATTACTGATGGAGGATGGTTTGTGGTATGGGATCACACGCAGTCAAAAGAATTTACGTGGAAAAGAAGCAGGGCTATGATATTGAAGCCCAGGGTCTTTTTAATGATTTACTAGAAAATCTTGGAATCACAGGGCTAGAAGGCTTAAGAGTCATTAACCGTTACGATATTTCTGGAATTACGGATGAGGAGTATGCAAAGTCCCGCCCTATTATTTTTGCGGAGCCACCGTTGGATTTAGTGTTTGACGAGGAGCTTGAAGTCCCCTCTAATGACCTCGTTTTCGCCATGGAATACCTACCTGGTCAGTATGATCAGCGAGCGGATTCTGCTGCCCAATGTGTACAAATCCTCACTCAGAAAGAGCGTCCTAATATCGCTTCGGCCAAAGTGATTGTTTTAAAGGGCCTCCTATCGAAAGATGATTTTCAAAAAATCAAGGATTACTGTATTAACCCAGTTGAATCGAGGGAAGCTTCTTTAACTAAACCAGAAAGTCTGGAATTCGAACCGGTGATTCCGTCTGATGTAGAAATCATCGATCGTTTTATTGAGAAAACGCCTGCTGAGCTGAAAATCTTTTTTCAAGAGACTGGTTTAGCAATGAGTTATGAAGATTTGGCTTTTTGTCAGGGTTATTTCCGAGATACAGAGAACAGGAATCCGACAATTACAGAGATCCGGGTTATTGACACTTACTGGTCGGATCATTGCCGCCATACGACGTTTAATACCCGGATTGAAGAGGTTTCTATACCTGACGGAGAATTTGCTCACCCTCTAAGTACGGCCTACCAGGAATACCTCAACTCTCGGGATTATGTCTATGGTGAGAACACTGCTGGTAGAGATGTCTGTCTGATGGACATCGGCGTTTTGGGTATGAAAGAACTGAAGAAAAAAGGACTTCTACATGACCTTGATGAATCCGATGAGATCAATGCTTGTAGCATTGTTGTAAATGTTGACATTGATGGCCAAAATGAAGAGTGGCTGGTAATGTTTAAAAATGAGACACATAATCATCCAACAGAAATCGAACCATTTGGAGGGGCTGCGACCTGTTTAGGTGGTGCTATCCGAGATCCCTTATCTGGCCGTACTTATGTTTACCAGGCAATGCGTGTGACGGGGAGCGGCGATCCGCGGGCCAAAATAGAGGATACTCTAGCAGGAAAGTTGCCTCAAAGAAAAATCACTAGGGGTGCTGCATCTGGTTACAGTTCCTACGGAAATCAAATCGGAATTGCCACGGGTCAGGTTACAGAAGTTTATGATGAAGGCTTTGTAGCCAAACGGATGGAAATCGGAGCTGTGGTTGCCGCAGCTCCTCGCAAAAACGTGGTACGTAAAGTCCCTGAACCTGGGGATATTGTTGTCTTAGTCGGCGGAAGAACAGGTCGGGACGGGTGCGGAGGTGCGACAGGATCTTCTAAAGAACATACCTGTGAATCATTACTGACCTGTGGAGCGGAAGTGCAAAAGGGAAATCCGCCTACAGAACGCAAGATCCAAAGGCTCTTCCGTAATGCGAAAGTAAGTACGTTGATCAAACGATGCAACGATTTCGGAGCGGGTGGTGTTGCCGTAGCCATTGGAGAATTAACAGATGGCTTGGAAATTAACATGGATGCTGTCCCGAAAAAGTACGAAGGTCTTGATGGAACAGAACTTGCTATTTCTGAATCGCAGGAGCGCATGGCGGCCGTTATTGGGGCCGAAGATTTTGAGGCGTTTGCAAGGTTCGCCCAGGAGGAAAACTTAGAAGCAACTTTAGTGGCTCGGGTCAGTTCTATCCCTAGGCTCAAGATGTTTTGGCGGGGACAGGCGATTGTCGATGTCAGTAGAGCGTTTCTCGATACCAATGGGGTTAAACAAACGACGAAGGTTAAGGTGAATCTACCTGAGGCAAGTCGTAATTACTTTAATAGGCTGCCTGAAGCAGTCAACAAATTACTTGCTGCGAACGAAGGTCCTTCTTTAAAAGAGGCTTGGCTGGCCAATTTAGCGGACTTAAACGTCTGTAGTCAAAAAGGACTGGTGGAGAGGTTTGACAGCAGCATCGGAATGTCTTCCGTTCTGATGCCGTTAGGTGGTAAGTATCAAGCGACTCCAACTGAAGGAATGGTGGCGAAGATCCCTGTGCTGGCTGGGGAAACGAATACAGCGACCATGATGACCTTTGGCTATAATCCTCAATTGGCAAAATGGAGTCCGTTCCACGGTGCTTTATATGCTGTCGTTGATGCGGTAACAAAGATTGTGGCCTTAGGTGGGGACTATCGTAACGTGCGCCTTACTCTGCAGGAATATTTTGAAAGACTGGGGACTGATCCGGAAAAGTGGGGGAAACCCTTCAGTGCTTTGCTGGGAGCTTTTTACGCTCAAAAGAAACTGGGAATCCCCGCCATCGGTGGAAAAGACAGTA
The DNA here is from genome assembly GCA_002404215.1 of Desulfosporosinus sp. UBA4726. Lineage (GTDB taxonomy): Bacteria > Bacillota > Desulfitobacteriia > Desulfitobacteriales > Desulfitobacteriaceae > Desulfosporosinus. Next base: position 4,588 of record DHJG01000072.1, read on the forward strand.
TGTCCGGAACTTTTATGGATTTACATGTTCCTCCGACGTTGGTTGCTTTTGCGGTCAATGTTACCCGTGCGGATAAGGTTGTGTCCCAAGAGTTTAAAAAGATTGGCAGTCAAGTGGTCTTAGTATCGGCTATGCGTGATGAACATGAAGTTCCTGATTTTGATCATCTGAGTAATAATTATTTAAAGATCAATGAGCTGATCAATTCAGAAACAGTTTTGGCATCTCATACTGTACGGATGGGTGGACTTTCTGCTACTCTCAGCAAAATGTCATT
>DHJG01000223.1:0-2678 GCA_002404215.1 Desulfosporosinus sp. UBA4726
GGCGGGTAACCAAGGATCTATGGGTATGTAAAGAATTGCTTTTATTTTAAAGCTTTCTCCAGAATTACACGGGTTTCTCTAAGGCAAAAAACCGTTTTTATGATGAATAAAACACAGTGTAGTGAGTCTTACCCATCATAGCTGTCTAGACTAACTCGTTCACAGCGTATACTAAGAGAGAGGCCTCATTAAATGCGGCTTCTCTCTTTATAACGTTTAATATAGATAACCTATGGATGATCGTATCCTGCCTTGTGCATGAAACTTCGGATGGGTCATCTCAGTTAAGCACAAAGGAAGAATTACGGTTTCTTAATACTCGGGTTTCTTAATACTTGGGTTTCTTGCACTTACTTCTTTAGGAAGCTGGACTATGAATTCAGTATTTTGCCCGACACTACTCTGCACGGTGATCGTACCTCGATGGAGGACTGTGATCTGGTGGACCAGTGCCAGACCAATTCCGGATCCCCCAGTCTCACGGGTTCGAGATTTGTCGGCACGGTAAAAGCGTTCGAAAATAAAAGGTAGATCGTCTTTAGAGATACCACCACCAGTGTTCTTTATTCTGATTTCAGCGAAATCTGATGTTTGCGTAAGCGCGACGGCTATTTGACCGCCAACATTTGAGTACCGATAGGCATTGTGAACAAGATTGTAAAAGAGCCTGGTCAGAAGGCGTCCATCTCCAGACGTAGTCACAGATTCCCTCGGAGCGTTCCAACTCAGAGCTAATTCTTTTTCCTGGATAAGTGGCTGGAGGCTATGGATCACTTTGTCAAGAAGATGCTTTAAGTCCACAGGTTCGAGGCTTAGCGATAAAGCACCCATCTCTGCCACATTTAAATCTTTAAGGTCGCTGGACAGGTCAACTAATCGGTCAATTTCCTCATGAATAGAAGTGAGATTTTCTTGATCGGCAGGAAGGACATTGTCTTGGAAGGCTTCGATATAGCTTTTGATCGAGGTTAAGGGAGTGCGCAGTTCGTGGGCTATATCGGCGGTAAACTGTTTGCGGAGGGTTTCTTGGCGATTTAAATTGTCTACCATCGCATTAAAGGCGGTTGCCAATTGTCCTACCTCGTCTTTGGCTTGAACCGTAACACGCTCATCAAGCTGTCCTTGGCCGATACGATCTGCAGCGAGAGTCAAACGTTTTAGGGGTGCGACGAGACGACGACTTGTGAAGTAACTCAGGATCATCCCGAATAGAAGCGCCAGCCCTCCAGCAAAGAGGAGAGAACGAAAGACTGAGGACTGAAAGAGAACATCCTTGGGATTGAGAATTGGTGTGGTCGCCGGGTAGCGGACCAGTGCGGTGGCTAAAATCCCGTGAGTTCCTGTAACGGTTAAGGTTTTAGTTTTCCAACTCGTGATCGAAGAAGCGGACATGCCCATACTCATTCCGCCTTGACTGTGCATCATGCCTCCCATAGAGTTATCTAGCGTGGCGATAAGCTTACCGTTCGGATCGGTCAACGTGACAATAGTACCGTCCGGGAGGGAATGGCTTACTTCATCTAAATAGATAGCATCCCAAGTACCCTTACTCAAATAAAGGGCACTCAGACGAGAAGGTAGCTGTTCAAAGATTGCTTCATTCGTCTTGGTTAGATAATCACTAAACTGTTGTTGGAAGACTAGGTTTACGGCAAGCATGCTGAAGGTTAAGGTAATTAGAGAGATGATCAGAGTGGAGAGAAATAGTTTTTTGCGCATCATATCACCCCGCACTTGGATTGAATTTGTAGCCAATGCCGTAAACGGTCATAACGAGTTGAGGATCGCCAGGGGTGGCTTCGATTTTCTGACGAATCTTCTTAATATGAGCATCAATTACGCGGTCATCACCATCAAAGTCGTGTCCTTGAACGATTTCCACCAGTTGGCCCCTGGAGTACACTCGTCCAGGGTGTTTCGCCAAGGCACCAAGGATCTTGAATTCGGTTGGGGTTAAAGATACCGCCTGATCATGAAGTCGAATTTCATGCTGTATGTTATCAATGGTGAGGCCGTTGTCATAGGAGACCACGTCCGCCAGCGGTGAGGTTTCGTTACTTGTTCGACGTAGCACTGCCCGGACACGGGCGACCACTTCACGAGGACTGAAGGGCTTCGTGATGTAATCATCGGCCCCAATACTTAATCCTCGGATTCGGTCCTCCTCTTCGACTTTAGCTGTGAGCATGATGATGGGTACGGAGGATATTTTGCGGATCTCTGTACAAATCTCTGTACCGGACATGCCTGGGAGCATTAAATCAAGAATGAGTAAATCAAAAGGATTTTCTTTAAACATGGTTAGAGCAATAAGACCGTTAAGAGCAGTGCTGACCTGAAACCCTTCTTGTTGAAGGTAGGCTTTGAGAACGGTTATAATTTTTTTTTCGTCATCGACCAATAAAATCCTCATGAGCGGACGGACTCCTTTCAAAGACGTATCGAAGGTCATTATTTTAATTAGAGGGAACGGCTTTTTCTTCCCGTAAATAATCAATGGTAATCCGTGGCCAAGACCCTAATAAAGAGCAAGAAAGAACCGTATTATAGTATACATTGCCCAGTTACATAAGTCATCAAAAGTGCTAAAGTGGGAGTAGCGCTCTTGATGGATAGGCAAAATATTAATGACTCATTCCTCCGCTAGAGGGAGTCATAGGTAGTTGTGGGGAAGAATT
>DHJG01000223.1:2891-9183 GCA_002404215.1 Desulfosporosinus sp. UBA4726
TACCAGGGGAAACTGGACCGAAACTGGATCTGTTCATACTAGGAGATATTCCTTGCATAGGATGATTTACCGGAGGATGGCTGGGAGCACTAGGGTTCATCCCACTACTAGGCATGCTATCAGATGAAGGCCCCATGCCTGAAGGTGGCATAGCTTGTGGACCATTTTGAACCATGGAATCTTTCTTGGTATCTGTGGAGTTGCCTTTCCCGTTTTGTGCTCTTACTTCCAAACCTTCTTCAGGGAAAAGGCTAGATAGACTAACATTCGCATCCAACAGAGCCTTTTGCACATCTTTTCGGAGGGTATCAGATTGAATAGTTATACCTTTCTCTTTACATCGAGCATAAATTAAATAACTATTAACCGTCATTCCCTGTTGCTTGGCGGCCTGTTGAATGTTCCGGTTCGTTTGACCGACAAACACACTTCCAGACTGGTTCCTGCGAATCATTTCATCACGGATTGCGTTTCGAAGTTTTCCAGTATCAATCGATTGGTTTCCCCACTGATTCATGAGTACCACGCTGGCTAAGACCAAGTTTTTTGTTTCGTTTAGCGCTCCTGTGTTTTTGGCTTTTTCCGCGATTATATTAACGGCTTGATAGATATCCAACCCTTTGATCGACGATCCTTCCACTAGACTTAATCCGCCATTAACATCGCGAACATTAATAACTTTGCCATCTTTGTTTATCAATAACTCTACGCTTTTATTGATATCCAGAGCGACCGAGGCAACTGCCATATTAGGAAGGAATAAGAGATAAAACGAAGTGATGCTAAATACAAGTAATAAAACGGCTGCAGTCGAGTATTTTAGCCAGGAATTATGAAACAACGGAAGCCGTTGAGGTTTTACTGCCAATTCAATCGTCTGGCCTATGAGAGGAAGTTCCTTAGGAGTGGGAATTTCTATATAGTCGCCTTTTTGGGTGAAGATGACGGTGACCTTTGTTGAGGTTCGCATCACGATGCCTTTGGTTTTCTCCATTTTACTACACCCCCTCTCCCAGTTCTTCTGGAATCTGCATGAAATTTTTCAACGGATAAAATTCTGGTTCGGATAGGATCAGTGCCAGGGCGATAAGATATTTTCGTCCCTTTTCCAGGGCTTTACGTTTCAAGCCGGTCAATAACTCTAGTTCTTTAATGGGTAAAAGTTTATGTGTTTTAAGATGCTCCATAAGCTGAGGGTTATTACTTAGAGCCAAGGCCGCCCTTAAGAGGGTTTGTTTGCTGTCTTTGTGTTTTGGGGAGACCTTGACCAAATCATCTAATGTCACCTTATAGGCACTTAGCACACGAACGTAGTTTTCAACGACCTCCGCAAAGACATTTTGGTTCTCGTTTTCTTGAAATAGATCTTGGGAAGCGTCGAGATCGTAACGGCTCAGTTCTTCATCTTCTGGGTTCAATGGCGAGAGGGAAAGATGTTGATGTTTGCCTTCTTTGCGGAAATAGTCCACTAATCTTCTGCGGATCACCATTTGAACAAAACTGTAGAAAGAAGCTCCTCCATGAAGGTCGAAGGTGTCAATCGCCTCATTAAAGGCTAATAGTGCAATACTGAGCTCATCGTGATTGTCCCAGGTTAAAAACCTATTGCAGATTTTAGAACTTACCCTAGCTATAAATGCTTTATGAGATCTTATGAGTTCCTCTCGTGCGAGAGTATCACCATTCTGGGATGACATTAAGGTCTCTTTCAAAACCCTTTCTTGCACCTAAATCACTCCAATTAATAGTTATTCGGAAACCTGTAGCAATTTCGTGGGGTAGGGGAAAATGTTGTATGAATTATTTCAGATAAGGTGTGCGGGTATTATCCAGGACTATAAAGAAATTAGAGAAGGGTAGGCAGCTTATAATGGGCGCCTGCCCTTCTTTTTTGTAGACAAAATAACATTCGCGTACGGTTATGTTCATCCAACCTTGAACTAATCATTTACGGCTGTTTAAACCTATTAGAATGAGAACGCACTCGATTTCGCGAGTGCGTTAAAGCATTGACCATTAAATTGGTATTACATCCGCATGGTCATTCTTACGGTAAAGGTAAGATAGTTTAGTATCCCGAAGAACAAGACGACAACTAAATACGGCATAGCGACGGATAAAGCTTTACTGACTCCATAGTTCTGTTTAGCTATTCTATAAGCAGTGTAAAGGGAACCGATAGTTCCAGCGATGACCAAGAAGTATTGCATGATTTGAATCGTTGGGTCAGCAATGAATGAGGTCGGTCCTTCGATATGCACCCCGAATAGTCCCATGAAAGTATAGTAAGTTGCCTTCCCTTCGGCCAGAAGATGGAACAAGTTATGGGCCATGTGGGAAGCGAGGTCAAGTGGGATGACGGCATAGCCAAACCGCGCGAAGGCATTACGTAGAGTCTCACCAGTCAATCGTTTTGAAAAGGCTGTAGCTGCGAAAAGTAGTAATACCGGAGTCGTCATAGCGAAGATAAAAAGGATTGTAAAAGCGATATCTTGATTCGCAATCCCCAGGGTCAACTCTACCCACTTGAGGAAGGACGGGTAAAAGTCTAACATAGTAATGTTTTGGACAAATACAATCCCGACGATGACGATCGCTAAGAATGATTCTTCAAAATGTGCTCTAGACATAGACCAAAATTCACTGGTAGGCTTGCGGGGGGTCAAGCGGATCGAATCATGGGGACAGCTTTTGATGCAGTTCCCACAGAGATTACAATTGGCGTTGTTATCTATAGCCATCGGAAATTCAAACATGGGACAGCCCGCCGTTTTTTCATTGCCCTTATAACAATCCCTTGTTTTACAGGTTTTACAGGTGTCTTTATCGGCCCGTAGCTCTAGCATACCGGCTCGGGAATAGTTTCCGGACAAACTACCGAGAAAGCAGAGATAACGGCACCAGGTACGACGTTCGAAAAGCAAAGCGCTTACCATTACGCCAGCTAAAATGAGTAATAAGAGAGTTCCAGTTCCTCGGGGTGATTCCACAATCCCCCAAATGTGATCTGCCCATGTGATAAAGATGAAGGTAATATCGATGATCCAGAGACCGTTCTTTCGGATAAAGCTCGGAACCTTCAGGTTAGCCCCAAATAACTTTTGGGTTAGATCACTTACCCAGGCAAAAGGACAAATTCCACACCAAAACCGTCCCAGCAGAAAGAAGAAAAAAGGAATTAAGGGCCACCATAAAACCCATGTGGCAGCAGAGCCAAAGTTTTCGCCGACGTTTGTTGGACCTGCTAAAGTCTCAACCATGATGACTCCAAAAACTATAACGGTGATCCATTGAAAGATTCTTGGGTATAAAGAACTCTTGAGAAAACGTTTGAGCAAAGGATAATTGAGGAAGTTTATTGGCTGCTTTTTAGTAGACATTCTAATGGCCTCTACTTTCTTAGCGTTTCTTTTTCTTTAAGAATGCAGCCAGAATTCCAGCGATCACAACTGCACCAGCGACGCTGCCGATGAGAACATAATTAGGTCCGGGTTTACCAACAGTTATTGGAAAATTGACGGTACTATTGCCCAAAGATGATGAAATAGTAATGGCTTGATTCCATTGACCAGGTTGATTAAAGGACATACCTTCCATCATGTATGTTCCAGGGGCCATAGCCATTGAACTCATTGAAGCTTGTTCTTGCATAGGAGAGCCACCTTGCTCGTCCATTCCGGAAGACATGTCCATGCCAGCCATATTACCGCTATTACCAGCACTACCACCCATCGTTGACGGCATCATCATCACTTTGGCCCCAGTCACTGGTTGTCCGGTTGCCTTATTTTTGATGATCATAGTCATGGTTCCAGCTTGATTAGTCATAAGGCTTTCTGGATTGGTCTGCATTATCACATGATAAGGGCCAGCGTCTTTTTCAAGTCCACCCGATGCAGCAAGAGTATTTGTAGCAAACACGAGAGTTAAGAGTAAGAGAGATAGGGAAAGAAGGATTTTCTTAATTGGTTTTCTTGAAACGTACATAAACACACTCCTCTAAAAATAATGTCAAATATTCTAATACGCAAAAGTGATGCCAAGTTGCACTTCGGTATAAATTAGTTGGTATCGATTTGGTCTTGGAGTCTACACTGAACAGTATGAAAAATAATGATTGCCGTTGAAATGACTTAAGAAGGTGCGTCGAATTGTTTACAGGAGATTGAGATTTTATATTTGTGTGGGATAAAACACACTGTAGTGTGTCGTGTCTTATCCCACACAAGCTACTATATAAACAAACTTACTAAGTATTTATGACCTTGTAACCGGTTGCTTTATATGAAGCAGTGCCTGGCCATCGTAGGTCCAGTGATTATAAATCTTAGAAATTCATCATCGCACTTCCAGAACTAGTAGCACCACTTCCATTGGTCATCATGCTCCCGCCAGAATTGTTCATGAATTGATTCATTTTATCAAGATTGTCTTGCCCAATTTGCGCTTTAACCTTCGGGTCCGAATTCATGAGATCTTGCATCGCTTGGACATCCCCCGTTTGCATAGCATTCCTCATACCCGATGAATTACGAAGATTTTGCATAGCAGTCGAATTCATCAAGGTTTGATGTTGCCCTGTAGAGAACGTTTGCTGCATGAATCCTTGCATTTGGGCTACGATTCCGTTACCTTGTTGCTGGGTCGTTCCAGCAAGAGCCGGTAAAGCCATAAGCGCAACTGCCAATGTTGCTGTTCCTATGATTGCCGTAATTTTTTTACTAAGTTTTTTCATTATATATTCCCCCTAATTTAATCTGCATTTAACTGTTATGTTTCGTTTGCTTTACTGATCTTCCATGTCCTTAGTGTAACTCTCGGATACGATTAACTCATGAAAAAGTTGTGAATTTCTCATGAAGAAGAAACCCTGATTAACATTCATTATCCCTTCTTTCATTTCGCGGCGATATTGACCGTAGTGTCATGACCAAGGACCGTTTAAATGGATGGCAGAGGCGGGACTATCTGACCTTCTTGTTACTACGTATTCTGTTCAAAGCCCCTTCTCATAAAAATGAGACTGAAAGCAACTCGCTTTCAGTCTCATTTTCTCTTAACATGTCTAGGTTTCTGTTGGAATAGGTGAAGCTAATTAATATCGGATTCTTTCTTAATCTTAGGAACCTAGAATAGCGGTTTCTTGAGCTTGAGTGATCGTACCCGCTGTTACAAGACTATCCATGGTGGTCTTAAGTCCATCGTTATGTCCTCTATTAGAGTCACCCTTGGCAGCTGCCATAGCCGTTTGAATAGCGTCTTCTTGAGTCTAAGTAAGTGTGCCTGAAGTTACAAGACTATCTAAACGGCTTTTGAACAAGCCGTTAATTACACATGATTCTGTTTTGGAAACTTTTGGGGTTTGTATTGTATTACTGCTTGTCGTGTCTGCAAAAGCAGCAGTTGCTGATACTTTTATTACGTCTAATGTAACAGTTCGTAAATTCCCATAAGAACAAGTAAAGCTCCTGAAAATTTTTGAGACAAGCTTTCAAGGCGGTTTGAAGCAGTTTTCCAACCAGTCCAATATCCCGAACTAATGGTAACCATACTAAAAATGAAAACCGAGATTGCCAAAGGAAGAGGTGTTAGCCCAGTAAGTCCAGCACCAACCCCAGTGGCAATACAGTTAAATGATAGGGTTAATCCTAAAGCCATGGCTTCTTTTGTTGATATGATACCGTTGGCGTCTAAATCGGCTAAAGATGGGTTTTTAGTAATTTGGACAATACAACTCAGAGGCTTTATCGCAACAGAATAAGTTTTCATGACTGGAATGGCCGCTGGCAAGTTATTGTCAGATATAGACTTCTGCACCATAACCCAAACTCCTATAACAACTATCATTAACGCCCCAAGCAAATTGGCTTCCGTCATAAATTGGCTAAGCAGATGCCCAGATAAAACAGAAATGAACGTAACAATCCCTGATAATAAGGCAATTGAGAAGTTTGAGAGGAAAGGAATACGTATTTTTTGAACTCCATAACTAACACCCACACCGAAGTTATCAAGATTTGCCGCAAGGCCTAAAAAAAGTGCAGAAATTATGTGCATTATATTCCTCCTTGAAATAATATGTGTTGAAATTTCGCTTTTTCAACACATATTATTCAAGGAGAAAAGTACTTGCTATTGGTTTATTTTGGTAATACAGGTCGTCTGGCTTCTACATAGGGTTCCTTTTGATAATGAGTGAGACACCCAGTTGGAAGATTGAGTTGGAAGTTTCACTATTCACCAGTATCCCAATCAAACGGTATCCCACGTCAGATCTCCTCCTTGTGTCCAA
>DHJG01000223.1:9306-10578 GCA_002404215.1 Desulfosporosinus sp. UBA4726
TGTCCAAATCTCTAAACATTATAAGAACTGTCTAACGAACTCTAATTCTTTGGCCAGGATAGATCAAATGTGGATTATGAATGTGTGGATTTAAAATTATTAGAAGATGAACGTGAGTCCTGTGATGTTTAGCTATATGATGCAAGGTTTGACCTTTGCGAACATGATGGTACATTGTCCAAATTCCCCCTTTTTGTTCTACACTCCAAATTATGCCAAAGGGGGTTTCTTGTGCTTGTGCTAAAAAAACAAAAAAGGCCCCCACTGTCACTGCAATGAGAGCCTAGCGTGTGTGAATAATACAATTATGTCCACGACTCGATTTGCTATACTCATTTTCCAGTAAGCAATACACCTAAAGAGATATTCGATCTCACATTGAATATATAATTTCGATTAATAATATATGCCTGAGAGTTTTTGTAGTTCTATTTTGTAGTGATATAATTACGGTGTAATTAAATTCAGGAGGAGTTAAAATGTTCAAAGAAAAATCAGTTTTATCCAAGTTGATCTTACCTATTCTTATGATTCTTTTATTAAGTATAGCAGGATGTGGAAGCAAATCAAACGATGCAGGGAGCTCCTTAAAGGGATCAACTACCCCAACGCCAAAGAGCACTTCACAAAATGCTAAACCCGGCAATTCTACTACCACAGAGGCAAAGGCGGGACTAATCACCTATGAAAACTATCTTAAGATTAACCTCGATACGACTTATGATGATGTGAAAAGCATCCTCGGAGAAGGAAAGAAAAAAGAAATGAAGACTGACGTTGTGGATTACACCTGGGCTGAAAAGGGGAAAACTATCCTTGTTCAAACTAACAAGGGTAGAGTTGTAACTAAAATTCAATCCGATCTCGGGAAAACTACACCTAAGCTCACCTTAGATCAGTTCAATCAAATCGCAACGGGCATGACTATTGATCAGTTGGTTAGCATTCTAGGGCCTGATTATCAGGAAGTTAGCTATAAAAAGTCTGCAAATGTTATATTGAGAAATGTCGTCTGGATGTTGCCTGATTCTACACTCATCAAAGTTTACTTACGAGATGGCAAAGCTATCAATAAGAATAATACTCTAAAAAAGTAGTCTGTCTTACTGACGACTCGAAGATAGTATAAACTGGAAGGGAGAGCAATTAAGCTCTCCTTTCTAACATTCGAGCGCAAAAAAGCCCTCCCATCAATTTAATGTGTACCCCTTGTCAAGGATAACTTGAAAAAAGACCTGCGCAATATTGAGAAGATGATTCCCAAATTGAACG
>DHJG01000223.1:10687-11887 GCA_002404215.1 Desulfosporosinus sp. UBA4726
GGGTCATCTTCTTTAAGTTCCATTGATAAACTGTCAGATACATTGTAGGCCAATATTTCATTCGTAGAGCCATCTTTAATGGTGGATAGATATGCCTTTTTCCCTTGGCCGTAGAATAAATAAATTATATCTGTGAGCAACAGTTTTCCTGGAATGTTTTGCTTGAAATTTCTCTTGAGTGTGTTTGGTAAAAAGGTATGTTCTTTTGTTGCTTTCAGCATTCTTTTATAAGGATTAGCTTTTCTAATAGGACAAATGGTTCCATGATTCCACTAAGCTCCTTTTCGACGCAACACAAATAGTCACCAAAAGCCCTCGTCGCCGAGTGCTTTTGGTGACTATTTGTGTTCTTAACGATGTGTTTGCTACTGTAAGTTAACCTCCATTTTATTAACAAGTATATTATCCTTAAAGGCCAAGAACACTTCCCCGCTTGCTGAAGATTTTATGTGATATGTTACAGTATAACCTTTGTTTCCCTTTGTGCCGCTTTCTGTTAATACTTCACCCGTACCTCCCAAAAGGCCTTTAACCTTTTCATAAGTATAACCATACTGCAATTTGTTGTACTCAATTTTACTTATCGCTGTATTTGATTTTCCTACTACTTTTGTTGGAGTCGTTGTTTTCCCAGATTGAGATACGTTTTGCCCTGTGGTAGGAGGAGTAGTATTTGAATCTGACGAAGTAGGAGTTGAATCTAACGGAGGAGTAGTTGCAGCATCTATGGAAGGAGTTGATGAATTGGTATTGGCTGTAGGAGAACTACTACAGCCAATAAGTGATGTGCTTAAACCAAGCAATAGAATAATTAAAACTGGCCAGTGTTTTCGAACAGTCACATTTGTACCTAAAATACAAATCACTCCCTTATTTAAACTTTAACATATATTACCATGTAAGAAAAATAGACGCTAGCTCTACTGGATTATCCCTTATATTAATTCCTATTGTTTTCAAATAATGCCTTTAAACCAAATAAATCCCTAGTCTCAGCTAGATACGATAATTTAACTCATATTGACGAGTATACTTGAAGAGTAAAGAGAGGAAATCCACAGTCAAAAGCACTGGGTTTCCTCTCTTCGGTTTATTTAACAGGAATTTAACCTTATGGTAATATAATCATTACTCTATATGTCTATAATTGATCAAGTCGAAATGTGTCGAATTAATCGACAATCTGGTAAACAAAGAATG
>DHJG01000223.1:11948-15109 GCA_002404215.1 Desulfosporosinus sp. UBA4726
TCAGTATTGCAACAACAGTTAGTTTATTACTTAGCTCAAGCTCATTTGCGTATGCTCAAAGTGGGCCAACTAATGTAGTCCCGGCTTTAAGTGGTTTTTCTACTAAAGTATTTGCACAAGGTACATCATCAGTTACCAAACAGGATACCATAGCAACAATGGGTGGAAATATATTCGTTGGTTGCCAAAATGGCGTAGGCTCCGATGGCGCAGCAAGTCCATTTTGTGGTCCCTGTTCACGAGCATCGGATGCCATTTTAGTTTCCTTCAAATCGAGCTAATCCACTTGCACGCGGGGAAATTATTTTTGAAGCTCCTTCTATACGCAACCACCAAACTGGGGAAGGCAAATAATTCCTAGCTAGAAAAGTTTATTTCAACACAATAGGTTCGCTGATAATCTGTTTTGCCTGAGATTCACTAATTATTCTGTTATCAACCATATTTTGCACGACAAGATGTTGTCGCTCAAGTGCGAGTGTCATGTTTTTATATGGATCATAGACACTTGGTGCATTCGGAAGGCCCGCAAGCATGGTCAGTTCTCCTGCGTTCAATTCCGATGGAGATTTCCCAAAGTATGTCTCTGCTGCTTGGTACAATCCGTTAGCCCCATGTCCGAAGTAAATGACATTGGTGTAGAACGCAAATGTTTCTTGCTTACTCATTGTGTCATACACACCAATGGCATAGACACTCTCAAGTAATTTCCACCTTAATGATTTTGACTGATTTCTTAAAAGTGTGTTATGAATCAACTGTTGCGTGATTGTAGAGCCACCTTGAAGGGCCTGACCACCGCCAACGTCCACAAATACTGCCCGTATAGTTCCTCTGAAATCTATTCCTATGTTTGTGAAAAAACTGCGATCCTCAGTTGCGATTATGGCATTTCGATACATTTCCGGTATATCGTTGTACGTTAGTAACTGGCTATGATGAGCTTGTACTTGAGTGAACACGTCACCTCGCACCTGATCAGCAATTATGTTGACATGATTAAAGTAATACTTTAATCCAAACCAACTAATACATAGAACAGTGAATATTAAAATCAGGAATTTCAACAAATCTTTGGTGAATTGCTTCATGAATTCCTCCAGCAGGGAGATGCCTGCTCCGCACTACTTATTACGTCCTTCTCACAAATAAATTGCAAATTATCGATTCAACATTAAGACATTATAATAGTATCTTAACCTTTGAGTAACCGAACTACACGCCGTTTCCACAACATAAAAATAACTACAAGAACAAGGACCCCTCCAACGACTAAGTCTGCACGGTGAAAATATGGTTTTAGCGAATCCCAGTTTTCCCCTAATTTTTGACCTACAAAAATTAACAATGTGCACCACAGGAACGCGCCGATGACTGTATAGGTTGACATTTTAAGTGGGTTCATTCGTGCAATACCTGCGGGTAGGGAAATAAAAGTACGTATGACAGGTAATATTCGGCCCACAAAAACGGTCACTTCCCCATGACGTTCAAATAACCGTTCTGTCCAAGCCAGCTCTCGTTCATTTATAAAGAAATAACTCCCATATCGTTTGAGGAAAGGTCGCCCTCCCCACACACCAACATAATACGCTACAAGTGCGCCAAAAAGATTCCCCAGGGTTGCAGCGATAGTTGCTTGCCAGAAGCCAAAATGCCCCATAAATACCATATAGCCGGTAAACGGTAGAATGATTTCACTTGGCAACGGGATACAGGCACTCTCAATGGCCATGGCGAAAAAGACGCCACCATAACCAAGGGACGAAATAAGATTTACGACAAATTGTGCTAGGTGGGATAGAACTGCTTCCAAAATATGACCTCCTCATATCTTTAACTAATAAGTTATTTTCCTATAATAATAGACGAAGCAAAATCGGTAAAAGTTCGCGAACTTTATGTATACTTTTACGTCCTTTCAATTATGTCAGACTGCAGTTCAGGATTTGCATAGGGTCCTGGAATAATGCCAAGTGTGGGTAAATAAGAGCTTCACCATCTTGGAGATATTAGTTAGCACTCTATGGGGTCTGATGCTTCGCTGTATTCCAAATCATATTTCAGTTAGTCTTTCAAGGCCGTAATTTGTACCGCTTACTTGAAGGCAGCCGAGCAGAGCTACTTCCAGGTAAAGACGTAGTTTATCGGTTTCTTAATGAATCCCGTTATAACTGGAGACGTTTCTCAGAGAGGGTTATTTTCCATGGTACCCCTTTACTGTTTAAGTGTGAAATTTACTACCGCAGTTTTGTGGAATTTCGATTTCAACCTACAAGCCCTAAATAATTAGCATTCATGATTAAGTGGTTTCCTCCAGCATTTACTGTGTTATCGTATAATTACCAAAGTGAAGTGAAGTTGCTCAGTCTGATATAAGATATGTTCATTTTGCACACCACTGCAAGACATATCCATTTAAAAATTTGCTAAAACTCTATATTCAGGGATAGACTGATAAAATCCGGTACACTTTTTATCCACAATTTTGTAATTAGAAATTTGTTAAAGGAGACTGAGTATGAACTGTAAACTCACTACGCATATATCATTCAAACTAGGGTACCTCATAATGCATTAGCTTTTAAGAATATTTGGCAACGTATATGTGCATTTTAAGTACAGATTACAGTTAGGAGGAATAATACATATGAGTCAACGAAAATCAATGACTATAACTATTTGTCTATGTTTTTTACTATTGGCAGGGTGTAGTAAGCAACAACCCACTCCAGTCGTTCCACCTACCCCTACCACTCCGCCTGCGAACACAGCACCTATTACCCAGGTAGGCGGTGCAGCTTTGTATACCACAAATTGTGCGGGATGTCACGGCGTTACTGGAGCTGGCGGGAGTGCAGGGCCTGCTATAAATACTGATGAGTGGAAGAATAATTCTTCGAAGATTCAAGCTATTACTAAAAATGGCCAAAACAAAATGCCTGCTTTTGCTGGCAAACTCACTGACGGTCAGATAAAAGATATTGGAGATTATGTTGCATCACTGAAAAAATAGGGAGTCATCAAAAAGACCACCATGTTAGATTTTAATCACCATATCCAATTATTGAGAAAAGCGTCTTAGAAAAAATATTAAATGATGAACAGACTTTAATTAACGAAAACCTTTTACAGCAATCGGAAATACATACCGGATATTA
>DHJG01000229.1:0-2368 GCA_002404215.1 Desulfosporosinus sp. UBA4726
GATACTAACGTTGAGCGAAGTAGTGGTTTGGTTAGAGAATAGAGAGTAAAGGCAACCTGTTCTGTCGTGAGGTTATACCTGAGAGAACAATAGCAGACATTGGGATCGCTTTTAAAAAAATTAGGAATGGGCTATGGACAAGCTGGAAGAAACATGTGTACTGTTGTACAATGAATCGAGATAAGACCGAATAGTTCCTAGGTCGTGATTTCTATTCTAATGCTTCAGCTAATGCCTTTTACGCGTTGGGCGTTTCGACCTTACTTTCATATGTAATCATTGGAACAAAGGCGAATGCTAGCGCCTGAAGACTTGTCTTTAAATGTAGTTGAAAGAGAGAGTGAAAACTTGGCCAGAGAAAAACAAACAATGGGCATACTTATGAAAATTATTCTTGTGCTTTTAGTTGGGAGCTTAGGATCTTGGTCCTGGTGGACTTGGGCCACAGAGCCTTACTCCCCCACAGGAAACAGTGAGAAGATAACAATTACCTCGGGAACAACAGCAGCACAACTGGCAGAGGAATTACAACAGCGTCATCTAATACGCAGCGCTTGGGCGTTTAGGTATTTGGCGCATTCAAAGCAAGATGATTTTAAGATGTATGTTGGTGATTATTTATTGGCACCTTTAATGTCCCCTGATGAAATGATTAAAATCCTACTTAAGGGCTCGCTATCCTCAGCGGGCAACCGAGTGACCATTCCGGAAGGGTTTTCCACGGAACAAATTATTACACTTCTAGTACAAAAGGGAATCGGAAGCAAAGCGGACTTTACGAAGGTTATTACTGAAGATGAGTTTCCATACCAGTTTTTAAAGGGTGCGCCAAAGGGAATCCACCGTTTAGAAGGGTATCTATTTCCAAATACCTATAATCTTGATAAGAATGCAAGTCCCCATGCGGTGATTGATATGCTTCTTCAACAGTTTGCGAAAGAACTTACGCCAGAGGTACAGAAGCAACTCGACACCATGAAACTGACTGTACCTCAATGGGCCACGTTGGCCTCTTTGGTTGAAAAAGAGGCGGCGAAGGAATCTGATCGGCCATTGATTGCTTCAGTGGTAATGAATCGCTTAAAGATTAATAAACCTCTTCAAATTGATGCCACAATTCAGTTTTTACTGGGCACCCCAAAGCCGAAACTTTATAACAAAGATCTTCAGATTTCTTCACCATATAACACCTATCTCCACCCAGGATTACCACCGGGGCCGATTGCCAATCCTGGACATGCCTCTTTGCAAGCGGCATTGCATCCTGCCCAAACAGATTTCATATACTATGTGGCGAAGAAAGACGGTTATCATGTGTTTGCCAAGACTTATGCTGAACATTTAAATAACATAAAACTTTATCAGTAAGGGTTTAGCAAGATGGATTTTGCACGTTCACCCTAAACTGCTGTTTGAAGGGATTCACTTTGCAAAATCCATGCTATCATAAAAGTATATAATTGATCTGGAAATTATTGGATTCCTTGAGACATCCGGAAGATTTGTTCGACGTCTTTGTCCAGTTAATAAGATCTTGGCAAGAATAAAGGAACTCATTGGTAGTTGGCAAAGCTAATCAAGTTGAACCTTATAAAATCTCTATATTTTATGATAAACTAGATAGATATGCTGATTGAGTTAGTCTTTAAATAAACGATAGGGGAATCTTTATGAAAAAACCTGAATTATTGGCTCCTGCGGGAGATTGGGAAAAGTTAAAATACGCACTGGCATACGGAGCGGATGCGGTCTACATGGGCGGCCAGGCGTTTGGGCTTCGTGCTTTTGCTGGAAATTTTGGCTTAGAAGAAATGGAGAAAGCGGTTCGCTGGACGCATGGCTTAGGGAAGAAGATTTACGTAACGGTGAACATTTTTGCACATGAACCGGATTTCGAGGAACTTCCGGCTTATCTGAAGCAGTTAGAAGGGCTTGGGGTGGATGGGGCTATTGTATCTGATCCTGGTGTAATTGCAGTGGCTCGCGAAGTGGCCCCTAGACTGCCTTTACATTTAAGCACTCAAACGAATAATACGAATTCGTATTCGGTTAACTTTTGGCTGAAGCAGGGGATAGAACGGGTTGTCCTTGCGCGAGAACTGGCGCTTGAGGAGCTAAGTGCTGTACGTGCTAAGGTAGATGGAGGTCTGGAGATCTTTATTCATGGAGCGATGTGCATGTCCTATTCTGGGCGGTGTTTACTGAGTAATTATTTGACGGGACGGGATGCCAACCGGGGCGAATGTACTCAGCCCTGTCGTTGGGGATATGCTCTAGTAGAGGAAAAGAGGCCGGATCAGGTCTTTCCGATTGAAGAAGATGAACGCGGGACATATGTCTTTAATTCGCACGATTTATGCCTCTTGCC
>DHJG01000229.1:2528-4021 GCA_002404215.1 Desulfosporosinus sp. UBA4726
ATTCAGTATGTTGCTAGCTCCGTTAAGGTTTATCGAGATGCCATAGATACGCTTTGGGATGAGGGCGAGGAAGCCTTTCAGAAGAAGCTACCTCAGTGGTTGGAAGAGATGGATAAAGTCAGTCATCGGGACTATTCAGCGGGATTTCTCTTCGGTAAGCCGGGGGCGAGTTCACATAATTTAGAGTCCTCGCATTATGTCCGGGATTATGATTTTGTTGGGGTATGTTTGAGTGATGAGAAAGTTGGAAACTACCCAGTCGTAGAAAACACGGCCTGGATTGAGCAACGAAACCACTTTAAGCGAGGAGAGGTTTTGGAAGTCCTAACTCCGCAGGGAATCCCTTGGTCTTTCGAAGTTAGTGAAATGTGGGATGCCAAAGGGGCGCCGATAGAAGTGGCTCGCCATGCTCAGCAAGTGATTAGGCTGGTGGTACCGGAGAAAATTCGCCCGTATAGTATTTTGCGGCGGGCAAAAAGCGAGAAAGAATAGGCAAGATTAAGGGGGACACATCGATGGGTCCTTTAGATGAACAAGCAACTTCCCAAGCAAGTGATCTGTTTTCGGATGCTGATGTAATTATTAATGCGCGCTTAGAGCGGGTGGAAATGCAAATGTTAGATAAACTCGTCGAGGGCTTAGGGCACCTTGGCATTGTGACTACGACGAACAAAGCATTAGGGGAAGTAATGATTCAGACGACAAAGCAGTGTTGGCCTGATTTAAAGAAGGCCATAGAGATGATGCCGTTTGAGATAGAGTTTATTGGAGAATGTTAAGATTAAGGGAGACAAGCTAATGAATTTTTCCGATATGCAGAAGGACCTTCAAGTTAACTCTATAAATTCAGACATTGACCTTATTATAAAAGCGCGTATGGATCGGTCGGAAATCCAAATGTTATGCAAACTGGTCGAGGGTTTAGGCCATCTTGGCGTTGTAACCACGACAGACAAAGTATTGGGCGAAGTTATGATTCAAACGACCAAGCATTGTTGGCCAGACTTGAAGCAGGTAATCGCACATATGCCGATTGAGATAGAATTTATTTGAAACAAAGAGAGGAGGAACTCGATTGCGGGTTCCTTCTCTCTTTAGGGATTCCACCTCTGATTGGTTAGAACTCCTACAAAATGGCAACATTTTAAAAATAGGAGGGATAAATGGAATATGATTCGACGAGGAAAAGAAGATGGTTATACCCTGACAGAGCTCATGTTTGTCATTGCGATAGTGGGGGTTCTGGCCTTTCCAGAAATGGAGCATGTTAGAACCTCTGCGAAACTCATAGGGGTTCAATCGAACTATAGATCAGTCATAACGACAATTTACGGACTGCAGAGCACGGATGATGTTGCTACAAAATTAACAACTCTTTTTGGCAATTCTGCTAGCCCTAAAGTTGAAGATATGACAAACCCAATTACCAACAAGACGGGTGTGGCTACGGCAGTGTCTCTCACCGACGAACCAGCAGCAGTCTATGTATTAGA
>DHJG01000191.1:0-9306 GCA_002404215.1 Desulfosporosinus sp. UBA4726
AACGTCTGCTTATGAACTGTAATTTGATAAGCAGAAGGCTCTTGATCCCAGAGCCTTCCCTCCCCTCCAAAACCTTTTAGGTTATTACCATAATAATATGTTTGGGATCCTACCTGAATCATAAAATAGTACCAAATGAGCCCAGGGCTGTTGGATACTTCATATTCCCCCTCGAATAATCTAGCACCTTCAAAAGGATCCGGCCTCGAATCCCGAACTGGATTTTGACAACTCTCAATAGTTTTGAGCATGGAAATAGTGATTTCTTGGTTTGCTACCCAAAGACGAAGGATGCAGGTATCAACAGGAACACCTGAAAACGTTCTCAAACGGAGGGTTATTCGCTGTCCACATGTGACAGCTCCGAACGGTTCACGGTAAAACAAATCATGGGAATTATGATAGGCCTCGAACACCGTCATAGTAACGACTCATAGATCTTGATGTAAGCATTGGCAGAACTTTCCCAGCTAAAATCACTCTTCATTGCGTTCTGCCGGATATTATTCCATGCTAAGTTATCGTTTTGGTATATTCTGACGGCATGTTGCACAGCAAATAACAACTCATGAGCATTGTAATTAGTAAAACTGAATCCGTTACCCGCGCCCGTCAGTTCATCAAAGGGTACGACTGTATCCTTTAGTCCTCCTGTTTCCCGTACGACCGGAACCGTCCCATAGCGCATGGCAATCATTTGTGAGATACCGCAGGGTTCATACTGAGAGGGCATCAATATCATATCTGCTCCACCATAAATTTCATGGGCCTGTTTATCAGAAAATTCTAATTTTACTGCTAGTTTAGCGGGATATTTAGAAGCAAAGTAACGTAACATTTCTGCATAACGTTCTTCTCCACTTCCGAGGATGACCATCTGAACATCCAGCTCAAGTATTTCCTCCATAACGTGGGCCAATAGATCGATGCCTTTTTGCTCTACGAGTCGAGTAACCAGCCCAATTACTGCTCTATCTCCTCGAACTGGAAGTCCAAAAATACTTTGTAAGTGCTTTTTATTTTCTTCTTTAGCAAGTGGAAAATTGCTATACGGCATGACAAGATAGGGATCCGTTGATGGATTATATATTTCATAATCAATACCATTAAGGATACCCGTTAGATAATCGCTTCTTTTCCGCAAAAGTCCATCAAGTTTCTCTCCGAAATAAGGGTTTTTAATTTCCTCTGCATAGGTTGGACTCACTGTGGTAATCCAATCTGCGTAGATTAAAGCCGCCTTCATGAAATTGACTGCCCCATGAAATTCTAAGGTGTTTTCCGTAAAATACTCCATTCCCAGCCCTACAATATCGCTAAGAACTTCCTTAGAAAAAACTCCTTGATATTTCAGGTTATGAATTGTAAATATAGTTTTTATCTGATAATAAAGGGGCTCATGACAATAAAATTCTTTAAGCATGAGTGGGATTAATGCCGTATGCCAATCCTGACAATGTATGATATCAGGCTTAAACCCTGGTATATGTATTAAGCTTTCCAGAGCAGCCCGTGAAAAAAAAGCGAATCGCTCGGCATCATCATATTCCCCATAAATACGTGGGCGTGAAAAATAATACTCGTTATCAATAAAATAATAATGAACTCCTTCATAAATCATTTCATCCAAACCGCAATATTGTTTACGCCAAGCAACTTGGACATCAAAATGGGCCAAATGCTCAAATTCTTTTTGAAAATGCTCAGAAATGATGCTGTACTTCGGCATAATAACACGTACATCAACACCTTGTTTATGCAAGAAGGCAGGCAATGAACCCATCACTTCCCCCAGACCTCCAGTTTTAACAAAAGGATCCGCTTCTGCGGTTACAAAAACGATTTTCATACTTTTCTCCCTTCCAAGTGCTAGATCACGGTACCTTTGAAGACGACCAAAGGGTGATTCGAACTACCTTTTAAGACATTTCCTGTGTTAACCTTCACGAATTTATCGAGAATTGTGTATTCCGTTTGAGCATTCTTATAAATATGGCAT
The DNA here is from genome assembly GCA_002404215.1 of Desulfosporosinus sp. UBA4726. Classification (GTDB taxonomy): domain Bacteria; phylum Bacillota; class Desulfitobacteriia; order Desulfitobacteriales; family Desulfitobacteriaceae; genus Desulfosporosinus. Next base: position 2,000 of record DHJG01000191.1, read on the forward strand.
TTAGGCATGATGATGCTATTTATTATTCGGCACCCTGGTTCAACAATCACACCCCTAAAAATAATTGAGTTTAGCACCTCACCCGAGATAGTGCAGCCACTAGCGATCAATGAGTTGCTGACTTTGGCCTGTGAAGTATAACGAGTTGGGGGATTATCCACAATTTTTGTATGGATCCGATCTTCCCCGAGCAATAATTTTTCTCGAACTTCCAAGTCTAGAAGATCCATACTCCTATGAAAATAATCCTTGACCGTGCGAACCGACCCAATCAACGAATCCGTTGGACTACCATATATTTTAAGTACTTCCAGATTTATGGTCAAAATGTCGATTAAGTCCATACACCCATTCGAACTATACTTCTCAATAATATTCAACAGGAGCTTGCGACGGATTATTAATATATTGGTGAAATATGATTGAACGTGCTCTGCTCTTTCAGGAGCCTTTTGGTATCTAATCTTAGAAACTTTCTGATCCTCATCCATATCGAGTATCGTCTCATGGATCGGATCCCCCAAGTTATCACACGCTTTATAAATTAAGGTAACGTCTGCCTGCTTCTCATTATGAACCTCTAATGCATCCTCAAAATTAATATTAAATATTTGATCACCTCTAGCAATTATAACATTTTCTGCAAAGTCTTTCTGTAAATACTCTAGATTATGGTGCATATCTTTAATACAAAACGTATGATTAGTTCCTGCCAAACTATGCATAACTCCAGGCAAAATAAAGAGCCCTCCGGCCTTCCGATCCAGATACCAGTCTTTCCCAGCTCCCAAGTGATCCAGTAGCGATCGATAATGATGCGGTGTCACCAATCCAATCGTCCTTAACCCGGAGTTGACCATGCTAGATAGTGCGAAATCGAGGATTCTATACCTTCCCCCAAACGGAAGAGCAGCAATAGGCCTATCTTTTGCCAGGCCTTGTAAGTTGTAATATCCACTATTAGCAAAAATAATTCCTATAGCGTTTGACAACATTTACCCCACCTTTCAAATCGCCTGAATCTTGTAGACATTTGTACCCGCTTCGATAACAGAACCTGCAGAAATTAAATGATTATCTTCAATAACCGTAATCCCTTCTTGATCCGGAGCGAATTTTCCCTCCGCACCGACAATACAGTGACTCATAATTTCAGCATTTTCTCCAACAATTGCATTAAGAATAACCGAACCATCGTGAACTTTTACATAGGGCAATAAGATAGAATCACTAATTTCTACACCTTCCCCCACATAGACCCCAGGCGCAAGAATTGAATTGCTGACCTTGCCATGTACTGTACATCCATTACAAATAAGACTATTCTCAATTTTCGCCGAAGCACCCACAAAGTGCGGGGGTAAAATATCTTCATTTGAAAAAATCCGAAACTTTGGATCGAAAATACTCAGGAAGTGTCCCGCACTTAAGGACTCCATGTTAGCATGATAATAGCTTTCAATTGTACCGACATCTCGCCAATACCCATTAAATTTATAGGCATAGACTCGTTTTCCTTGTTTAAGCTGCTGTGGGATAATATTTTTACCAAAATCGTTTTGAGAGAGATGCTCTCCCTTATCTGCAATTAAGGCCTGCTTAAGTATTGACCAGTTAAAAATGTAGACTCCCATCGAGGCAAGATTACTATCTGGTTCAGCGGGCTTTTCTGTAAACTTTGTGATCCGTTCGTCTCCATCAACGGTTAGGATTCCGAATCGAGAAGCTTCCTCTCGAGGAACTTCAATTGTTGCAAGGGTTATTTCTGAATTTTTCTTTTTATGAAACTTTAACATAAGTGAATAATCCATTTTATAGACATGATCTCCAGAAAGAATAATCACATATTCCGGATCATAAAAATCAATGAATTCATAGTTTTGGTACACGGCATTTGCTGTTCCGTTATACCAGCTGCCTTCCGCGTCCCCCAGAAAAGGGGGAAGAATATGGACTCCGGCAGAAGGATTATCTAAGTTCCAGGCTGAACCTAAGCCAATATATGAATTGAGTAAAAATGGTTTATATTGGATAAGGATACCGACTGTATTAATGTTCGAATTTGTACAGTTGCTCAAGCTAAAGTCAATAATTCTATACTTACCACAGAATGAAACTGCAGGTTTAGCACGCTTGCGTGTGAGACCACCCAATCTGCTTCCTTGCCCACCCGCTAAGAGCATCGCTACGCATTCTTGTTTTCTCATGTATATACCTCCTTCATCATCTGATCCACTCCAATATCCCTGTTTTTTATTTAATGTGGAATTATGTTATTAATAGTACGATATCTGATTTTCCAAATCAAATCTGCATACTCTCTAATTGATCTATCACTAGAAAAGACCCCTGACTCAGCAATATTGGCTAGGGAAATTTGGCTCCATTTTTTTTGGTTCAAATGCAGTTTCTGAAGTTTTGCATGCATTTCAATATAAGCATTAAAGTCTTTTAAGACAAAGAATTCATCGTTATAGATCATCAGGGAATCGTATATTGCACGAAATTCTTCCCCTATGTTATCAAAAAATCCAGGACTTAATTGATCCACACACCTTCGGATATCGGAGTTGGCGTGGTATTCATCCCAGGCCTTATACCCCCCATAGCGGGTGTAATCTATTACCTGTTCGGCAGTTAGACCAAAAATGAAGCAATTATCCTGACCAACCGCCTGATTAATTTCTACATTGGCTCCATCTAAGGTGCCCAATGTAAGGGCTCCATTCATCATAAATTTCATGTTCCCAGTCCCAGAAGCCTCTTTGCTTGCTGTCGATATCTGTTCACTGATATCTGCAGCAGGATAAATTACTTCTCCCTGCGAAACATTAAAATTTTCTATAAATACAACCTTAAGTTTTTGATTAACTAGTGGATCACGCTCTATTTTCTGACTCAGAGTATTAATAAGCTTAATCACAATTTTTGCATAGTGGTATCCTGGTGCTGCTTTTCCACCGAAGATAAAGGTCTGAGAACCCGTCAAGGACTCCGGATCGTTCAGCCCCTTATTGTATAAGTGCATGATCTTCAGGACATTGAGCAACTGTCTCTTATAGGCATGGATTCTCTTTACTTGCACATCAAAAATTGACATGGGGTCTAGAATAATTCCTTGTTTTGTCTTGACCTTCTCAGCCAATCGGCATTTGTTTTCGTATTTTACTTTGGCGAGCAGTTCCAGAAAACTGTGATCATCCCTAAATTCATGAAGTTTCTTGAGTTCGCCAGCATCTTCCTTCCAGTTTGGGCCTATGGCCTCTGTGATCAGGTGAGACAATTTTGGATTAGCTGCTAATAGAAATCGCCTATGATTTACTCCATTTGTTTTATTATTAAATTTGTATCCAAAAATCCGATTAAAATCTTTAAAGACCTCCTTCTTCAGAATTTCAGTGTGTAATTGCGCCACTCCATTCACCGATGAGCTTCCGATAACCGCCAAATTAGCCATCCAAACATACCCATCTTTGAGAATTTGAGTGTTGCTAAGCACATCCTCCTCATCCAGAAATCGGCGTGTTAAATCTTCCTTAAATCTTCGATCTATTTCCTCAATAATCTGGTAAATCCTAGGCAAAAGGCTCTTGAATAGATCAATTGGCCATTTTTCCATGGCTTCAGGCATAATGGTATGATTTGTAAAGGATAGGGTATTGACTGTGATATTCCAGGCCTCATCCCATCCCATTCCTTCTTCATCAATTAAGAGGCGCATCAGCTCAGGGATACATAAAACGGGGTGAGTATCATTGATATGAACTGCCACCCGTCTTGAGAAGTCTTGCAAGGTACTTAAATTGTTCTTTTTTTTGTAACTCCGCACTATGGACCCCAGCCCAGCGGCTACAAAAAAATATTCCTGTTTAAGCCTTAACTCTCTTCCAGCGCGACTACTGTCGTCAGGATAAAGAATATAAGAAATAGCCTCAACCTCAGATTTAAAGCTGGTAGCCTGATTAAACTCTCCACGATTAAAACTGGCCAAGTCCAGTTCTCCAGATATCGCCTCTGCACTCCATAACCTTAAATTATTAATATATGAAGGATTATCAAAGCTCATAATCGGGACGTCATAAGGCACAGCCAGAACCGATTCATAGTTCTCATGAAAAAACGTTGCACGCCCCTCATTTAGCTCTGTTCTCACATTTCCTTTGAATCTTACAACAATCGCCTTATCCGTCTTGCGCGTTTCCCAAGGATAACCATTTTTAAGCCAGTTGTCCGCTACCTCAACTTGATTGCCTGCAACAATTTTTTGTTCAAATAAACCATACCTATAACGAATCCCATTACCGTGTCCCCCTATTCCTAAGAAAGCCATTGAATCGAGGAAACAGGCTGCCAATCTTCCTAAGCCCCCATTTCCCAAGCCCGGATCCATTTCTTGCTCCAATAAATCATCAAGATCGATACTCAACTCTGACAAACCGTCTCTTACGAGACCCTCTATTTTTAAATTAACTAAATAATTCAGGAGAAGCTTACCAATCAGAAACTCCATTGAAAAATAATAAACTTGCTTACCCGGTGACAAAGAATTTCTGCTTATGGCCCGAGATATACTCATTTTTTCTTTTAGCAATCCGACTAAGGCACTAAATTTATCCCAATGTGTTGCTTCATCTGGGGTAATTCCTTCCCCCTCAAGCAACTTCATAAGATAGGCCTGCTTAAAATTCTCTTTATCCGAAAACATAATTATTGTTCCTCCAATACTTTACTAGGCAACTTTAGTTTTATGTGACAATTATTACTAAGAGAGCAACCTTAAGTGTTGATCCATTCAAACCCTGACCAATCCTTTTCATTTCCCACAGGGCTTTCTCGTATTAAGTTTATTCAAGGCACTCATCAAATTCCGATGTTTTCGGTGTATCTCTTGTTCCAATATAAACCAATTTGGTTCTGAGTCATCACACCTCATTACTCTGTAATTACTATATTAGATTAACTATTCTCTTTGATTGATGCTTTTACCTCCGTCTTAAGTAAAAGAATTGTTTTTTAAACCTACTTTCCTTCATCTCGCTTACTTTCAGTCATAGTAAAATGGCTATAATCTGGTGCTTGAATCATAATAACTCTCTTGTTGATAATTGTAACATTCAAATCACTTCAGACGTATTAAGGGGGGAGAGTGAAAAAAAGGCCGATGATGTTAGCTTGTAAATAGGCTAACAAACCGGTTGAAAGGCAGGAAACGGTATGTCGAAACGCTTATATCGATCGAGCCAAGATAAACAACTCGGTGGGGTGTGTGGAGGGCTAGCGGGTTACTTAGAAATTGATCCCAGCGTCGTTCGGATAGCATCTATTATTCTTTTCTTTGTTGCGGGAACGGGATTTTTAGCTTATCTCGTGGCCTGGCTTATCATCCCCTTAGAGACTGATTAAAGTCAATCATAGGTGTAAGGTGTTCTATGCTGCATTAGGTAAAGAGCTTAAGGTTTCTATGATAAGTTAACTTTAAGCTCTTTACCTATACTAGTCAGAAAGTATAAACTTATGTTTATCTACTTTCTGGAAGGTCCCTTCACGCTATCCTCAGCTCCAGGGACCTCGGCCATCCTTGGCCAGCGCTCTAATCTTGAACCTCACTGTTGGAGTCTTACCAACGAGGCGCACTCTTAAGAAAACATAGCTAGCGCTTGGCGCTAGCCATGTTTTCTCTATAGAGCATTATAGACAATTTCAGCGATATCCAGACTTTCTATATCTGCATCAGAATTGTTTACAGCCTCGCTCAAGGTTGTTAAACATAACGAGCACGCGCTGGCAAGAACATCCGACTTAGTTCTAAGCGCTTTTTTCAGGAGCAGACTATTAATCTTTTCTTCCTTTTGATCTTCCATCCATATTCGTCCTCCACCAGCCCCACAACAAAAGGCTTTTGAGCGATTATTTCTCATCTCTACCAATTCGAGTCCTGGAATTGAGGTCAAAACGTCTCTAGGTGCTTCATAAATAGAGTTATATCTCCCCAGATAACATGGATCATGAAAGGTGACTTTAAAATTCTTTCCTCCCTTTGGTTTTAGTTTACCGGATTTAATCAGTTCCAAAATAAACTCGGAATGGTGCATCACCTGATAATGCCCACCGAACTGGGGATAGTCATTTTTGAGAGTATTGTAACAATGAGGACTATCAGTCACAATTGTCTTAAATTTATACTTGTTTAAATTTTTAATATTTTCAAGGGCTAATTGTTGAAAGAGCTTTTCATTTCCTAGACGCCTTACAGAATCACCACAACATTTTTCTTCCTGTCCCAGTACGGCATAGTCAACACCAGCTTTTTCAAATAACTTAAACATTATCTGAGAGACCTTCTTATTCCTAGCTTTATAAGTACCGAAGCAACCGACCCAATACAGGATATCTGTCTGCTTTTTTTCACTTAAAAGAGGAACCTGGAGCTCAGTGGCCAAAAAATACTTAGTATCTAAATCCCCCCAGGGATTTCCCACTTTCGAGATATTTTCAAAGACCTTCTGCACCTCAGGGGGATAGCCCGCATCCTCAGTGATCAGACTTCTTCTCATATCAACAATCCTCTTAATATGTTCTATATTGATTGGGCATTTATCTTCGCAAAGCCCACACGTAGTACAGGACCATAGCGTTTCTTTAGAGATTACCGTGTCAATTATAGAATGGTTAAACGGCTTACCTTTGCTTCTGAAAAACGACTTTTTCTGAATGAAGTGCCTTTTTAAATCTCGAATTACGACTTTGGGTGATAATGGCGCTCCGCTGTTATAAGCAGGACAGCCTTTCTGACACCTTCCACAGGAGACACAGGCATCTAATTCGAGAAGCTCTTTCTTAGTAAAATCTTCAAGACGAGCAGCACCTGTTGAACTTACCCCTTTGGAGATTATATCGACCGGGCTCAACCCACCGATCGGGGAAGATGTTTTCAAGAAAATATTAAGCGAAGACGCCAACATATGAAACAATTTAGAATATGGGATATAGGCAATAAACCCAAAGGCTAGTAACATATGAAAATACCATAAAAAAGCATGAACAGTAAGGGCTGAAGGTTCGGACAAGCCAGCTAGTCGAACTACTATACAAAAAAGCAAACCAACTGGTGACCACCATGCCCAAGGATCATTGGTCGAATAAATGCGCAAGCCCTCTATAACAAAACCTGTAAACAGAATTAAGAAAACAAGAATAAGTAAAATTGCATCATCGAAGGTGTAATCTTCATGATCTGGTTTATCAATATATCGTTTATAGGTGGCCATTCCTATTCCTATCATGGCCATTAGACCAAACAAATCCAT
>DHJG01000191.1:9446-13550 GCA_002404215.1 Desulfosporosinus sp. UBA4726
GTCCCGATTGTTAAGATAACAAACCCATAGAAAACGCCTAAATGCATGAAGCGGCGAAAGGTTCCCCTGAAAATTTTCTTATCATGCTTTATTAAATCTGAGAAGAACGTTTTAAATCTCAAACCCAAGTGATCATAACCGATCGGTCGCCCTTGGTGCCAACTTCCAATCTTCTTATTGCAGCCTACTATAAAAATAACGAAGGCTATTAGGGCAAAAACATACATTAGACTCTTGCCATCGGTATTCCAGTATAACTGCCTAGTCGCTTCCATAGAAAAACCTCCAATTATGTTACGTCATGGTTCCCTGCTGCATCATAAACATTTTGTGATAAAGCCCTTCTTTGACCAAGAGCTCGGTATGAGTACCTCGTTCCACGACTCTTCCGCTATGCAGGACCAAGATGAGGTCGGCATCCTGAATCGTCGAAAGACGATGAGCGATGGCAATCGTCGTTCGACCCTTGCGCATTTTTCCTAAGGCAGATTGTATAGCTTCTTCCGTTTCTGTATCCACACTGGCTGTTGCTTCATCCAATACGAGTATTTTCGGTTTACCTACCATAGTCCGGGCAAAACAGATGAGTTGACGCTGCCCACTCGATAAGGTGGCCCCTCGCTCTCCCATCGGTTCCTGAAATCCCTGGGGGAGTTTCCGAATAAACTCATCTGCCTGCACAAATTCTGCCGCTTCTCTGATGGTTTTTTCATTCACATCAGCCCTAGAAAGTGCAATGTTTTTAGCGATATCTCCCACGAATAAAAACGGATCTTGGGCCACTATTCCAATTTTCGACCTCAACTCTTCATCGGAAAACTCAGATAGAGCGTCCCCGTCAATGAGAATTTCTCCACGCGTAACCGGATAAAAGCGCATAAGGAGATTAGCGACCGTGCTTTTGCCGCTTCCCGTATGTCCAACCAAAGCCACAGTCTGCCCAGGGTAAGCGGTAAAACTGATTTTTTTTAAGACATCTGCCGCCCCGTCTATCGAGCCGTCATAGGAAAAACTAACATCCTTAAACTCAATCTGGCCGTCTAAGATGGAAGGAGACCCAGCGGAGTTTACCGCTCTAGTCAAGCGGTCATCATCTAACAGCTCAAAGACCCGTTCCGCTGCAACCAACGATTGTTGGAACTGAGACAAGCGTTGCATCATCATATTGATGGGCTCAAAGAAGCGGTCCAAATAGTTGATAAAGGCATAGAGTACCCCGATTTGAATCGGACCATTCAACGACTGAAATCCAAAGAAGTTTAAAACAAGGATGAGGGCAAAGGTATATATCAAATCGACTGCCGGACGGACAAAAAGGCTTTCCAAGCGGATATTTGTAATAGCTGCTCGGTAGTAGGCGTTATTTATCGTAGCGAACTCTTCCCTGAAGCGCTCTTCTTGGCGCATCGCCTGGACAATGTTCATTCCTTGGATGGATTCATTCAGTTTGGCATTGAGACGGCTCAATTCTTTTCTCATGGTTCGGTAGACTTTTGTACTGATTTTTCGGTACCCATATATTAAGCAGAGAATTGCCGGAAGCAAGACAAGACAAAAGGTGGCCAGTCGGACGTCCAAACTAAACATTGCAATAAAAATACCAATTAGAAAAACAAAATTCTGGACTAAAGCCGCTAATACTCCGACGAACAACTCCTTGATTGCCTCAGTATCATTCGTAATCCGGGAAACCAAGGCCCCCGTCGAGGTTTTGTCGAAAACTACAAGTCCAAGGCCTTGAACATGGCTAAAGACATCGACCCGTAATTGTTGGATTACCTTCAGGGCAGTCTGATTAAAACTGACCAACTGATAATAGTGTAGGCCTACCGAAAGAATATGAAGTCCTAAATACCCTCCCCCAAGAACCACTAAAGCCTGACGGTCAAACGAGCGCGGCACCAGATGGCGGTCTAGAAAGATTTTAACGAGTATGGGGCCGATGACATCTGCAAAGGTTGCTATTAGTAAGATCAATGAGGCAACGCTTAACGCCTTATAGTGGGGTTTGAGATAGTTGAGTAGGCGTAGGATCACCATATCATACTCCCCCTTCCTCAATCAACGACTCTAACTGCTGACTCCGGTAAGTAGAAGCATACCATCCTAAGCTAGTCATCAGCTCAGCATGCGTGCCACGCTCAGTAATCGTCCCGTTGCGCAGGACAATGATTAAGTCCGCATGCTCAATGGCACTCAAACGGTGAGAGGAAATCAAGGTTGTCTTTTGAGCCCTCTTTTCTTTCAATCCTCGTAAAATTGCCTTTTCTGTCTTGGCATCCACGGCCGACAGAGAATCATCCAGAATGAGAATTTCTGGTTCGAGCAAAAGAGCCCTGGCAATCGATATACGCTGTTTTTGCCCTCCTGAAAGGGTAACACCCCGATCTCCGACCAAGGTACCGTATTTTCCTTCAAAACGCAGGATGTCCTCGTGAATGGCTGCAATACTGGCGACCGCTTGGATTTCCTCTAGTGTGGCTTCCGGTTTTCCAAAAGCAATATTCTCTGCAATAGACGTTGAGAACAAAAAGTGTTCCTGAGGAACGTAGCCAATCGCCGAGCGCAAAGCTCCAAGCCTAACATCATAAATCGAGAGTCTTCCAATTTTAAGATCCCCTTCTGAAAGATCGAATTCCCGCATCAGGAGTCGGAACAATGTGGTCTTCCCACTCCCTGTCTTGCCAACAATTCCTAAGGTTTGACCAGGGTTGACACCTATGTCAATTTCCTTAAGGATTGGTCGGGTCGTTCCCGGATACGTAAACGAGGCCCTCTGATACGTCACTTCCCCGTTGGGGACTCGGTCCGTCACCCCATCCCGTTCAAAGACTTCGCATTTTATTTTGAGCAATGTATTCACCCGGTCGTAGGACGCTCGCCCACGTTCTAAAATGTTAAAGAGCCAACCAAAAGCCAGCATCGGCCAAATGAATTGTCCCAGATAAATTGTAAACTGAGTTAGCTGTCCAAAGGTCAATCTCTCGTTTACCACTTCGTTTGCCCCAAAGGCAATGGCCAGAAAAAATGAAATCCCGATAATCAATTGAATCGTCGGGTCAAAGAGCGCATCCACTTTGGCAACGGCTATATTCTTCTCCACGACGTCAGCAGATAATATCCGAAAGGCTTCTTTCTCCGCTTCTTGCTCCCCGAACGCTTTGACCACTCTGACCCCAGAGATGTTTTCTAGAACCTTATCATTGAGCTCAGAAAAAGCGGCCTGGGCCTTATTAAACCTTTTATGTAGTAGTCCGCCATAATAGCTGGTCGACCAGGCCATCAGGGGCATGGGCAGTAAAGTAATGAGGGTGAGTTTCCAACTGATGAAAAAGGCCATGGAGAAAATAACCAGGCTTCCTGTCGTAAGTGAATCGACAAACGTCAAAACCCCCACCCCTGCCGTCATTTCAATCGCTTGAATATCGTTTGTAGCGTGAGCCATTAGATCTCCGGTTCGGTGTTCCTGATAAAAACGCGGCGAAAGACGTGTAAAATGTTCAAAAAGTTGCTTCCTAAGCAACCGACCGAGTCGGCACGACGCTCCAAAAATCATTAAACGCCAAACATAGCGCAACCCGTAGACCAGAAAACCGGCACTCAAAAGAAGTAAACTCCACTTAACTAAGATTCCCTGGGTCAGATTTCCCTTATCGACTCCGTCCACGATGACCCGAACTACATAGGGCGGAAATAAATTAATGAGGGCAACAGCAACTAGAACCAAAATACCCATCCCGTAGCTTTTCTTTTCCAACTTGAAAAACCACATTAAGTCCTTAAAAAGAAGCATAAAATCTCCTCGCATATCTAAAGCCTATTGAAAAAACCACCCACTACCTAGCGTGGCGTACGGTATTAATATCAAAATTATATCATAGAAGTTTAGAACATTTCTAGAAAGCCAACCTAAAAGAACAAAGTTTAAGGGAGATAGGCATTGTGATAGTAATCACAGTTGCAAGTGGCATACTTTGCTATACTGAAGTTGCAAATATGGATAGAGGAAGCGAGGTATTTGAAATGGGATATAAGTTTACTCCCGAAGCGTTTAATAAGCTTCTTGACAGTTTAAAGAACAAATACAGAGTTTACGCGCCAATC
>DHJG01000191.1:13780-14437 GCA_002404215.1 Desulfosporosinus sp. UBA4726
CGTTCTTGTGATATTCATGCAGTTGAACGTCTGGACAAAATCATGTTAGAAAATGGTCCTACTCCCGACTATTATTATGAACGACTGAGAAATAAGGTTAAGTTCATAGTAATGGATTGCCGGGATAGCTTTGATAGCTGTTTCTGTGTCAGTATGGGTACCAACAAGACCGAAAATTACAGTGCTTCTGTGCGCTACGAGAATGGTTTTTATCTTAGCAATGTGTTAGAAGACATTGACGGCTTATTTTCTCTCAATGGTGAAGAAGTTGAGGTTACCCCACAGTTTGTAACAGCAAATAAGCAGACAGTAAACGTCCCACAAAACCTAAACATGGAGTCTTCAGCAGGAAACCCACTCTGGGAGGAGTATGGTTCCCGTTGTATTGCGTGTGGGCGATGTAATGTCGTTTGTCCAAGCTGTAGTTGTTTTACCATGCAGGATATTTTCTATGAAGATAATCCCAACTGTGGAGAACGACGGCGAGTTTGGGCTAGTTGTCATATCGATGGATTTACCGATATGGCTGGTGGGAATAGTTTCCGACGAAATAACGGTGAACGTATGCGCTTTAAAGTTCTGCACAAGATCTCAGATTTCAAAAAAAGATTTGGTGTCAATATGTGCGTAGGGTGTGGACGGTGCGATAATGCTTGT
>DHJG01000191.1:14577-22158 GCA_002404215.1 Desulfosporosinus sp. UBA4726
AGGGCAAAGATCATAGAAAAGGTAAAGCAGACTGAGATTGACTGGACGTATCGTTTAGAGTGCCGCGTATCGCCAGTATTTGGTCAATTTATGGAAGTTTCTATTCCTGGAGTAGGAGAGTGTCCGATCTCGATCAGTGATTTTGGGGATGGTTACATCGAGATGACGATTCGCAAAGTTGGTAAAGCTACAGAGGGTATCGACCGACTAGATACAGGCGATTATCTCTACCTGCGCGGACCATATGGGCACGGGTTTGCTGTTGATGATTTTCATGACAAACACTTGATTATCGCGGCTGGTGGTACTGGTCTAGCCCCCGTTAAAAGTGTCATCAATTACTTTTATGAAAACCTTGGACTCTTAAAAGAGTTTGATATCCTATGTGGTTTTAAAACTTCCAGTGATATCTTATTTAAGAGTGACCTAGATAAATGGGCGCAAGTGTTTCGAGTTGAAGTTACTGTTGACAAAGCGGATGCTGTTGAAGGTGTTGCTGTCGATCTACAGCCCAAAACAGATTCCTGGCCAAGTAAGATTGGTCTAATAACAAACCTGGTTCCTGATATAAAGATCCCATTACTTAATGAGACCCGAGTTATTGTCGTTGGGCCACCGATCATGATGAAATACACAGTTCAAGAATTCTTACGCAGGGGCATTGCCAAAGAAAACATCTGGGTTTCCTTTGAACGCAAGATGTCCTGTGGCCTTGGCAAATGCGGTCACTGTAAGATTGATGAAACCTACGTCTGTCTGGAAGGGCCAGTCTTTAATTTTAGCAAGGCCCAAAATCTCTTGGATTAAGGAGTGAGGTGATAATGTTGACTGTTAATACTAAAAAAGTGATGAAAAACGGCTGGCGCATAGCCAAAGACAGGAACCATACTTGCTTGCGCATACGGGTACCCGGTGGGTATTTACCTGTTGAATTACTTCCTCTTATTCAGGAAATCGCTGAACGCTATGGCGATGGTACTGTGCATCTAACCACTCGGCAAGGGTTTGAAATACCCAATATTTCTTTTAAGCACATGGATGAAATTAATTTGATGCTCTCTCCACTCATTGAGGAATTAGAGGTTAAGATCGGTGTGAAAATCGATGATCCCACAACAGGCTATCCATCAGCAGGGACGCGAAATGTTGTTGCCTGCATTGGCAATAAAGTCTGTTCTAATGCTGTTTTTAATACGACTGCTTTAGCTAAGGATATTGAGAAGATCATCTTTCCTAATAATCCACATGTCAAAATAGCTGTCACAGGTTGCCCAAACGATTGCATAAAAGCTCATATGCAAGACATAGGAATTCTTGGCCAGGTAGAACCTATTTACGATGCACCACGTTGTATCGGCTGTCAGGCTTGCGTTAAGAATTGCCATAAGGTTTCTACAGGTGCCCTCTCCTTTGTTAATAACAAGGTGAAACGAGATGCTTCACGTTGCATCGGTTGCGGAGAATGTGTTTTGAAATGTCCAACCGCTGCCTGGACTCGCGGAGGGCAATATTTCCGGGTTGTGATTATGGGCAGAACCGGGAAGAAGAATCCTCGCCTAGCTGCAGGATTTTTGGAATGGGCGGAACGCGAAGTGGTCTTGAAAATTTGTGAAAATCTTTATAAGTATATTGATCAACATATCGATCGCTCACTTCCAAAAGAACATGTTGGTTATATCGTTGACCGCACGGGTTATAATGTCTTTAAGGAAGAAGTGCTCAAGGACGTGGACTTAAATTCTAAAACCAAAGTAGCAAACTTCTTGGACTTTGCCGGGTATACGTATGATAAAAATGTGATATATAATTGAGAATCGTATAAAGAAAACCTCATATCACTTAAACGTGTGATATGAGGTCTTCTTTATATGAAGGGGTCGACACTAGTTAGATTAACTTAAGCCTTAGAAATACACATTATATTCCAAATAACAGTCTAAAGTACACCAATCCTATAAGGAACAGGGCTATAGTTAGTGTTAGATTGGCTATCTAAGCATCTTCCCCCCAGAACCCCAGTTATCTAGCTCATTTTATTTAAGTAAGACAATGAATTTATCTTCGGGAATACCCAGAGTTTCGCTAGCCACCTTAGTAAACCCACTAATCAGTTGTTCCTTCTGCTGTAAGTTTACCGGCTTCCAGTTGAATAAAAGGCATATTGTCCTCCTCAGTGTTTGTTACCAAAAACTAAGTTGCTGATTATCAATAGTTTTTTGATACTCGTTGAGCAAGCAATCTAATTGCTGACTAACTTCAACAACTTCCTCATCAACAAGGTTACGTTTTAAGCCAAATTTATTAAGTTTCCTACGTAGTCCCTCTATTCTTTTCAAAAGTTTTTTTTCCATATGGATTCCTCCTGAATTGTCATCTTTTGATAAGTTTATCGCTTTATTCATAAAATGACAAGAATTTATAATCCATATTAAGGTATTTTTTTGTCGTAAAATGGAAATAGAAGTCTATGTAAAAGACCGTATTAAGCAACGTCTTAATACGGTCAACAATAGACTTCTTAAACTAACAAATAATTTTAGATCATATTAAAAGGTAGTGTTTCTCCTGCCAACGCTTTCTTGATGTTTTCCTGTGTCACTGCCTGATGTGAAGCATGCCATAATACTTTCTTATTACTTATAAGCAGTGCTTGCGGTGATTGATGCATAACACCCAAGTCTGCGGTTACTTGGTTAGAAACTGGCCTAGACTCTATCACTTTCACCATGGCCACCAGAACCTCATCCGAACTTTCTCGGATAAAATCCTGCACTTCCCTCCAGGCACGGGCACTGGTGGGACAAGACGTACTATGCTTGAAAATTATGATCTTACTTTGGCAAGACTCGTCCAAAATCTCGCCTAATTCTTGAGAACAAGTAATTTCTTTGAATTTCGCCATCGTGTTCCCTCCCTGTTTACTTTCATGTTATTATAACAAAATTTTTCCAGATTACAACGACCGGATGATCTCACTTTTGCGCTGGCATGTTGATCACACTTTTAAGTGACAGTTATCTCAAGACTTGGTACAATATTATTCTACAGTCACCACAGGGTATTAAGCAAGAATTAAAAGGCAAGGAGACTATCTTATGTTTGTCGGGGCACGAATCATAAAAACAGGCATTGCCGTCGCATTAGCAATGTATTTATGTAAACTTTTTCATATTGAACCTGCCATTTTTGCAGCTATTTCCGTCGTGGTTAACATGCAACCGTCCGTACGTAAAGCGTTACATAATGCCTGGGAGCAAGTTTGGGTACATTTACTTAGTATTATCTTGGCAGTTCTTATGGGTCTTACACTTGGTACGAGCCCCATGGTTACTGGACTAGCAGTCATCCTCATCATTCTTCTGTGTAATCGACTTGGCTGGTCTGGTGGAATAACTGTGGGCGTTGTGACAATCGTCTTTATTCTCGATTCACCGGTCAATGGATTTTTGACCCATGCGGGAATTCGATCGTTAGCGGTTTTCCTCGGTCTCGTGGTGGCTCTGGTTGTTAATCGTATTTTATTACCACCAGAACACAAGGGAAAACTCTTTTATGAATTAGAACGACTTTTCCGCGATGCATCCATCTATTTCTTAGATCGTTTAATAACTTTTATTTCTTCTGCCTCACTGGAATCGTTCAGCGCTGAACCACCTTTAGAGCTATTACAGAGACTAGAGGGTGCTATGGATCTTTTCGAACATGCCCGAGAGGAATTGACAGAACGGGACAATGCTCTACTCGTTGAGCGTGGCCTCGAAATCTGTCGAGGTTTTATTGAGCGAGGACAAAATATTGGAGAGATGACTGCTCAACGCGTACAACGCCTTAATGCGCCAGATTCACCTTTACCTGAGAATAGGATGAGTTCTGAATTTGAGACAATGCTTAATGTGCTGCTGGATGGAGAACGAAACTTGGGAGTGTGGGCCCGTAAAGTTAGTATCGGGCTAAACCAGCCTCATGCTGCAGAGAAAGTTGGAGAGGACACCGGATACTGGGCTGAATTCGATCAGGTTATGGATTCTTGGCAACGAACTGTCAGTGGCGTTTTTTACCTACGGGCGATGATGGAAATTGCCGTCGTCGCCACCGAAATGCGGTGGGCAGAACGAAGGATGAAAGCCCTCTTTGATCTGGGACCGCTCAATCGAGAAAAGGCATAATGCCCCGTAGACAAGGTTAGGAAAGTTGATAACAAGAATACCTTCGATCAGTGAAAACTGGAATTCTCCTGCGAACCTCATTTATTTCGTCTGTGTCCAGTTCTGTTAGGAAAATCTCCTCTTTTTCCTCGCCCTCTTTTAGGATTTCTCCCCAAGGGCTAATTACACTGGAATGTCCACAGAATTTAACTCCGTTGCCTAAGCCAACTCCATTACACCCTATAACAAAAATCTGATTCTCAATTGCCCTAGCCTTTTGCAATGTCCTCCAGTGCTCCAATCTCGGATGAGGCCACTCAGCAGGCACAAAGAGTATCTCTACGCCATCAAGAGTAAGTCGTCGAATGAGCTCTGGAAATCTAAGATCATAACAAATAACGACGCTACATTTATGCCCATCTATATCGAAAGTAACAATCTTGTTCCCTGCCGTATAAAATTTATTTTCTTCTCCTGGTGAAAACAAGTGAATTTTCTGGTAGCTTGCAATTTCTAGGCCTTGGCGGTTAAAAACTTTGGCAGTATTAACAACTAATCCATTGTCAATTTCGGAGATTGACCCTCCTACCAAGTAAATTTTCAGTTCCCTTGCAAGCTTACTCATTATTTCAACAGCGTTTTTCCCAGAAAACTCTGCCTGTTCAATAATATTGATAGGAAAGTACCCCGTATTCCATGATTCGGGTAAAACGACTATATCAGGCTTACTACGTGCTGCTTCGCGAACCAGTTTCTCCATTTTAATGTAGTTCGCATCAGGTTTACCAAGTGCTACATCCATCTGAATAACTGCAACCTTTAATTTACTCAACCTAACCATCCTTCCTTCCTTTGATTCTTAAGAATGTAATAAGAAGGCTCATCTGGATTGGAACCACTACTGTGGATAGTAAATAACCATGCTTAATGTGCAAATCGCATCGCCAGAATTTTTATAAGTATGCGGACTATCCGCCTTAAAACGCATTGAATTCCCTGTAGTTAGAATAAAGCCTTCACCATTTATATTGATAGTAACCTCGCCAGAAAATATTGTAACGAATTCCTGTGTACCAAGTGGGTGGGCTTCAGCTTTTAAATAGCCTCCACCCTCGAGCTCAAGGGAATACATTTCAAACCGCCTTATGCTGTCAAAGGGAAATATAGGAAAATTTCTAACCTTGCCATCATCCTCTATAAGTGGCTGAATCTTAGTCTTATCTACAATTTCGATGTCGGATTCAGGTCTACTCATCAGTTGAGTAAAGGATATCTTAAGCCCATTTGCAATCTTCCATAGCGTTGACACACTTGGGTTCACCTCACCCCGTTCAATCTGCCCGAGCATACTTTTGCTGACACCTGAAAGCTTTGCAACATTGTCGAGGCTCAGTTTTTTGTCCGCACGAAGTTTTTTTAAGCTTTCTGCAATAACGAGATTAAGTGTATCCAAAATATTAACCTCCAGCTCATTGACATTATACTGCACAAATACTATTATTATAATGCACGAATAAGATTTTTATATGTGCACTATGATAATCTTATTTATGTATTATATCATACGCATTAGGGGGTGAATATCCATGTTAAATATAGCAGCATTTACATCCTACGTACTTGTGACAACCTTTACGCCTGGACCAAATAATATTATGTCGATGTCAAATGCCAGCCGATACGGATTTAAAAACAGCCTTAAATTTAATATAGGCATTTTCTTTGGTTTTTTTATCATTATTGCTCTATGCAGTTTTTTTAGCATGGCTCTTTACCGTCTTATACCTACTATTAAACCCATAATGACTTACTGTGGCGCTATTTATATATTCTGGTTAGCATGGAAAACCCTTAAGAGCAAACCTCATAGTGAGAACGATAATACCAAGCGTACAAACACCTTTTTAGCGGGTCTGCTTTTGCAGTTTGTCAACCCCAAGGTTATTCTATATGGAGTTACAACCGTTTCAACCTTTATCGTACCGTATTATAAATCCGTGCTTGTACTTATGAGTTTTTCTGTATTTCTTGCCTTCGTCGGCTTTGTGGCGACCTGCTGCTGGTCATTATTTGGCTCTGTATTTCAAAAATTTCTTTCTAAAAACAATAAGGGCTTCAATGTTATTATGGCTTTATTGCTTGTGTATTGTGGAGTTTCATTGTTCCTATAGTTTAATTTCGAATAAACATGTCTGCATCCTTTAGTACAGATAGCCCAGAGTCTCACTAGGTCTACGATTCTCCTGACAACGTATTTGTCTGACGCAATATATCCTGGAAATCTGTTTAATCTATTTAACTCTAATATTGATTTCTAAGATGTGTAAGTCAGCTAAATAATGAGTTTAAAGGATTACTTGACACTCTTAGATAGATATTCTATAGTCTTTCCTAACAGGTTGGAAAGGAAGTTTAAATAAAAATGAAATTCACTAAAGAAAATACGACCATTGGCTTTATAGGGACAGGAGTTATGGGCAAGAGTATGGCTAGCCATTTAATAAGTGCTGGTTATCAAGTGCTAGTTTTTAACCGTACTAAGGCTAAAGCAGAGGAATTAATTGAAAAGGGAGCGATCTGGCAAGATACAGTTGCAGAGTTAGCTGCTCAAAGTAATGTGATCATCACCTTAGTAGGCTATCCTAAAGATGTTGAGGAAGTGTACTTAGGAAAAGGCGGAATCATCGGTAATGCTAAGAGCGGAAGTTATATAGTGGATATGACAACGTCAGCTCCCGGCTTGGCTAAAGAAATCTATGCTAAAGCTCTCGCCAAGGGGATGTCTTCGTTAGATGCACCAGTTTCTGGTGGGGATATAGGTGCCAGAGAAGCTCGTTTGACTATTATGGTGGGTGGAGATGTAGATGTATTTGAAGCATTGGTGCCCATTTTTAACATCATGGGGACGAATGTCATTTTACAAGGCAAAGCTGGTGCTGGTCAACACACAAAAATGTGTAACCAGATCGCGATTGCCACGACGATGATCGGGGTATGCGAAGCAATAGCCTATGCCAAAGCAGCAGGGTTGGATCCTGAAACAGTTTTGAAGAGTATCGAATCAGGAGCGGCTGGGAGTTATTCATTAACCAACTTGGCTCCACGTATGTTAGCCAATAATTATGCACCAGGATTTTATGTTAAACACTTTATCAAGGATATGACGATTGCTTTGGATTCTGCTCAAACAATGGGTCTGCTTACACCTGGTTTAGAATTAGCTAAATCACTGTATGATAAGCTTGCAGAACAAGGCGAAGAAAACAGTGGAACGCAAGCCTTAATTAAACTATATCTACAAAAAATTTAGTAGGTATTAGCACATAACTTAGGAAAATTTATGAGGTAACTTCTGTCGAAACTATTTACTCTTATTTTTAGAAGTAACCTCCGCATTACACCTCTCGCCCAACTTTGGACGAGAGGTGTAATTTAA
>DHJG01000191.1:22440-24274 GCA_002404215.1 Desulfosporosinus sp. UBA4726
CCTTCAAGCCTTCGACCGCTGTATTAATCCGCTGCAACCCTTCTTCTAGTACCGAACGAGGGCAACCTAGGTTTAGTCGTTCGAATCCTTCTCCACCAGGTCCAAACAGATAGCCTGCATTTAAGCCCACACCAGCTTTGTGTATTAAAAATTGATGTAGGGCCTTCGGTTCCATTCCTAATGCCCGAAAATCGAGCCAGATCAGATAGGTCCCTTCAGGTTGAATCGCTTGAATCTGAGGTATGTTTTGCTCGAGGAATGACATAAGAAATTCCACGTTTCCCTTTAAATAGCGCATTAACTGTTCCAACCAGTCCCAGCCGTGCTGATAAGCCGCTTCTAACGCCGTTATTCCAAACAGATTGGGGTTATGAATACCTGTCAAATTGAGCGATGCTTGAAACGCCTGACGCAACTGGGCATTTGGAATAATTAAATTGGAGGTTTGCAAACCAGCTAAGTTGAACGTCTTGCTAGGGGCTGTGCAAACAATCGATTGAGCTGCCAACTCTGGAGAAAGAGAAGCAAACGGAATATGTTGATACCCCTCATAGATAAGATCACAATGGATTTCGTCAGAAATGACTAGGACATCATGAGCAAGGCAGAGTTGCCCTAGGCGTTCGAGCTCTCCTCGTTCCCATACCCTCCCAACGGGATTATGTGGGTTACAAAGAATCATCATCTTAACGCCGCTCGCAAATTTCTCCTCCAAGTCCACAAAATCCATGGTATACCGCCCATTATCCAACGTAAGTTCGCTGTTCACAACCTCACGTCCGTGATTCTTTATCGCTTGAAAGAAAGGCGGATAAACCGGGGATTGAATGAGGATCTTCTCCCCTGGCTCGGTTAGGCTTCGTACCAATTCATTTAAAGCAGGAACGACTCCAGGGCTGAATGCAATCCAGTCTTCCTGAATCTCCCAACCATGTCGTTTCTGCATCCAATCTACAATTGCCTTGTTATACCCTTCCATTCCGTTTGAATAACCATAGATTCCATGTCGCGCACGATTCACCAAAGCCTCAACCACAGCTTCCGGAGCTTGAAAGTCCATATCTGCGACCCACAGTGGCAAAATGTCTTCTCTCCCAAATATTCGTCGGTTAAAATCCCATTTTATAGATCCAGTATGCTGCCGATCGATTATCTGATCAAAATCACAGTTCATAAAAATTGACCTCTTTCTTTCTAATCCTTAATCTATTCTCTTTCTGTTCTACCCTTCAATAGGATCATAAATTCAAATTTAAATACACATCATCTAACTCATCTTGGGTTATACCAATGTACCGTAGGGTTTCTTTCGGTGAGGAGTGATTGAGTAGAGACTGAATACGAGTCACATCCACACCAGCTATATAGGCGTGGTAACCAAAGGTTTTTCGTAGCGTATGAGTACCGATTCTGTCCTTAATCCCGACCGTTCGAGCGGTGTCATTAATGATTCGATAAGCCTGTTGCCGGGTAATCGGTCCACCACCTTTGCGTGAAGGAAATAAAGTCGCTTCGGGGTGCGTTTCCATAAGATACTCCTTCAGAGCTTTTATAACTGTATCGCTAAACGGAAACGTCTTGCTCTTTCCGGTTTTCTTTTCGCGAACGGTAATGCGGTCTTTCACTCTTCCCCTCTCATCCAAAACGTCCGTGACCTTAAGTTTTAAGAGATCACTTACTCTGAGGCCGGAATTAATGCCTAGTGTAAAGAGCACATGATCCCTCAAGTTACTGCCCTTGAGGACCTTTTTCATTGCTTCAATCTTCTTTCGATCTCGTATAGGTTCAACAAATTCCATAGAACGGCTCCTTCCTCTTTCTCACCAGTTAACAC
>DHJG01000191.1:24432-26127 GCA_002404215.1 Desulfosporosinus sp. UBA4726
TCATTATATCATTAAATTTTGTCACATTGAAAGTGTGTCCTAAAAATTTTTTGTAAAGAAAACAGCGGAAAACCCAGCTGCACTGGGGTTTCCGCTGTTTTAACGAATGTGACACACTCTCCTTGTGTAACATTCGCTAAATCGTGTAAAAAAGTAACTATTTTATCCCTAAAACCCCTGTTCAAGATAAGACTTTGTACAAATTTGATTCAATGGTATACTATTAGTATACAGGTATACCTATCTGTATTATTATTTTAATAGATATTGATAGTATACAAATAGTAATCTTAGGAGTGAATATTAATGAACGAAGACATCAATTCAACTATAAAACCTGATTCTTACTCCGTAAAAACGACCTCAGATGTTACTGAAAGGGTTCAGGAGTTAACCAAGAAGACTGGACTGAATCATAAAGATCTATTTGCCACGATGGTAACTCGGTATTACTCTGAGCTAGAGGCTGGAAGCGAGCTTGATCGCAGTAATGATATGCAGCAAATCAGGTATCACCTGAACCGGACAGAAAATATTTTCTTGGGTTCCTTACAGAAGGTGCAGGATCTAAAAAAGGACTATGCGGAGCGTCTTGATGCACAGAAGGCACAGCATAAAGAAACTCAAGAAGAGTTACAAAAGAAAAACAGTAATTTAGCAAAAGAACTTGAAAAACTTGCAACTTCGCAATCAGAAACAAAAAAGCAACTAGATAAAACCATTTTACGTAATCAAGAATTAGAGGAAAGCAATCGTAGCAAACGAATAACGGTAGATTTACTTACTCAAAAACTCGAAGAGCTGGAATTGAAAGCTGCTATGGTGGATCCGCTGAAAGTGGAGATCACAGACCTTCAAAGCAAAATTCTTTCCAACCAGCAAAAACTAATTCATCTCAATTCCGAACTGGGAACAGCCCAACAAAACATAGCTAGCCTTGAGCAACGTCAGATAGAGTCTGAGCAATCAGCCCGCAAGCAAGAGGAGGAACTAAAGGTCGCCTATGCCAAGGACATTCAGCAACTCAAGGAAGTTCAAAAGCTGGAAGTGGATAAGACACGCCTTGAGTCTGAGCGAAAGATTTTAGAAACGATGCAAAAGATTAAAGAGGTGCACGGAGGTAAGGTCGAAGAACTTTTGCTGAAAAACGATAATTTCAGGACTAAGAATCAAGAGTTAACTGAGAAAATTTATACTTTAGAACTGGAACGCTTGAGACTTGGCGATCAATCACAGAATACTAAACCTGCGTCAGAAAATTAATTCCTAATAGATTGCTGTATTAATACTTTAACCTTGCTAATTCAATACTAATAATTACTTAGAAGTCACTTGAACTAATTCCCATGCAAAAACCCCCTACCATTCGGTCAGGGGGTTTCACTAACTCTTATTTCAATTATCCCTCTTGCACTCTAAACCAACCGCCATAATTGTGTACAAATCCCGGAATAACGTCAGCCATCTTCAGTGTTGTCTCAGCATCAAAGTACCTTTTGCCACAATCTTCACATACAACCGCCGGGACATCTTTAATAACAATTTTCTTTCCATTCCATTCCCGTTCAACACTTACCAGTTTCTTTTCGACTTCACCTTCGCAAAGATTGCAATTAATCATTTTTCTCCCCCCTTTTCTCTCATTTATTAGGTTCTACAACTTAATTTTACCACAAGTTCAAGGGAAATAAACTA
>DHJG01000191.1:26267-27454 GCA_002404215.1 Desulfosporosinus sp. UBA4726
TAGAAATCCTTGTCACTAAGGACAGGATCTTTCTTCCAGGTGTTTTGTTCTTTATATCGTTTGACTGCACTCAGCAGTATTTCATCGTTTTCATCTGGGAATTGAGGCTTGATAGCCTTAGCAATTTCCAGCGGAGTATGACTTGCTACCCAACGCTGGCCCTTGTAGATTGCATTTGTAAACTTCTGAATGAGCTCTGGATTTTTCTCGATGGTGCTCTTCTTGGCAAAATAAGCAGTATAGGGAACTTCACCGCTCTCCTTACCTAGAGAAGCAACGATGAATGCTTTACCCGCTTTTTCCATGCTCGACGCAGTGGGCTCAAAGGTAATGACATAGTCCCCTTGTCCCCCTATAAAAGCACCCGGCATTGCAGCAAATTGCATTGTTGTATCGATGAAAACATCTTTCCCCACCACAAGACCATTTTTACTTAAGACATACTGAAGCACAATAGCTGGCATTCCACCCTTACGTCCACCAATAATAGTCTTTCCTTTAAGATCACTCCATTTAAAGTTTGAATTAGGCTCCCTACCCATGAGGAACGTTCCATCTCCATTGGTAAGCTGAGCAAAGACGACACTATAATCTTCTTTACCCTCGTTATAGACATAGACACTCGCTTCAGGTCCGGCAAAGCCTATATCAACTTGGCCAGACAACACACCAGTCATAACCTTGTCAGCCCCTTGACCATTCGAAAGCTCAATCTCTAGTCCTTCTTCCTTGAAGAACCCTTGGGTCAAAGCTACATACTGTGGTGCATAAAAAATGGAGTGCGTGACCTCGGACAGTTTAATCTTTGTAATCTCTGATTGATTGCTACACCCTGATAGAACTAAGGAGATCCCTAAGAGCATCACGATAAGTACGTGGACAAGTGTTTTTTTCATTATGCTAATCCTCCTTGTGCTTTTAGCTATATGTGTTCCTAATATTTGGTTTTAGAATTTGTTTTTCACAAGCAACTTCTCAAGGTAAACCACCCCCTGATACATCACGGTCGCAGCGAAACTCAGGATAATGACACTCGTCATGACTAGGTCCAATTTAAATACTTGCCCTCCGTATACGATGAGGTAACCCAAGCCAGCTTTAGATACTAAAAATTCTCCCACGATGACCCCGACCCACGACAATCCGACATTAATCTTGAGGGCATTGATAATGGTCGGTGACGATGC
>DHJG01000191.1:27487-34243 GCA_002404215.1 Desulfosporosinus sp. UBA4726
CTAATAATAGTTTTAATGATTCTGGAAGGCTGACTGGTGATAAAAGGGTCTACGATCTTGAGATTGGCACAAATTTCCCAAAGCGCTAAGGCAATGACCAAAATTAGTACTTGTATAAATCGAACCCATAGTTTTTCCATCCGAACCTGGCGCAAGTATCCTTTATGTTCTTCAGAGACATTTGTAACTTCGACTGGGTAAGGTGGATTTTCTTGTTCTAAGTTAGACATGGACATCCAACCCCTTCCATATCTCTTGGAAAAACCGCCGAAACTCTGGGTCTTCCCGAGAAGATAAGGGTGTCCTACTATCACCACTCAACTTAATTTTGTAGATATTTTTTACAGTTCCAGGACGTTTAGATAAAAGGATAACCCGATCTGACATACTGATACTCTCAGAAATGTCATGGGTGACAAGAAGCGCAGTTTTGTTCTCTTTTTTGATAATGGCATGGATATCATCATTAACTGCAAGCCTGGTTTGATAGTCCAAGGCGGAGAAGGCTTCATCCAAAAGGAGGATTTGTGGATCGGTTACAAGGGTTCGTATCAGCGCGACTCTTTGCCTCATTCCACCTGAAAGCTGGTTTGGATATTTATCTTTGAATTCGTAAAGCCCATACGTTTTAAGTAGTTTTAAGGCGTGCTCCTTCGCCTCAGATGTAGCAGCCTTTCTAATTTCAAGTCCAAGCATGACATTCTGATAAATAGTTCTCCAATCAAAAAGATGGTCCTTTTGTAACATGTATCCAATTTTCAGGGAAACCCCTGTGACCTTTTCCCCAAGAATAAAAACAGACCCAGAGGTAGAAGAAAGCAATCCCGAAATAATCGATAACAAGGTGGATTTGCCGCAACCGCTCGGGCCGACAATGCTCACAAACTCTCCATCTCGAATTGAAAAATCAATCTGATCTAGGGCAGTTATTTCTCCATTGAGAGATTGATATTTCATCCCTACATTATGTACCTCTACCACATGTTTCAATAGCACTCCCCCCTCAGCACCGCTGCCTTTCTTTATAGTCTATTGACGGATATATCAATAGGTGAGCAATTCAGGAATATATTATTCTCAAATGAAAGAGGGCCCTAGCTCACTGTAATTTCTTATTTGGGCATAAATTACTATAAAAAAAGAACAGCCGTACACTTTAATAGTGCTGCAGCTGTTCTCGTGCTAAAATCTATTTACCATTTTAAGAGAGATTGAGCTTTGTATCAAACCTCATCCTTAGTAGCCCGTCTTAATTCAAATTGTCCTAGCTTTTCTGGTCTCATCGCATCTTCATCCATCCGTTGGTCATCATCAGGGATGTATGATTGCTTGGTCGTTCGGACGACCTCACCCGTCTTACAATCGACAACGTCCGTGTACTTTACCGATAATTTCTCGCTCATAATTTTACTTCCTCTCATAAAATTATTCTTATTTTTCGAAGCTAATAATATTATCTAATACCTGTCCTCTGAAAGTTTTCTCCATTTATAGCTCCTCTCATGGAAAAAACGGGAATCTCCTGTGGCGAACTTTTAAAATATTAGTTTCTACATTATCCCTCTTATTCCTTCAATAATCAACGTCCATTTCAAATAATACGTTGCAAAACAATTTCTCAAGTTGCTTCATCTATTTCCACTTCCCAATTTGTTTAAGTTTGCCACTTAATTAAGGAAGTTAGTACAACACATATTTCCAATCATAGTTAGTTCACATTTTTACATGATTATAAAAAAAGAAGTCTCCCACTAAACAGTTCTGTGCATAGAAAAAGCCCCTAAGCGTTGCCGCCTCAGAACCTTCATAATTTTATTTTTTTTCCGATTTAAATTATAGACTTTCTCCAATTTTATATCATATTAAGTTCACTACTCTACTCTATCTAGGAAAACGGTCAAACGATTCAAGACCTTGCAAAATGTTCCATAATTTTGGCCCAAACACGTTGTGTTTCATGGAATTCACGATAATGCTTTTCAACATTTCCATGGTATTTCTCTAATTCATCTAAGACTTTCATGAAATCTGGCTGTCCGAAATAAGCGCAGATTTTAGGCAAGGTCGCATTAAGTTGTACCCGCATCTCTTCAATCTTTTCCTCATAACCTTCTCGATCTGTGATATAAAGCAGTAACGGCTTATAACGAATCCATCCTATGCAGGCATTGTAAAAGCGCGTGGTAATCTCTTCAGTATCTGCTCTGATAAACTTTAAGCGGAGTGGGAGAACGCCTTCTAAAAGATCATTATAGGTAGAAAACCCGTCATGGAATGTGTAGCACGGCACGCGTAAAACTTTTCGTTCACCCAGACAAGTACTTAAAAAAGTATCCTCTCCTCGAGCTCCCGGTGGATTATAAAACGGGAAAATACGACGAGGTTCGGTAAGATTAATACCTAGATTAGCACCTGAGATGAACTTTGAATGGTTTACTTCCTGAACTTCTATAGCATCATTGCTTGTCAATATCCTTGTATCCGCATAGGTTACCCCTCCGTTTTTCATGACGGTTTTCAAGGTATCCCAATTAACGATATCATTACTGATAGCCTCAATAAACGTACGAAAATCTGCTTCAGTCATGGTGTCATTAAATTCCATATAAGGAATAGGTGATATATAGCCACAGTGATTTCCATGGGTGATATCCGCATGAGAGATATTCTTAAGATGGTTTGACAGGACCTCCTGACCTCCCCAGATTACAGTATTGCGCGTATTGGTCACTGCCATCGGATACTCGTCATCGTCCAGAAAAACTAAATAATCCATATTCTGCTTAATAGCGTTATAGAGCACAGCATTACGTTTGGCAGCATATCCCCTGCCAAAAATCAGGCGTACTTCATTAATATTGATAACATTTTCCCGAATTAAATAGTCAATCTCTTCTTTTATAGCCACGCTTCCAATAAAAGTACTACTATTAATCTGTTTTACCAGTTCGGGAGGTATATCCGTATAATCCGTTACTTCAGTTTTATGATAAATAAGATCATAAGCTACAAAAAGATTTAAACTGATCCTGTTGTTCTCTACCAAACCGGATTCCTTCCAGGTGTGTATGTAAGTCCTAAGCACCTTCTGAAAACTCTTTCTTCCAGTCGCAAAACCGATTCCAATTTTAACAATTTTGTCTTCCTGCATTTAATCACTCCTTATCAATGAACAATCCATAGTAATGTATTATTTTTGATAATAATACTAATTATAATTAACTTCATAATTATAACATAACTGAATTATTATAGCAAAACACTTCCGTTTAGTATCGTCAATAGTTTCAACTAATGCTTCCTGAAAAATGCTTGGTTTGTGTCATACCTCTAGGAACTGTTTTGTTCATCTCACGTCTTATTTCACCTTTATTATCCATCACTATTACTATGTTTTAAGCAGTGATTACAACCATCCTATTAATAATTCTGATGATTAAAAAACAAAGCCTGGGATCCGCCCTTTCAATAAATTAACCGAAGAGGCACCTACCCTCTTCGGTTAATTTATAGTTACGAGAAAACTTGCAATTATAACATTCGGTTACTTAAAGCGAGCGATTCCCTTCTCAATTGAATCTTTCAGCTCACTCCACGCTTTTTCAGTCCCTACTTTTACATCTTCCCATCCATGTTCGCTACTTTCTTTAAGATGTCCGAATTTTTCCATGAAATCATCTCTTTTTCGTTCAAGGCTATCCATTTGATTAAGGTATTCTAATTTCATATCTGCTTTAACCAAAGCGGCTTCGGCTTTCATCTTCGCTAATTTAGCATTATATTGAGCTAGATTGGCCTCAATCTTTTCCATATATGCATTACGTTTTTCCATTTTACATTCCTCCTATTATGTTTATCAACTATTCTAAAACGGCACGCCCAACCAAGTGTTCCCAGTGCCTTTAAGCACATGTAAACCAAATCGTCATTTATGGTTTTTTGCTTTTGAAAACTCTTGCGGTAGTACCTCCTTTTAAGGAGCATACCATTTATGGCATTCTATAACAAGGCATATCCAGCGTCCTCTTGTCTCTGTTGAAGTTATTTCCATCAGGTCAAGGTTGTTTAAAAACAAAATGCGTTGGTGTGAGAATCTCCATCTCAGCCTAACGCATTAAATATTTGATTATTTGTTTCCTATGTATGCTTATATAACCAAAGTACCCACACTTATTTCCATATCTTTTTCTAGAATTCCAGTTAACTTGGATGACGCGTCTTTAAAGTGTTTAGAATTCAGATGTTTATCCAGTGCCTCCTGATTTACCCATTCTTCAACAAATGTAAATACTTTTTGGTTATTGGTATCCTCAAATAGTTGATATACAATACATCCTGTCTCTTTTCTAGTTTCTGCTACCAATTCTTGAATACTACTCATTAATTCTCCTGCCATGCCCTCTTTAATTGTCATTTTTGCAATAACCTTAATCATATCTCCACCTCCACAATCTATAACCTAACTTAGCTCAATTATATACACTATCCAAATCAGGTGCAAGAAAATTATGACAATTTATTCAACGTCTTTCAAGTATTTGTCATGAAGTCTTTGCAAGGACAGCTGCCCAATTATCCCACCTATTAAGGCTAGAAACATATCCCACTGAGTATCCCATATATCACCTTGGGTCCCTAAAAAGGCTTCTGCAGCAGTACCGGTAGCCTCTGAAACGCCCCATTCCAGTAATTCGTAGGTCGCACTGATAGCAAGGCAGATGCAAATAACCATAAAAAACAACAGTTTACCTGCTTTCAAGGGAGTTCTACGCAACAATATTTCTCTGGCGATGATTGAGGGAACAAACCCTTGAGTAAAATGTCCTAACCGATCATAATTATTCCTAGCCAGGTTAAAAGTATCTTGTAACCAATTAAATAAAGGCATTTCGGCATAGGTGTAGTGTCCACCAATAACTAGAATAACTGCATGGATCCATATTAAAATGTATACCAAGTTCGTAAATCTAAAACGATTATACGTTAAGGCAAGAATTACTAACCCGATCAAAGCAGGAAATACTTCTAGGAACCAGGTAAATAGATCTTTAGGGTGAATCGCCGACACAATCAAAATGACAATAAAACTTAGGAGTAGAGAGATATGTAGTGTACTAATGGTTTTTGAAACTCCTTCTTTCATTTTGGAAAGACCTCCCTCTCTTTTCTTCACTGCATTAAAGCATTCTGTGCTATTTATATTAAACGTTCACGACTACTTATTTTAAAGCTTCCCCTATATCTCGTAATAAAAACAACTTCGAAGTTTAAAATAAAGAAAACATAAGGGGTATGTAATTCATAATACTTTGAATTACATACCCCTTCAATTAGTCTAGTTAACGTATTAAGTCTCTTCCTCTTTTACTGGGCACGAACCACCTAAGTTTATTTCAGCGTCCACTTGACGCCATGGAGCCTCTCCAATGTCGACATTTTCAAGTAGGGCAACAATGTCCCCTCTTCCGCAATATGCTGGCTTCCCGTCGTCGTCTCTTGTCACAAGAACGACTGGAATCCCCTTAAAGGTCGGGAGTAATGCTTTGATAATTGTAGTTGTGTCCGACGAGTTTTGGAATACTGCCGGCTGAACAGAAACAAGAGCAAAGGTTTTGCCTTGTTCCTCGATAATAGCTGCTTCAAATTGAGTTTTCACGACTTCATCTCCTATTTTGTAATCAATAATTCCATAGTATCAAAGTTCGACAAGAACCTCCAAAAACCTGCAAAAGAACGATAGTAAGTTTCCTTTATCCTCTAAAGTAATTCACTCCACCAGTGAAAATAGGTTGATACTTATTCCCAGGGATATTAATTGCTACGCCTCTTCCCGTTCTTTCGGAATGAGCCATCTTACCGAGAATACGTCCATCCGGACTGGTAATTCCTTCAATCGCTTCATAAGAACCATTCGGAGTATAGATAATATCATTGCTTGGGTTGCCGTCGAGATCGACGTATTGGGTAGCAATCTGCCCATTAGCTATTAACTGCTGGATCACTTCGTTATTTGCGACAAATCGTCCTTCTCCGTGTGAGATTGGCACGGTATGAACTTCGCCCATTTCCACCCCGCTAAACCAAGGGGATAGCGTGGAAACAACTTTAGTTTGGACCATGCAGGAAACGTGACGCCCGATTTTGTTATACGTGAGAGTCGGAGAGTCCTCGGTTAAATCCTTGATTTCTCCATACGGAACGAGACCAAGTTTAATCAACGCTTGGAATCCGTTGCATATCCCGAGCATCAACCCGTCCCGATGTTTTATCAGTTCCAGCACCGCTTCTTTAATCCTAGGATTCCTGAACATTGTGGCGATGAATTTACCCGAACCGTCTGGTTCATCACCGGCACTGAAACCACCCGGGAGCATGACAATTTGAGCATTTTCAATTCTCTTAACCATTTCTTGGATAGATAGTTCCACATCCGCAGGTGTTAGGTTTCTGATCACTAAGGTTTCAACCAGGCCCCCAGCTTTTTCAAAGGCTTTTGCCGAATCGTATTCGCAGTTGGTTCCCGGAAAAACTGGAATAAAAATTCTTGGCTTGGCTAATTTAGTGGATGGCTTTTGCGTATTGCGTAAATTATAACTCAAGACGAGCGGCTCAGCAACTTTTTCCGTTTGCGTAGGAAAGATTTTTTCCAGCGGCTTTTCCCAGGATTTCAAAGCAACATCCAGCTCAATATCCACTCCATTAACCGAGATCACAGGTTTCTCCTGAGTGAGTCCGAGCAGTTGGTACTCTACTCCG
>DHJG01000180.1:0-2147 GCA_002404215.1 Desulfosporosinus sp. UBA4726
ACTTTGCAAAATATAAAAAAATGGGTATCATATAAGTAGAAGGTCAGGAAAGGTCAATAAATGAATATTCATAAATAACTCGAGAAAGAAGATTAATAAACAAGGAGTGCATCAACAATGGGAAACCTTGCGGATCGCATTGAAGAATATTTGAAGCGGATTCTAGAACAAACCTCAGAAGGGTATATTATGTTACAACGAAGCGAGCTCGCTGGTGTGTTTTCTTGTGTTCCATCTCAAATTAACTACGTACTCGATACTCGTTTTACAGTTGAACGGGGATATTTAGTCGAAAGTCGCCGGGGAGGGGGCGGATATCTGCGTATTGTTCGTTTAGAGCTGGGTCTTGAAGGTCAGTATCAACAGGTTATGAGGCAATTGATTGGAGAACAGCTTTCTCGTGATCGCTTAAATGGTCTAATGGAGCGGCTGGTGAATGAGGAGCTGGTGACATTAAGAGAAGCTGCATTGATTAAGAGTATACTCTCTGGGGACGCTTTAAGTGGGGAATTTAGAGACTGGGATGTTTTACGCGCACGTTTAATGAAGAATATTTTGACGACTCTGAGCCGTGAAGATTTATAAAGGGGGATTTCGCATGCTTTGTCAAAATTGTCAACAGAGGGAGGCAATAGTGCAGTTATCCAAAACAGAGAATGGGCAAACTGAAAATCTTTTTCTTTGTGAAGTCTGCGCTAAACAAACACATGAAGTGAGTTTTATTTTTGATCCCACTATTGTGCCTGAGTTTTTACAAGCCTTGTTTGGAGTTAATCCTTCTTTAGTTGAACAGCTCTCAGAGCAGGCTTGTCCTAAATGTGGACTAACATTTTCCAAAATAACGCAGGCCGGTAAGTTAGGGTGTAGTACCTGTTATGAAACTTTTGAAACACAGCTTGAACAGTTGCTTCGTCGTGTACATGGCGGGGGGCAAAATGTGGGCAAGGTTCCCGCAAGACGTGGAGTAGCCATCAAAAATCGCATGAAAGAAAGAAAACTAAAAGAGAAACTTCAAATCTTAATCCAGCAAGAAGCATTCGAAGAGGCTGCCGTAGTTCGGGATCAAATTCGTCAAAGTGAACAAGCGAAGGGAGGGGAAGACCATGACGCGTAGAGAGCTTTTCTTGCAGCAAAGCGCCTGGATGGCCGAAACGGATACACCAGTCGTTATCAGCAGTCGAGTGAGATTAGCACGCAACCTAGAAGATTTCCCTTTCCCACATGTTTTAAGTTCAGAGGGTGCATCTCAGGTTGAACAAACCGTTTCGCAAGTTCTGAACGATACTTTGGTAGATAAGGAACAATCCTATATATCTTTAACGGAATTAAACAGAATTGAACATCAAGTGCTAATTGAGAAGCATTTGATCAGTCCCAGTTTGAGTGCCTCATCGGGTGCACGTGGTGTGGCGTTGGCCCCGGACCATCGCTATGCGGTGATGGTTAATGAAGAAGATCATTTAAGAATTCAAGTGCTTTTGCCTGGAAAGCAGCTTCTGGAGTCATATCGCTTAGCTACCGCCTTAGATGATGTTTTGGAGGAAAAACTTGATTTTGCCTATCGAGAAAGCCAAGGATATCTCACGGCCTGCCCCACGAATGTGGGTACTGGACTCAGAGCTTCGGTCATGGCTCATGTGCCTGGTTTGGTAATGACAAAGCAGGTGCAACGGGTTTTTGGGGCGCTGACCCACCTAGGCTTAGCCGTGCGGGGGTTATATGGGGAAGGGTCTCAAGCTTTTGGGCATATGTTTCAAGTTTCGAATCAGATTACATTCGGAAAAAGTGAAGAGGATATTTTAACGCATTTAGAAGCAGTGACCGGACAAATTGTAGAGCATGAACTTCAGGCACGAAACCTTCTCCAAATCAAAATGCCGATGC
Organism: Desulfosporosinus sp. UBA4726; assembly: GCA_002404215.1. Taxonomy (GTDB): domain Bacteria; phylum Bacillota; class Desulfitobacteriia; order Desulfitobacteriales; family Desulfitobacteriaceae; genus Desulfosporosinus. Next base: position 1,885 of record DHJG01000180.1, read on the forward strand.
TTCTGGAGGACAAGGTCTGGCGTGCTCGGGGAACATTGCAAAATGCGCGGCTCCTTTCTTCGGAAGATGCTATGCATTTACTGTCCCATGACCGGTTAGGATCTGATATGGGACTACTACCTAAAATTAAAGATGGCTTTGCCACATTGATTGTCGATACTCGCCCAGGATGTTTGCAATACATCCTCGATCGGGAACTTGACCTCAGCCAGCGAGATGAGGAACGGGCCCGACTGATAAGAGAACGGATCGCAGAGTAGCCT
>DHJG01000180.1:2281-4727 GCA_002404215.1 Desulfosporosinus sp. UBA4726
GCAGAGAAAGTTTTTGCTATAGCTCATAGTGAAGCCAAACGGATGGGACATCAAGTAGTGGGGACTGAACATGTCTTGCTTGGGTTGATTCAAGAGGGCGAAGGAATTGCAGCTCAGGCCTTAATAGGAATGGGTTTGGATCTTGCTAAAATTCGTAGCCAGGTTGAAGAAATAGCCGGTGTCGGTCAGCCTTTTACTGGAACGGTAGAATTTACCCCTCGAGTTAAACGGGTTTTAGAGTTAGCGAATGAGGAGACACACCGACAAGATGTTAATTACATTGGAACGGAACATTTACTTTTGGGATTAATCATGGAGGGCGAGGGAATTGCTGCTCGGATTTTATCAAACCTCAACGTGAGCCCTGAAAAGGTATGGAAACAAGTGGTTAAGCTGTTAGGTGGGGAATTGGATGATACGGCATTGCCGGCGCCTAATTCAATACCTACTTCTAAGAATATTGGTCCGGTTAATACGCCAGCCCTCAATGAGTTTGGTCGTGACCTTACTGCTCAAGCTCGCGAAGGCCGTCTGGATCCGGTGATTGGCCGGGAAAAGGAAATTGAACGAGTTATCCAGGTCTTAAGCCGACGTACCAAAAACAATCCAGCGCTTATCGGGGAACCCGGAGTAGGTAAAACCGCTATTGCTGAAGGATTAGCACAAGTTATTATTAGTAACAGAGTGCCAGAAATCCTAGTAAACAAACGAGTCATAACGTTAGACCTTTCAGCTATGGTGGCTGGAAGCAAATACCGTGGCGAATTTGAAGAACGCTTAAAAAAAGTAATGGAAGAGATTCGCGCTGATGGGAACATCATTCTTTTTATTGATGAATTACACACCTTAATAGGTGCGGGCGCTGCAGAAGGTGCTATTGATGCGGCAAATATTTTAAAACCGGCTTTGGCTAGGGGAGAACTTCAATGCATTGGGGCTACGACATTAGATGAATACCGGAAATACATCGAGAAGGATTCGGCATTAGAGCGCCGTTTCCAACCCATCACTGTCGGAGAGCCTACCGTCGAGGAAGCAATTCTGATTCTCCGTGGTCTACGCGATCGCTATGAGGCCCATCACCGAGTAAAAATTACGGATGAAGCTATTGAGGCGGCTGCGCGACTATCAGATCGGTATATTTCCGACCGATTCTTACCTGATAAGGCCATCGATTTGATGGATGAAGCAGGTTCACGTGTTCGTCTTGCCAGTTACACTGCGCCGCCAGATTTAAAATTACTTGAAGAAGAAACTGAACGATTGAAAAAAGAAAAAGAAGCGGCAGTTTCCAGCCAAGAATTTGAGAACGCTGCGCAAATTCGCGATCAGGAACACAAACTGCGTGTTCAGCTTGCTGAGCAGCGAGAGCTTTGGGAAAATCAGCGTTATAAAGAAAGTGCCCAGGTAACGCCGAACGACATTGCTCAAATTGTAACCAGTTGGACGGGAATCCCTGTGGAGAAACTAGCTCAGAAAGAAAGTGAGCGTCTTCTGCACATGGAGGAACTTCTGCACCAACGGCTAATTGGGCAGGAGGATGCAGTTTCATCTGTAGCACGGGCGGTTCGACGCGCACGGGCAGGATTAAAAGACCCGAAACGTCCGATCGGTTCATTCATATTTCTCGGACCAACCGGGGTGGGGAAAACAGAACTCGGTCGCGCTTTAGCAGAGGCAATGTTTGGGGATGAAAAGGCTCTCCTACGCATTGATATGTCGGAATATATGGAGAAACATGCGGTTTCACGGCTTGTTGGAGCGCCTCCGGGATATATTGGCCATGACGAAGGTGGTCAACTAACGGAAGCGGTAAGGCGTAAACCCTATAGCGTGGTTTTACTGGATGAAATCGAAAAGGCGCATCCTGAAGTCTTTAATATTTTACTTCAAGTGCTTGAAGATGGACGACTAACAGACACCAAAGGAAGGGTCGTTGATTTCCGAAATACTGTCATTATCATGACGTCGAATGTGGGGTCTTCCTTCCTAAGGAAAGAAGCAATGGGATTTGCTGCAAAAAAAGACGAAAAAATGGAATACAAGAATATGCGTGGACAGGTTATGGAAGAACTGAAACGCACGTTTCGCCCAGAGTTTCTAAATCGTATCGACGAGTTGGTCGTATTCCATACCCTTAAAGAGGAAGACTTAGAGAAAATCACGGAAATACTGATGCGTCAGGTAAACCTTCGCTTGGTTGAGCAAGGCTTTGAGATTCGGGTTGGTAAAAGCGCCCTTGAACTAATTGCTAAAGAGGGCAATGATCCAGTTTTTGGAGCTCGTCCGCTACGGCGTGCGATTCAACGATTAATTGAAGATACTCTTTCTGAGAAAATATTAGAAGGAGAATTTAAAGCTGGAGACCAGATTAGTGTGGAAGCAGTAGATGGAAAAATGGAGTTCTCAAAGAGTTAGTAGTAGATAGATATCATAAAGGGGTTGC
>DHJG01000180.1:4826-28538 GCA_002404215.1 Desulfosporosinus sp. UBA4726
AGCCTAGGATGGCGAGAAGGGACTGCCGTTGCCTGCGGCTTGGCGCCAGCCAAGTTTTCTTAATTTTTAATTTCATAGAAATGGGGCATTGTATGAAGAACCGGGTTATTTATAGATGTTCTAATTGCGGTTATGAAGGACCAAAGTGGATGGGGAAGTGCCAGAACTGTGATGAATGGAACACGTTTGAAGAACTGATAAGCCAACCCAAAATGAATTCCGATCCTATCAGAAGAAAGACGTCTGCCAAAAGGTTATCTGAGGTCGTATCAGGGAATAGTGATAGAATTGTTACGAGTATAAGTGAATTTAATCGAGTTCTAGGCGGTGGAATTGTAAAAGACTCGATAATTATTTTGACAGCCAGACCAGGCGCAGGAAAATCGACGTTGCTTTTACAGGTGGCAGACGATGTTGCTTCAAAGGGATACAAGGTTTTATATGCTTCTGCCGAAGAAAGCGACAGTCAAATCAAAAGTAGGTCTGATAGAATCCTAAACGGGATTACGAGTAACATTTGGATTTACTCTGATACAAGCATGAACAATGTTCTGGCCTCAGTTGATGAACTTGATCCTGATTTAATTATCATAGACAGTATTCAAACCTTTAATCTTGAAGAACATAATTCTCGGCCTGGATCTCCTATTCAGACAATGGAGTGCGCTAACGAACTCTTGAAAATAGCAAAGAGCAGTAGCCGCCCTAGAGCAGTGATTATGGTCGGACAAATGACTAAGGACGATGAAATTGCAGGACTTCGGGCCTTAGAACATTTGGTAGATGCTGTTCTAATCCTGAATGGGGAAAATGGGGAAGAATTGCGGGGAGCATGGTGTTCGAAAAACAGGTTCGGCAGTACTGGGGAAATAGGCTTTTTTTCAATGACCGAACAAGGGATGGTTTCTATTGATAACCCTTCTGAGTTCTTCATGACCCAAAGAGGAGATGGACAAAAAGTTTCGGGCAGCGCATTAACAGTGATAAAAGAGGGGTCACGTCCCATTATCGTCGAAATTGAAAGTCTCGTATCGAAGTCTTTTACACCCTATCCGTCAAGAATCGCAGAGTGCTTGAGAAGAGACCAATTAAACACAATGATATCTATATTGGAACAAAGGGGTAAAATTAACCTATACGATAAAAATGTAGTAATAAAAACAACCGGAGGACTCCAACTTAAAGAACAATCGGTAAGCTTAGCAATTATCATGTGTATTGTTTCCTCTGTGAAAGATAAAGCTATTCCAAATGATACAGTTTTTGTTGCGGATGTAGGACTTACCGGAGAACTTAAAAAAGTTCCTTCGATTGATGCTAGACTACGAGAAATAGACAGAATGGGGTTTAAGCGAGTCTACGTTGCCAAAAACACTGTAAGAGATCTATCGAGATTCAAGAGTATTGAAATAATAGAGCTTAACACTTTGTACGATGTAATTGTGCACCTGAATATGTAAGGAACGAATAAAAAAAGCTCCTGTAAAAACAGGAGCTTAATAGCTCAGGTTAGATTAAAAATGGTGAGAGTTTGGAGTTTTTTGTATTCTTGGTAGAGGACATCGCTCAGAGAAATGTCTAAGGCGTTAGATAGTGCGGCTATATAAAACAGTTGTTTACCCAATTCTGCTTCTATGATGTCTCGGCAGTTATCGCAAAGATATTCTTCGATCTGGCTGTCCAAGAGCTCTTTTAAATCGGCGAGGCTTGCATCTGGGGGGATGGATTTCTTATGCGCATTCACTGCAATGCAGCCGCAACTTGTCACCGATTTAACAACGGCGCGATTAACACGCGCTGACGTTTCTTGCCCTTTGGACAAGATGTCTAAAATGCTTTGATGTCGAATTAACAGAGATTTTACCGTGCTCTGGAATTGGTCAGTGAGTTGTTCCATGTGTGCTCTCCTCACTCCTTTCTGCCATCTCTATTATACCGAGATGGCTGGGCTGTTGTCAATTTTCAACAGGTCAAAAGGAAGAAAATAGGAAATTGACAGGCTAAAGACTTGTATGATATAATTTTAAAATTTTGACCCGGGCTAGGTTACTTGCTATAATGTAAATAAGGGGGTGGCTGAATGTTTAAGATTGGTGACAAAGTTGTGTATCCAATGCATGGTGCCGGTATTATTGAGTCGATTGAAGAACGGGAAGTTCTTGGAGAGAAACGCCAATATTATGTAATGCATTTACCAGTGGGGAATATGAAATTATTTATTCCGTTGAACAATGTGGAAAATCTGGGTTTGCGGCAAGTGATTTCTCCCACCATGGTTAAAGATGTGTTAGAGGTGTTGAAAACTAAAGATACGGCAGCTACCCTAGCCTGGAATCGTCGTTATCGTGCGAACTTAGAAAAGATCAAGAGTGGAAACATTTTTGAAGTTGCAAACGTTGTTCGCAGTCTTGCTCAAAGGGATAACGAAAAGGGCCTTTCGACTGGTGAAAAAAAGATGTACGAAAATGCCTGCCAAATCTTAATTAGTGAACTCGTTTTGACCGAAGGCTCTGAAGAAGAAGCTGTTAGACAATGGCTTTCGAAGGCTTTGATTTTGGCTTAGCTCCTCTCCATCTTTGGTAAGCGCTCCTAACGTCCGTGGCTAGCAGTTGCTTCTCTCCATCATGGCACCTAGCCATCAGACCTCTGGTAGGCGATTAGTTTCAAATTTAGACTTGCTACCTTGAAAATAATCTATTTTTCTTCTTTGTGGTGTCGTATGAACGCAAGTAAAAGGGGAAAAAATCCCTTTACTTGAAAATTAATGGTGATTAAAAGTATAATGGGAAAGACTTTTAGTCACACTATATTAAAAGGAGGTGAAATGATGATACGCAATTTAATACGCGGCATCATCACTCTGTTATTCGGTGCATTAGGATTCTATCTCGATAATTTATTTCTTAGCCTCAATCTCTTACAATCCCTGGGATGGAACTTACCAATTGTCTGGACATACGCAACGATGACTATTCTATTCGTGATTATCGGGTTTTTGGTTGCGCCGATCAGTATCCGTTCTTTTCTTATCTTAATGCGCTGGATGGATTCACAATTAACTAGGGTACCCACGCATGATCTGATGAGTGGTGCTGTTGGAGGGATTATTGGACTTATTATTTCGACTTTATTTAGCAGTTCATTTGTTGGGATTTCATTTTTTGGACCACTTTTGGCGGTGCTCCTGAGCATCTTCTTAGGGTATCTGGGTTTGACAATCGGAATGAAGCGTAAAGAAGATGTACTGGGATTTTTCAACTTTTTACCTAAATTTCGTGATCGAGGAGATAAAGCCGATAAAGTTGAAAAACAAAAGGATGATAAGGCTGATCGTACCATTGATACGATGCATTATAAAATTCTGGACACCAGTGTAATTATTGATGGACGGATCGCAGATATCGTTAAGACTGGATTTATAGAAGGTATATTGCTCATTCCAAGTTTTGTCTTGGAGGAGCTTCGACACATCGCAGATTCTTCAGACTTACTAAAACGAAATCGCGGGCGCAGAGGCCTTGATATTCTTAATCAAATTTCTAAGGAAACAGTGATCAAAGTTCATATTCATGAACAGGACTTTGATGACATAAATGAAGTCGACAGTAAACTAGTGCGCTTAGGTCAGGTGTTATCATCGCCGCTTTTAACCAACGATTATAACCTCAATAAAGTAGCTGAACTTCAAGGGGTTAAGGTTTTAAACATCAATGAATTGGCTAATGCCCTTAAACCGATCGTTTTGCCTGGCGAAGAAATGCTAGTCCAAGTGATGAAAGAAGGAAAAGAGCCTGGACAGGGCGTCGCTTATCTGGATGATGGAACGATGATCGTGGTGGATATGGGGCGACGCTATATGGGACAGAACGTCACCGTTTTAGTAACAAGTGTTCTACAGACTGCAGCAGGTCGCATGATATTTGCCAAGCCAAAAAGTGTCTTGGAAAAAAAACGGATGGGCCTTCCTTCCAATGATGAGATGAACGCGATTGGCTAAGATAGGGGTCGTTATTCCCGCAGCTGGTCAGGGGAAACGTATGGGAGTCGGATGTAACAAGCAATTTCTTACCTTAATGGGGCATCCGATCTTGGCTCGTGTGATCAAACTTTTCGAGGACTCTGAATATGTTTCTGAAATTGTTATTGTAGGAGCAGTGAACGATATTCCTGTTATTCAAGAACTCGTTCAGAGCTACAAATTTGACAAAGTTTTGCCCATATGTATCGGAGGAGTGCAACGTCAAGATTCCGTTCGCGCAGGGGTTCAAGCTTTAAGTACCACTATCCAACGGGTAGTGGTACATGATGGAGCGAGGCCCCTTTTGACATTGCGAGAATTTAACCGATTTATGGAAGAAACGGAGAAATTTTCAGCGGCAATTATGGGGATACCACTCAAAGATACTGTGAAGAGGATTGATACCTCTGGCAAAGTATTAGAAACCCCGCCGCGTGAATTTTTGCGGGCGGTACAGACGCCTCAAATCTTTGACCGTGGGATCTTAGCGGAGGCACATCATCAAGCAGCTTCCGTGGGGTATTATGGCACAGATGATGCGACTTTGCTTGAATGGATCGGGTATCCAGTTCATATAGTAGAGGGTTCACAGGAAAATATTAAGGTAACCACGCCGGATGATTTGTGGTTAGCTGAAAGAATACTTGCGATGCGTGATGAGTAATGTGGACTTCTGGGTTAGACAAGGGGACGGTTCTCTTGTCTAAATAGAAAGAGTCAGACAGGGGAACCGTCCCCTTGTCTGCCCTTGTCTGACTCCGAACCACGAGAAAGGGTGTTGTATATAAAAGTTGGAATTGGATACGATGTGCACGCTTTGGTTGAGGGACGACCTTTGATTCTTGGAGGCGTAGAAATTCCTTATGATCGTGGCTTGCTTGGTCACTCGGATGCTGATGTTCTTATACATGCGATTATGGATTCTCTGTTAGGGGCCTTGGCCTTAGGGGATATCGGGGCCCATTTCCCGGATGATGATCCTCGTTATCGTGGGATATCAAGTCTTACTTTATTGGAGCACGTCATGGAACTCATCAAAGCACAGGGGTATCGACTGGGAAATATGGATAGTATCATAATGGCAGAGCGACCTAAACTAGCCTCATTTATTGCACAGATGCGGGTTAATCTTGCACGAGTTATGAATATAGACGAATCCTGTGTGTCAGTGAAAGCTACTACAACCGAACGCTTAGGGTTTGTTGGACGAGAAGAAGGAATAGCTGCCCAAGCAATCGTTAGTTTAGAAAAGTTGGAGGATGATTATGGAAATTCGCGTTAGGTTTGCACCCAGCCCGACAGGTCCGCTTCACATCGGAGGGGCAAGATCCGCTTTATTTAATTATTTATGGGCCCGCAAAAATAAGGGAAAATTTATTGTCCGGAGTGAGGACACTGATTTAGAACGTTCCAGCCGGGAGTCAGAACAGAATATTTTGGCAGCGCTTCGTTGGCTAAATATTCAATGGGACGAGGGTATCGAGGTTGGTGGAGAGTATGGTCCTTATCGTCAAACGGAACGCTTAGAGCTTTACCGGGAATATACTAAGAAGTTAATGGATAATGGGCACGCCTACTTCTGCTACTGTTCGGAGGAAGAGTTAGAACAAGAAAGGCAAGTCCTAATTTCCAAAGGGGAAACGCCACGCTATTTGGGCAAGTGTCGTCACTTAACGTCTGAGCAAAGAGCTACATTAGAGGCAGAAGGCCGTAAGCCTGTTGTGCGTTTCCGTGTACCAGAAGGGCAAGCAATTCATATTAATGATCAGGTTCGTGGGGATGTAGTTTTTGATAGTAATGGGATTGGGGATTACGTCATTGTAAAATCGGATGGGATTCCCACCTATAATTTTGCAGTTGTCGTCGATGACACTACCATGAAAATTACGCATATTATTCGTGGAGAGGAACATCTTTCCAATACACCGCGCCAAGTATTGATTTATCAAGCACTAGGTTTACCTGTGCCCGAATTTGCGCATGTTTCCCTAATCCTTAATACAGAAGGAGGGAAAATGAGCAAACGGGACGGAGATACAGCGGTCATGGACTATCAGAAAAAAGGATATCTCCCGGAAGCCATTGTAAACTTTATTGCCTTCCTTGGCTGGGCACCTTCAGGAGAAGAAGAATTCTATACCCTAGATGAATTAGCAGAAATCTTTTCCTTAGATCGTGTTTCCAAGAGCCCAGCTGTTTTTGACATCCAAAAGCTGAATTACATTAACGCCCATTATATTAAAAAATCTGCGCCTGAACGCCTGGCTGAATTAGCGTTACCCCATGTGCAGGAAATGGGCATTCTTCCTCAAGCGGAACGGTCCATTGAACAACAGCAATGGTTTATTGGCTTTATTGAGGCGATTTCTGAGAAAATATCCTATATGGCAGAAGTTAAGGATTTCGTTCATTATTTCCACGGAGAGGTCCCCTTGGAGCCCGAAGGGGAAGCTCTGGAGGTGCTCAGAGGCGAGCAGGTACCTGGCGTTTTGGCTTTATTCAGGGAAAAGGTACTGGAAGCTGTGCCGCTCTCTGCGGCAGCAGTTAAAGTTCTCTTGAAACAACTGACGAAAGAGTTAAAACTGGGCGGCAAATTAGTATACATGCCACTTCGGGTGACGTTGACAGGACAGATGCATGGGCCGGAGCTTTATGATATCATCCCGTTGCTTGGGCGCGAGAATGTTTTAAAGCGGCTTGAAGTTACCAAAAAGCGTTATTTAAGCTGAGGAAGAGACACTTTGCCCATTTTGATTGACAGAGTTTAGAGTCTGACCTATACTATAAACTAATTCAACTTGCTTTAATTAGTTTAATATATGATTTAAAACGATGATGAGAAAGAGTACGAAGAAGAATTGCAACGAGCGAAGATGGGTTGGTGGAAGCCATTTGCAAGGAACTTTTGGAAGTGCATCTCGGAGTTGATTGGGAGAAATACAGAAGTATTCCAATCCGTAATGACTGCGATAAAGTTATAAGCTGGAACGACTTGTTCGTTCAAACAGAGTGGGACCGCGGAACTTTTCGTCTCTGGACGAAGGGTTCCGCTTTTCGTGTTAACTTTACCGTAACGCGTACGAGGGGGGCTGGTAGAAATGTTTCGACAGATTAGTCGCGATATTCGAGTTATCTTTGAACGAGATCCTGCGGCGAAAAGTATTTGGGAAGTAATATTGTGTTATCCCGGGTTTCATGCTGTTCTTTCCCACAGAGTAGCACATTGGCTCTATAGTCATAAAATGGTGATCTTGCCACGCCTAATTTCTCAGCTCTCGAGATTTTTCACAGGAATCGAAATTCATCCCGGTGCCAAGATTGGTCAAGGCTTCTTTATCGACCATGGAACTGGTGTGGTCATCGGCGAAACTGCGGAAGTCGGTGACAATGTTACCCTATATCAGGGAGTTACCTTAGGAGGTACGGGTAAGGAAAAGGGCAAGAGGCATCCTACCATTGGAAATAATGTGGTGATTGGGGCAGGGGCTAAAGTATTAGGTTCTTTTAAAGTTGGAGATAATGTAAAAATAGGCGCGGGATCTGTTGTGAATAAACCAGTTCCGGATGACACAACCGTGGTAGGGATTCCAGGGCGGATTGTTCTTCATCGTGGGGTTCCGGTCAAGAACCCTGATTTAAGACATGATCAGCTTCCTGATCCGGTTAACGAGATGTTAAAATGTTTAATGCAACGTGTGGAATATTTAGAGCAGCGATTAAACGAAGAGGAGAGTCGATGTAATGTCTTTGAAATTATACAATACAATGGTCCGCCAAAAAGTAGAGTTCCAGCCTCGGGAGAGCGGGAAGGTGTCGATGTACGTATGCGGCCCGACGACCTATAATTATTTCCATGCTGGGAATGCTCGGATGTTTGTTGTCTTCGATATGATTCGACGTTATTTTATGCACAAAGGATATGATGTTCGCTACGTCCAGAATTTTACGGATATTGATGACAAAATTATTCAACGAGGAAACACAGAAGGGATGGAGCCCTTAGCCTTAGGTCAAAAATATATTGAGGAATACTTTAAAGATGCGAAGGCCCTGAACATTCTTCCGGCTACTGTACATCCAAAGGCTACAGAGCATATACCGGAAATGATCGAGATTATTCAGGGGCTTATGAAGTCAGGACTGGCCTACGAAGTGGAGGGAGACGTTTACTTCGCGGTAGACCATTTTCCTAACTACGGGAAGCTGTCCGGCAGAACGCTAGACGATATGAAGGCCGGGGCAAGGGTTGAGGTGGACGAACGTAAACATTTCCCGATGGACTTTGCATTATGGAAAAATGCGAAGCCGGGGGAACCAGCCTGGGAAAGTCCATGGGGTCAGGGTCGTCCAGGTTGGCACATCGAATGCACAGCGATGTCTTTAAAATACCTTGGGGCAGGATTTGATATTCATGGTGGAGGTGGAGACCTTGTTTTCCCTCATCATGAAAATGAGATCGCCCAAACGGAAGGATACTTAAAAGGGGAGACGTTTGCTCGTTATTGGATGCACAACGCTTTTCTTACAATTAATCAAGAAAAGATGTCAAAGTCCATGGGCAATTTTTTCACAACTAGAGAGTTACTTGTCAATTATCCAGGCGAAGTGATTCGCTTTTATCTGCTGGGAACTCATTATCGCAGTCCGTTGGATTTCAGTGATGAAAACCTAGTTATGGCTCAAAAAGGGTTGGAACGGTTGCAAACTAGTATTCGTCTGTCTCAGCAAGCTCTGGAACGGTTGGATTCTTCTAAAAATGAGCGGATCCAAGTGGAATTGGTTCAGGCTGCTAAAGAAGCGCGTGAAGCTTTTGAAAAGGCCATGGATGACGACTTTAATTCAGCACTGGCCTATGCAGCACTCTTTGAGTTAGCCAAAACGATGAATGGATATGTCCAGGAAAACCCTGTATATTCAAAAGGATTAGCAGAGGCTCAAAAGACCTTAGTGGAACTTGGCGAAGTACTTGGTTTTGACCTACTGCATCCAGCTCAAGTTTCTATTGAAAAAGGTGAAATTCTCGCACAAGTTATGGAGGTTGTTTTAGAGATTCGTGCACGTTCGCGCCAGAAGAAAGATTGGGAAATGGCTGATTTTATCCGTGATGCACTAAAAGAGAAAGACATTATTATCGAAGATACCCCGCAAGGTGCGAGGTGGCAAATTAAGAAGTAGTTGAAAGGTGACTGTATGCGAAAATGGCAAGAAATGAACGCCTTAACCCTGGCGTATTTAGGAGATGCGGTCTATGAACTTTGGGTGCGTACACATCTGATGGAGTTGGGGTATGAAAAGGTTCAGGAACTTCACAAGCAGGCAATAAGCTATGTTCGTGCAGGTACTCAGGCTAAGCTTTTGCACTCCCTATTATCTGATCTTGACGAGGTTGAGCATCAGGTGGTTTTGCGTGGCCGGAATGCCAAGGGTGGACATCCCAAGAACGTAGATGTCGTGACCTACCGTCATGCAACAGCGTTTGAAAGCTTAGTGGGCTATTGGCAATTGAATGGACAAATAGATCGTATGCAATGGGCTTTCAATAAGGTGGACGGGATGCTCCAGGAGGATTTGGGGCAAGAAGTCGATAGCAGGAAAATTGAGAATAGGGAAGATGGGAGTGGGCGAAATTACGTTGAGAGTGGATCTAATTCAGTACACACCTGATCCAGAAAGAGTGGTGGCAGCCGCTGCTCGTTTATGCTATTCATCAAATCCTGTGCCTGAACTTTTGGAGCGATTAGATGATGAAGCGGTGGCAAGTTTAGTTCATAAATTAAGACAAATGGGTCATCTTTCTACGTATGAACATGTGAGTTTTCAGTTTTCAATAGATGGCGTTTCACGGGCTTTATCCCACCAATTAGTGCGCCACCGGATTGCAAGTTATTCGCAGCGTTCTCAGCGTTATGTGAAAGAAAATGGGTTTGAGTTTGTCATTCCGCCGAGCATCAAGCAAAATCCAGAGGCGTTAGAACGCTTTGAGACGGTTATGGCTCACCTGCAAGAAAACTATTTAGAACTATTGAGCAGCATACCCGCGGAGGATGCACGTTATGTTTTACCGAATGCCTGTACAACCTCGTTGATGGCAACCTTTAATGCTCGGTCGTTATTGAACTTTTTTGAACACCGAACCTGCAGTCGGGCTCAGTGGGAGATACGTTCCTTAGCGGAACAGATGCTAAAACTGGTGCGTGTTGTAGCTCCGAATCTTTTCAGCGAAGCGGGGCCGACCTGTGTAACTCAGGGCGTCTGTCATCAGGGTACGTATAGTTGCGGAAGACTAAACAACTCTAGAAGGAAAGAGGTAAACACTTGAACGATGAAATAGTTTATGGTAAAAACCCTGTTTTCGAACTCCTAAAAAGTGGAAATCCCGTTAATAAAGTTCTCTTTTTGTCGGATGGACCCAGTGGTCGAAATCAAGATATCATCTCGTTACTGCATGAACGGAGTATTCCTTATCAATTTGTAGATCGTCAGACACTTGACCGTTTAACGAATCGAGAGCTACACCAAGGAATGATTGCTTATATAGCGGCAAGAGAGTACGCCACTGTGGATGACATTCTAGCCCGGGCTGAAGAACGAAACGAAGAACCGTTCATCTTGATGCTTGATGAGATCGAAGACCCGCATAATTTAGGGGCCTTATTGAGGACAGTAGACGCAGTTGGTGCCCACGGGGTTATTATTCCGAAACGTCGCAGTGTTGCCTTAACGGGTACTGTAGCTAAAACATCTGCTGGGGCGGTTGAACATGTGTTGGTTGCAAGAGTGAGCAATTTAGTGCAGACCTTAAAGGAGCTCAAGAAGAAGGGCTGTTGGGTGTCTGGGGCTGAGGCGGGTGGAAAAGAAGCATTCCAATCTGACCTAACTGGTTCGCGGGTTATTGTAATAGGTAGCGAAGGAAAAGGCATCAGTCGCTTACTTCAAGAAAATTGTGACGAGATTATCAGTTTACCGATGAGAGGAAAGGTTACTTCGTTAAACGCGAGCGTTGCAGGATCTGTTGTACTTTACGAAGTCCTCCGGCAGAGAAATCATTCCCGCTAAGTGCAATGAATGATGAGCGATTCTATGCCTTTCTTTCAGGGCTTGCTATTTTGTATTCTGATAGCCACGCTTTCGTTGGACCGTGGCAATGGAACTTCGCGTATAGCGACAGAACAACCAAAACTTCGCCTTGACGCTTTTCTTTGGGGTCGAGTATAATAAGAATGTTCTCGTGGACAAGGGCGATGCGAGATTGCGTCTTCTTCATGACGACAATGTAGGGGGGATCAACTTGACTCTTCAAGCCCAATCAGAACTACCGGAGTGTGATATCATCGACGTTATCGTAGATGAAGAGGTGGTTGAGTTTGCCAAGGAAGGCAACGCTACAGCGCTGGAGTATCTAATCAACAAATATAAAAACTTTGTCAGGGCTAAAGCGCGTTCTTACTTTCTTATTGGAGCTGATCGTGAAGATATTATCCAAGAGGGTATGATTGGACTCTATAAAGCCATTCGGGATTTCCGTGGAGACAAACTCTCTTCATTTCGGGCTTTTGCCGAATTATGTATTACCCGGCAAATAATCACGGCGATTAAAACAGCAACCCGTCAGAAACACATTCCATTAAATTCTTATGTCTCTCTAAATAAGCCGATTTATGACGAAGATTCTGACAGAACCCTGCTTGATGTAATCTCAGGAACACGCATTACGGACCCAGAAGAACTTATTATTAGTCGGGAAGAATTTGACGATATTGAGGAAAAAATGGGCGAAATCCTCAGCTCCTTGGAATGGAAAGTACTGATGTCTTACTTAGAAGGTAAATCTTATCAAGAGATTGCAGTAGACTTAAAACGACATGTAAAATCGATTGATAACGCATTGCAGAGGGTTAAAAGGAAGCTTGAACGCTATCTGGAGCGGCGCGACGGATAAATTCATATCTGCAATTAAAAAACTTGCATTAGAACATAATAAGTGGTAAACTAACAAAGTGCCTGGCGCTGATATGACTTACAGCAAAGATACTATAAATATTTTGCTATTGTGTCGTCGTCTGGGTGTGCATACATGCCGAAGTAGCTCAGTTGGTAGAGCAGCTGATTTGTAATCAGCAGGTCACGGGTTCAAATCCTGCCTTCGGCTCCATTCAAATAATAATGCATATGCGTTAAGGTTTTAGTGGAAATTTTATGCGGGTGTATTATTTTAGCTGGTCAGTCCGATGGGCGCTTAGTAGCGCCTTGAATAGATAGATCAGACAACATCGCGGGGTGGAGCAGCGGTAGCTCGTCGGGCTCATAACCCGAAGGTCGTCGGTTCAAATCCGGCCCCCGCAACCAAGTTGAATCAGGCAGCCAAGCTGTCTTTTTTGTTATCATAAGATATTCCTTGACAAGGGAAAAACCTTATGGTAAAGTATTTTCAGTAATGGGTAAAATTCAGCGTACGGCCATTGTCTAGGGGAGGTGTTCGTGAATGCGTGTGGGAATTATTTTGGCGTGTACGGATTGCAAGCGCCGTAATTATGCTACGATAAAAAATAAGAAAAATAACCCTGATCGCTTGGAAGCTCAAAAGTTTTGCAAGTTTTGTAAGAGCCATACTCTCCATAAGGAAACCAAGTAATTTTTTTTTGTAATGGTTTAGACTGTACGCCAGGGGGCGTTGTCGCGGTGGCGATGACACCAATGTCATGTAAGGATGTGAAGTGGTGGGCGCGTTGAAGAAACCGGCCAATACTCAGCGACAGACAGAAAAGGCGGCTGAATATTTCCGCGGGGTTTTGAGCGAATTAAAAAAAGTTCATTGGCCTAGCCGTCGACAGTTGCTCGCCTACACAGGAGTAGTGTTTTTTGCGGTGGCGATTGTATCCGTTCTGATGTGGATTGTTGATAGTGGCTTAAGTGCGGCCGTGACCAAGCTACTGCCCTAACCTATGAGTTTCCGCGGCAGTGTCTGAGGAGGTCACTAAGAAATGGCAAAAGACTGGTATGTTATTCACACGTATTCCGGATATGAGAACAAAGTAAAGATGAATCTGGAAAAACGCGTTGAGTCTATGAACATGGAAGAAAAAATCTTCCGCGTACTTGTTCCGATGGAAGATGAAATTGAGTTCAAGAACGGGAAACAGAAAATCATCAAGCGTAAAGTATATCCAGGCTATGTGCTCGTAGAAATGGAAATGACAGATGACTCGTGGTATGTTGTACGTAACACGCCTGGAGTAACTGGATTCGTTGGCACAGGTACGAAGCCGATTCCCTTGCTTGATCAAGAGGTTGTCAAGATTCTTCAACAAATGGGTCTGGATGAAGTTCGCAGACGGGTTGATTTTGAAATCAATCAGAGTGTACAAGTCATTGATGGTCCGTTTAAGGATTTCGTTGGAGTTGTTCGTGAAATCCTCGAAGACAAAGGGAAGTTGCGTGTTGAAGTTTCTATGTTTGGAAGAGAAACTCCGGTTGAATTGGAGTTTGCACAGGTTCAGAAACTTGACTAGGTGTTGAGATTATCCTAACAAGGAGGTGTAATGACAATGGCAAAAAAAGTAATTGGGTTGGTAAAGTTAGCGATCACAGCAGGTAAAGCCACACCGGCGCCTCCAGTTGGTCCAGCTCTAGGTCAGCATGGGGTTAACATTATGGCCTTCTGCAAAGAATACAATGAGCGCACCAAGGATCAAGCGGGATTGATTATTCCGGTCGAAATTACGGTCTATGAAGATCGATCTTTCACCTTTATTACCAAAACTCCGCCAGCTGCGGTGTTGCTTAAGAAAGCAGCTAATATTACTTCCGGTTCAGCTGAACCAAATCGCAAAAAGGTTGCGAGTGTTCCTAAATCGAAGGTGCGCGAAATCGCGGACATTAAGATGAAGGACTTAAATGCAGCAAGTGTTGAAGCAGCAATGCGCATGATTGAAGGCACAGCACGAAGTATGGGCATTGACGTCGTCGAAGGCTAAAATAAGTTGTGGGAGGGCTAAGGTCCGCATCACCACGAGGAGGTTAAAAGAATGGCTAAAGTAGGTAAAAAATATCAAGAGGCTGTAAAATCTTTTGATCGCAATGTATTCCACGAGCCCTTAGAGGCATTTGCAATTGTAAAAACTAATGCAACAGCAAAGTTCGATGAAACAGTTGAAGTCGCTTTTAAATTGGGCATTGATACCCGACATGCAGACCAACAAATTCGTGGCGCAATTGTGTTGCCGAATGGTACGGGTAAAACCCGGTCAGTCTTGGTATTTGCTAAAGGGGAAAAAGCTAAGGAAGCAGAATTAGCTGGTGCAGACTTTGTCGGCGCAGAAGATATGATTGCAAAGATCGAACAAGGTTGGTTTGGTTTTGAAGTTGTTGTCGCAACACCAGACATGATGGGAATGGTTGGTAAATTGGGCCGTGTTCTCGGACCTAAAGGACTTATGCCAAACCCGAAAACCGGAACGGTCACTCTCGATGTGACACGTGCGATCAAGGAAATCAAAGCTGGTAAGATTGAATACCGTGCGGAGAAAGCTGGTATTATCCATGCCCCAATCGGGAAAGCCTCGTTTACCGCAGATCAACTGTTAGAGAACTATCGTGTGTTAGCGGAGACCTTAGTTAAAGCTAAGCCTGCGTCCACCAAGGGTCAATACATGCGGAGTGTTACGGTTTCCTCAACTATGGGACCTGGCGTGCGCATTAACCCTTCAAAAGCTCTGTAATCAGAGTGTACTCTTGACAGTATCTCGTAAATGGGATAGACTTACCAGGAATTGAATAAAGACCGCTGTAGAAAGCAGGTGCCGTAAGGCTTAATGTCCTGCCGAGGTTGGATACGCCGATAGATATTTACTTGGCATTCTTAACCTCTGCAGACGCGGAGGTTTTTTGCTGGGTTTATCTGAAGGAAGGAGGTACACAAAATGCCCAATATGGAAGAAAAAGTTCAAGTGGTTTCGGAAATTAAGGAAAAGTTTGAACAAGCTTCAGGCATTATCTTAGCCGACTACCGCGGTTTGACCGTTGCTCAAGTGACGCAATTGCGCACTGAAATGCGTCAAGCAGGAGTGGAATACCGTGTTTTGAAAAACTCACTGGTACAACGCGCAGCTAATGAAGTAGGGGTAGAAGGTCTTGAGTCATACCTTAAAGGACCGACAGCATTTGCTTTTAGTGCGGACCCTGTCGCTCCAGCTAAAGTTATAATGGAGTTTGTGAAAGCAAACAAGCTTAAGACTTTGAAAATTAAAGCTGGAGTTCTCGATGGAAAAGTAATCGGAGCTGAGGGTGTTAAAGCTCTTGCCGAACTACCTTCACGCGAAGTTTTACTCTCTATGGTTGTGCGCGCAATGCAAGGGCCTCTCACCGGTATGGCCAATGTTCTTCAAGGACCAATCCGCAAAATGGCTTATGCTTTGGAAGAAGTGCGTAAGCTCAAAGAAGCTCAATAGGTTAAAGGTTCTTCTAAATCAAAATTAGTCATATTATAAGGGGGAAATTAAAATGTCTAAAGTAAATGAAATTCTCGAAACCGTTAAAGGTTTAACCGTTCTCGAACTATCTGAACTCGTTAAGGCGTTCGAAGTAGAATTTGGTGTAAGTGCATCTGCTCCTGCAGCAGTTGCAGCTCCAGTAGCTGCTGGCGGAGCCGCTGACGCTGCTGAAGAGAAAACTGAATTTGACGTTATGCTCATGAGTTGTGGCGCTTCCAAAATCAGCGTTATCAAAGTTGTTCGCGAAGCAACAGGCTTAGGTCTGAAAGAAGCTAAAGATCTCGTAGACAACGCTCCAAAAGCAGTTAAAGAGAAAATTACAAAAGACGAAGCTGAAGCCTTGAAAGCTAAATTAACTGAAGCCGGTGCAACCGTCGAAGTTAAATAAGGTTTAGAGAAATAAAGAAGGTACTCTCTCAAGGAGGGTACCTTCTTTATTATACAAAATAAAGTCTCAAAAAACAAAGTAATACTTGACAGGCGCCTTTAACTTTGCTATAATCTACAAATGTTACTGTTAACAGTTGGGATTTATTACTTAATCTGTCCATGCTATGGTATAGCTTGTTAGCATTGGGAAATAAGGAGATATTATCTTTGATTGGTCACTATGATAGCGGAATTACATAAACGTTGAAGCGAGGTTCTATTAAAAGGCCTTGCTTTTGGCTGTTTATGTCAATATATATACCTCACTGAGAAGAAATCGCACTGAGGGGTGAAGCGTAATGTTCTATCCTGTTAAGGTTGGGACACGGGAGCGCTGGAGTTACTCCAGGATCCGAGAAGTCCTTGACATGCCAAATCTGATTGAAATTCAGCAGAACTCCTATCGATGGTTTCTTGATGAAGGATTGCGCGATATGTTTCGCGATATTTCACCAATTCAAGATTTCACGGGCAATCTCGTTTTGGAATTCATCGATTATAACTTAGGGGATGCTAAGTACGAGGTAGAGGAGTGCAAAGAACGTGATGTCACGTATGCTGCACCTCTGCGCGTAAAGGTACGACTAATTAACAAGGAAACCGGCGAAGTGAAAGAGCAGGAAGTCTTTATGGGGGACTTCCCGCTAATGACAGACAAGGGTACATTTATTATCAACGGAGCCGAACGTGTTATCGTCAGCCAACTTGTGCGTTCTCCTGGTGTCTATTATGCAGAGCAAATTGATGCAAGTGGTAAGAAACTTTTTGGCGCTACGGTTATTCCAAATCGTGGAGCTTGGTTGGAATTCGAATCGGATGTAAACGATAATATTTTTGTTAGGGTTGATCGAACGCGAAAATTACCAGGTACCGTTCTTATTCGGGCTTTGGGTTATTCAAGTAACGGTCAGATACTAGAGCTGTTCAATGATAATGAGTATATCCGTGCTACCTTGGAGAGAGACAACTCAGAGTCAACAGAAGAAGCTTTAGTTGAAATTTATAAACGCTTAAGGCCAGGTGAGCCACCGACAGTTGACAGTGCGCGATCATTATTAGAAGCACTCTTCTTCGATGCCAAACGCTATGATTTGGCGAAGGTTGGGCGCTATAAACTTAACAAGAAACTAGTCAATTTCCAAAACCCCGATGATTTACCTCCGATGGAGGTTCGACATTTAACTCGTGGAGATATTGTAGCTGCCGTTAAACGGATGCTTGCCTTGATGGATGGTGAAGGGCATAAAGATGACATTGACCATTTAGGGAATCGTCGGTTACGTTCAGTTGGAGAACTCCTTCAGAATCAATTTCGCATTGGCTTGTCCCGCATGGAGCGCGTTGTGCGCGAGCGGATGACGATTCAAGATGTCGAAGTGATTACGCCTCAAGTATTAATTAATATTCGGCCGGTTGTCGCCGCCATTAAAGAGTTTTTTGGTAGCAGTCAGTTATCACAATTTATGGATCAGACAAATCCTCTAGCTGAATTAACACATAAGCGCCGCTTGAGCGCCTTAGGACCTGGGGGATTAAGTAGGGAACGTGCTGGTTTCGAAGTGCGTGACGTCCACTTTTCTCACTATGGAAGAATGTGTCCAGTAGAGACTCCAGAGGGTCCGAACATTGGTTTGATCGGTTCTTTAGCGACGTTTGGCCGTATCAATCCTTATGGCTTTATTGAAGCCCCATACCGTATGGCGGATAAAGAGAATGGTAGAGTCACTGATGAAATCCATTATTTGACCGCTGACGAAGAAGAAAACTTTGTTGTAGCACAAGCAAATGCCCCGCTCGATAAAGATGGCAAGTTTGTTGGAGAAAAAATTGATGGCCGTCATGGTCCTGACTTCGTTCATGTTTCGCCAAATCAGGTTGACTACATGGACGTATCTCCGAAGCAAATGGTATCCATTGCAACGGCTCTCATTCCCTTCTTAGAGCATGATGATGCAAATAGAGCCTTGATGGGATCTAACATGCAGCGCCAGGCTGTGCCTCTCTTGCGTACGGATTCGCCTTACGTCGGAACAGGAATGGAATACAAGACCGCGAAGGACTCTGGAGTTTGTGCAATCAGCAAAAATGCTGGAGTTGTGGAGCGGGCGACCGCAGACGAAATCATTATTCTTCATGATGATGGAACAACGGAGAAGCACAAGCTACTCAAATATTCACGTTCAAACCAAGGAACCTGCATTAACCAAAAACCCATTGTTATGAAGGGGGAGCGGGTTGAGGCAAGTCAGATTATTGCCGATGGCCCATCAACTGATCATGGAGAACTCGCTTTGGGACGCAATGTCCTTGTGGCTTTCATGACTTGGGAAGGCTATAACTATGAGGACGCGATTCTCATTAGCGAGAAGCTTCTTCGAGAGGATTATTATACTTCCATTCATATTGAAGAGTATGAATCTGATGCGCGTGATACCAAGCTTGGTCCTGAAGAAATCACACGTGACATTCCCAATGTAGGGGAAGACGTGTTGAAGGATCTTGATGAGCGGGGAATTATCCGAATTGGAGCAGAAGTTCGTCCAGGAGATATCTTGGTCGGAAAAGTAACTCCGAAGGGTGAGACAGAGCTTACTGCGGAAGAACGACTACTACGCGCGATTTTCGGAGAAAAAGCGCGTGAAGTGCGCGATACTTCCTTGCGAGTGCCTCATGGAGAAGCTGGAAAAATTGTTGACGTGAAAGTATTTACCCGTGAAAACGGAGATGAATTATCTCCCGGTGTTAATCAACTCGTTCGAGTTTACATTGCCCAAAAACGGAAGATTTCCGTAGGTGACAAGGTGGCTGGTCGACACGGTAACAAAGGGGTTATTTCACGAATCATGCATCAAGAGGATATGCCATTTATGCCTGATGGCACGCCAATCGAGATTGTTCTCAATCCCTTGGGCGTTCCTTCCCGTATGAATATTGGTCAGGTTCTTGAAACGCACTTAGGCAGAGCAGCTAAGGCGTTAGGAATCCGCATTGCGACTCCGGTCTTTGATGGCGCCACAGAAGACGACATTTTTGAGACTTTGGAGAAAGCTGGCATCCCGATGGACGGGAAGACCATGTTGTATGACGGTCGAACAGGTGATCCGTTTGATAGCAAGATTACCGTTGGTTACATGTATGTGCTTAAGCTTCACCATTTGGTTGATGATAAGATCCATGCTCGTTCAACGGGGCCGTACTCGCTTGTGACACAGCAGCCGTTGGGTGGTAAAGCTCAATTTGGGGGCCAACGTTTTGGAGAAATGGAAGTATGGGCGTTGGAAGCCTATGGCGCGGCTTATACTTTGCAAGAGATTCTAACGGTGAAATCAGATGATGTCGTTGGCCGTGTAAAGACTTACGAAGCCATCGTCAAAGGTGAGAACATCCCTGAACCAGGTATTCCAGAATCCTTTAAGGTATTGATCAAAGAAATGCAGAGTTTGTGTCTTGATGTTAGAGTCCTATCAGCAGATGATCAAGAAATTGAGATTCATGATACTGATGAGGATATTTCGGAAACCGCAAAGGAACTCGGCATTGATCTTCATGAAGAACTTCCCCCTCCAGTATCTAAATCGATTGCCAAAAATACCGATGAGGAACTTGGCTTAGATGTAGATGAGGAAGCCGTCGACGAGGAAATCATAATCGACGAGGCAGATCCGCTTGAAGAATTGAATGCAGAGGTCTTAGAGGAAGAAGATATAGATCTTGGCGATCTCAAATAGTCCCCGGACGAAAGGAGCGATAAGGATTGCTAGACGTCAATAACTTCGACCGCATGCGTATCGGCTTAGCTTCACCGGATATGATTCGTGAGTGGTCATTTGGAGAGGTAAAGAAGCCTGAAACCATAAACTATCGGACCTTAAAGCCAGAACGCGAAGGTTTGTTTTGTGAGAAAATTTTTGGTCCGACTCGGGACTGGGAATGTCACTGCGGTAAGTATAAACGTGTTCGGTATAAGGGAATCGTTTGTGACCGTTGTGGAGTCGAAGTGACTCGATCGAAAGTACGTCGTGAACGAATGGGGCATATTGTACTCGCAGCCCCGGTTTCGCATATTTGGTATTTTAAGGGAATTCCCAGCCGTATGGGTTTGCTGTTGGATATGTCTCCAAGGGCTTTGGAAAAAGTTCTATATTTCGTCTCCTATATTGTGACCGATTCTGGTGATACATCTTTGATGAAGAAGCAGCTTCTGACTGAAACAGAATACAGAGAGTATCGTGATAAGTACGGGGATCGTTTCCAAGCACAAATGGGAGCGGAAGCAGTTAAACAATTGCTCGGAGAGATGGATTTAGACAAACTAAATGACGAACTTCGGGTAGAGTTAAAGGAAGTATCCGGACAGCGAAAAATACGTGCGATCCGGCGCCTCGAAGTTGTCGAGGCCTTCAAAACCTCAGGAAACCGTCCAGAGTGGATGATAATGGATGTTGTTCCGGTTATTCCGCCCGAATTGCGACCAATGGTCCAATTAGATGGTGGACGGTTTGCTACGTCTGACCTCAATGACCTCTATCGGCGTGTAATCAATCGTAATAACCGACTCAAACGCCTGTTGGATTTGGGTGCGCCAGACATTATTGTTAAAAATGAAAAGCGGATGCTTCAAGAAGCGGTTGATGCTTTGATTGACAATGGCCGCCGTGGACGTCCAGTGACTGGCCCGGGAAATCGCCCATTAAAATCTTTGAGCGATATGTTAAAGGGCAAACAGGGCCGCTTCAGGCAGAACCTCTTGGGAAAACGTGTTGATTATTCCGGACGTTCTGTTATCGTTGTCGGGCCGAATCTTAAACTTCACCAGTGTGGTCTTCCAAAGGAAATGGCTTTGGAACTATTTAAGCCATTTGTGATGAAGAAACTTGTCAATGAGGGCCATGCACACAATATTAAAAGCGCGAAACGTATGGTTGAGAGAGTTCGCCCCGAGGTGTGGGATGTCCTCGAAGAGGTTATCTCTGATCACCCTGTATTGCTGAATCGTGCCCCAACACTTCATCGTTTAGGAATTCAGGCGTTTGAGCCGATCTTAGTTGAAGGCCGGGCTCTGCAGATTCACCCCTTAGTTTGCACGGCATACAACGCAGACTTTGACGGAGACCAAATGGCAGTCCACGTTCCTTTGTCAGCTGAGGCTCAGTCTGAAGCGAGATTGCTTATGTTAGCGTCTCATAATATCCTGAACCCCAAAGACGGACGCCCAGTACAAACTCCTACCCAAGATATGGTTCTGGGATCCTATTACCTAACTATGGATCGTCCAGGTGCCTTTGGGGAAGGTAAAATATTTAAAGATTATGACGAGGCTGTCTTAGCTTATGATTCAAAAGTAGTTCACTTGCAAGCTAGTATTAAAGTTCGCCGTAACGGAGAACTCTTAGAGACTACTGTCGGACGGTTGATCTTCAATTCCGTCATTCCGCCAGAAGTGGGCTATTTTAACGAAGTTACAGGTAAAAAGGGCTTAGGAGATATCGTGGCCAAAACCTATCGCAAGTGTGGCTATGAAGCGACAGCTTCATTGCTAGACGGGCTGAAAAGTCAAGGGTTTAAGTTCTCAACTCGGGCGGGAATGACCGTTGGTTTGACGGATATTACGGTTCCCGAGGCGAAGACGGAGATTCTTACTAAAGCGGACGCAGCGGTTGCCAAAACAGAGCAACAATATCGTCGTGGTTTGATTACGGATGAAGAGCGTTACAACCTTGTCATTGATACTTGGGCGAAAGCAACCAAGACTGTGACCCAGGCGTTAATGGATACCCTCGATCAGTTTAACCCGGTGTACATGATGGCTACCTCTGGAGCTCGGGGTAATATTCAACAGTTGCGACAACTTGCGGGAATGCGGGGACTCATGGCTGACCCATCTGGACGAACCATTGAGTTGCCGATTAAGGCAAACTTCCGTGAAGGTCTAACCGTTTTAGAATATTTTATTTCCTCTCACGGTGCACGGAAAGGTCTTGCAGATACTGCTTTGCGAACAGCTGACTCAGGTTATCTGACACGTCGTTTGGTTGATGTATCTCAGGATGTGATTGTGCGTGAAGAAGACTGCGGAACGTTAACTGGTATTATGGTTGAAGATATTAAAGATGGTCCTGAAATTATCGAACCCTTTATAGATCGTCTAGTTGGACGATTTGTTTTGGAGGAGATACACCATCCAGAGACGGGCGAACTACTCGCTTCACCAGACTATGAAATAACAGAGGAACAGGCAGAAGCTATTGTAAATGCATTTGATACAGCTATAATCCGTTCTGTTCTCACCTGTAAGTCACGCTATGGTGTCTGCAAGAAGTGCTACGGTCGTAACCTGGCAACTGGACGCCCTGTTGAGATGGGTGAGGCTGTTGGAATCATCGCGGCGCAGTCCATTGGAGAACCTGGAACTCAGTTAACCATGCGTACGTTCCATACCGGTGGTGTTGCGGGTGATGATATTACTCAAGGTCTTCCGCGGGTAGAAGAGTTGTTCGAAGCCCGTAAACCGAAAGGGCAAGCGATCATATCGGAAGCTATTGGGAAGGTGTCGATCAGTGAGGTCAAAGGACGACGAGAAATAGACCTTCTCACTGAAACCGAAGAGCATCTACTTTATACTATTCCCTATGGATCACGTCTCTGTGTTAAAGAGGGTCAGATGGTAGAAGCAGGCGACGAGCTGACAGAAGGTAGTATTAATCCACATGATATGTTGAAGGTCAAAGGTCCACGTGGTGTTCAGGTTTATCTAGTTGGTGAAGTGCAACGCGTATACAGGCTTCAAGGGGTTGATATTAACGACAAGCACATTGAAGTTATGGTACGGCAAATGTTGCGCAAGGTCAAAATAGATGATGCCGGTGATACTGGTCTGCTCCCGGGTGGTCTAATTGATGTCTTTGACTTTCAAGATGAGAATACACAAGCCATTGCTGAAGGTGGGGAACCTGCAGTAGCTCATCCAGTACTCCTGGGGATTACTAAGGCATCCTTGGCGACAGACTCCTTCCTCTCCGCAGCTTCTTTTCAAGAGACGACTCGAGTTCTCACAGAAGCAGCTATTAAAGGAAAAGTTGATCCGCTACTCGGCTTAAAGGAAAATGTAATCATCGGTAAATTAATTCCTGCCGGGACGGGCATGTCTAGGTATCGAAATATTAAAACTTTGGAACCAAAATAGTTATGCATTATTGACACCCTTGAGTGCAAATGCTAAACTACAATAGTGTGATTAAGGGGGAAAGCATTTTGATGCTTGATGAAACCTTCAAACACGCCAAACTGAAAACGGTTGGGTTTAAGCAAACCCAACGGGCCCTAGAAAAAGGGCTCGTTCGGCGTGTATATATGGCGAAAGATGCAGAAGCTCATATTCTACGTCCAATCCAAGAATGGTGTAGTAACCATGATGTGGAATGCCTTGAAGTTCCTACTATGAAGGAACTAGGAAAGGCTTGCGGGATAGAAGTGGGCACAGCAATAGCGGCCATATTGGAAGATTAAGACCCGTTAAGAATTCCGTAAAACTATATTGCAGGTTTTGGATTTGCTTGCTAAATGCTGTCGCAAGCAACTCCTTGTATATTGATATGATCAGAAAGGAGGTGGAGACATGCCGACAATTAACCAACTTATCCGTAAAGGTCGTGCCACGATCACGAAGAAATCGACAGCTCCAGCTTTACAATGGGGCTATAACTCTCTTAAGCGTAAGCAATTTCCATCAGGAGGATCTCCTCAAAAGCGAGGAGTTTGTATCAGAGTTTATACCAC
>DHJG01000180.1:28563-34668 GCA_002404215.1 Desulfosporosinus sp. UBA4726
GGGCACAACTTACAAGAACACTCCGTGGTTCTTATCCGTGGAGGTCGTGTTAAGGATATTCCTGGCGTACGTTATCACGTAATACGTGGCGCTTTGGATACAACTGCTGTTCAGAAACGTGCACAAGGGCGCTCTAAATATGGAGCAAAACGTCCGAAAAAGGCATAAAGAGCTAAAAGTCATGCACTGTAGGTAGCTTAATGATAAGGACAAAGGAGGTAAATCAATGCCACGTAAAGGATATGTTGCGAAACGCGATGTTCTGCCTGATCCGATTTACAAAAACCAGACTGTAACAAAATTTATTAATCAAATTATGTTAGATGGTAAAAAAGGAACAGCAGAGGCTATTTGCTATAGCGCATTTAATATGATTCAAGAAAAATCCGGTAAAGACCCGGTTGAAGTTTTTGGCACTGCGCTGAAAAATGTGATGCCGGTATTGGAAGTCAAGGCACGCCGTGTTGGTGGTGCAAATTATCAAGTTCCTATTGAAGTTCGTGCAGAGCGTCGCTCGACACTAGGTCTGCGTTGGCTTGTCGCTATGGCGCGAAAACGTGGCGAGAAAACCATGCAAGAGAAAATTGCTGGAGAATTACTCGATGCCTCTAACAATACAGGCGGTTCTGTCAAGAAGAAAGAAGATATGCATAAAATGGCAGAGGCTAATAAGGCTTTTGCGCATTACAAATGGTAGTTTGATGCATACTGATTTTGACAGAAAGGGGGAATCACAGTGGCAAGAGCATTTACACTAGAAAATACACGTAATATCGGAATTATGGCGCACATTGATGCTGGGAAAACAACCGTAACTGAACGTATCCTTTTTTACACTGGACGAGTGCATAAAATTGGTGAAGTTCATGATGGTGCTGCAACAATGGACTGGATGATCCAGGAGCA
The DNA here is from genome assembly GCA_002404215.1 of Desulfosporosinus sp. UBA4726. Classification (GTDB taxonomy): domain Bacteria; phylum Bacillota; class Desulfitobacteriia; order Desulfitobacteriales; family Desulfitobacteriaceae; genus Desulfosporosinus. The sequence continues at coordinate 29,470 of DHJG01000180.1, forward strand.
AGAGCGTGGAATTACCATTACTTCCGCAGCTACAACCTGCGAGTGGAGGCAGAATCGCGTCAACATTATTGACACACCAGGGCACGTGGACTTCACGGTAGAAGTTGAACGTTCTCTGCGGGTGCTTGATGGTGCTGTAGCGGTATTCTGTTCTGTTGGCGGAGTTGAACCTCAATCCGAAACCGTTTGGCGTCAAGCGGATAAGTACAAAGTTCCACGTATCGCTTTTATTAATAAAATGGACCGGATGGGCGCTGATTTCTTCCGCGGCGTTTCAATGATCGCTGACAGGTTAGGTGCCAACCCTGTTCCAATTCAGTTGCCGATCGGTGCTGAGGATAACTTCAAAGGTATCGTCGATTTGGTGACCATGACGTCTACTGTCTATACGGATGATTTAGGCACTACTGAAGTTCACAGCGCGATTCCTGAAGACTTAGCTGAATTAGCTACAGAGTATCGTGAGAAACTCGTTGAAGCTGTCGCTGAGACGAGTGAAGAGCTGATGATGAAGTATCTCGAAGGCAAAGAAATCACCGAGCAAGAGATTCGTGATGGTATACGTCGCGGAGTGATCGGAAACAAATTTATTCCAGTTCTCTGCGGTTCTGCATTCAAGAATAAAGGGGTACAACCACTGCTTGACTGCGTCGTTGATTACATGCCTTCGCCTCTAGATGTTCCTCCCATTAAAGGAGTAAATCCGGATACCGGAGCGGATGACCAAAGGACAGCTTCTGACGCTGAACCATTTTCGGCGTTGGCTTTCAAGATTATGTCTGACCCCTTCGTTGGTAAATTGGCATTTTTCCGGGTGTATTCGGGTGTGTTGAGTGCTGGTTCTTACGTTTATAACTCAACTAAGGGTAAGAAAGAGCGCATTGGACGCATTCTTCAAATGCACGCCAATCACCGTGAAGATATTCAAGAAGTTCGTTCAGGAGACATTGCAGCCGCAATTGGACTGAAAGATACAACAACGGGCGACACATTATGCGATGAGAAGACCCCTATTATCCTTGAAAGAATGGTGTTCCCTGAGCCGGTTATCCATGTGGCAATCGAGCCCAAAACTAAAGTCGATCAGGAAAAAATGGGTGGAGCACTATCTCGTCTTGCAGAAGAAGATCCTACTTTCAAAATGCACACCGATACTGAGACAGGACAGACGATTATTGGGGGGATGGGTGAACTCCATCTTGAGATTATCGTTGACCGTTTGCAGCGGGAGTTCAAAGTACAATGCGACGTAGGACGTCCACAGGTTGCTTACAAAGAAACCATTCGGAAGACTGTTAAATCCGAAGGGAAGTTTGTTCGCCAATCCGGTGGTCGAGGACAATACGGACACTGCTGGATCGAACTTATGCCACTTGAACCAGGAAGCGGTTTTGAGTTCGTCAACAAAGTGGTCGGTGGCGTCATTCCTAGGGAATATATTAACCCAATTGGAGCAGGTATCCAAGAAGCCTTGCAAAATGGTATCCTGGCTGGATATCCTGTCCTTGACTTGCGTGCTACCGTTTATGACGGTTCTTACCACGACGTCGACTCTTCAGAAATGGCTTTTAAGATTGCTGGATCGATGGCTTTCAAAGCTGGTGCCCTCAAGGCGGATCCTGCAATCATCGAGCCGGTCATGAAAGTTGAAGTAACTGTTCCTGAGGAATACATGGGGGATGTCATAGGGGACATCAGTTCACGTCGTGGACGCATAGAAGGAATGGAAGCGCGTGGTAATGCACAAATTGTGCGTGGATTTGTTCCACTTTCCGAAATGTTTGGCTATTCTACTGATCTACGATCTGCCACACAAGGACGTGGGACCTATACTATGCAGTTTGACCACTATGAAGAAGTGCCTAAAGGCATTGCTGAAGGCATCATTTCTAAGCGGCAAGGTGCTTAATCTTAAGTAGATATTAAGGAGTGAAAAGAAAATGGGAAAAGCTAAATATGAACGTACTAAACCACATGTTAACGTTGGAACCATTGGTCACGTCGACCACGGTAAGACCACCACGACAGCGGCAATCACCACTGTTCTTTCTAAAGTCGGTGGCGCAGTAGCCACAGCATTTGATCAAATTGACAAAGCTCCTGAAGAGCGCGAGCGCGGAATTACAATCTCCACTGCTCATGTAGAGTATGAGACTGAAAATCGTCACTATGCTCACGTGGACTGCCCAGGCCACGCGGACTATGTTAAAAACATGATCACTGGCGCAGCTCAAATGGATGGTGCAATTCTCTGCGTGTCTGCAGCTGATGGCCCAATGCCACAAACCCGTGAACACATCCTCTTGGCTCGCCAAGTAGGTGTTCCTAGTATTGTTGTTTGGCTTAACAAAAGAGACATGGTTGACGATGAGGAGCTCATAGAGCTAGTCGAAATGGAAATTCGTGAACTCTTAACAATGTACGAGTTTGATGGCGACAACGTTCCTATCATTCCAGGTTCAGGTCTCAAAGCATTACAATGCGGTTGCGGAAAACGCGAGTGCGAATGGTGTGGAGATATCTGGAAGCTGATGGATGCGGTAGATTCCTACATTCCAACTCCTGAGCGCGACACAGATAAACCTTTCCTGATGCCTATTGAGGATGTCTTCACGATTACTGGTCGCGGTACCGTTGCCACGGGTCGTGTCGATCGCGGAAGGGTTAAAGTCGGAGATGAAGTGGAAATTGTTGGCTTGACAGATACTTCTCGTAAGACTATTGTTACAGGGGTTGAAATGTTCCGTAAACTTCTTGATTCAGCACAAGCTGGAGATAATATCGGTGCACTTCTACGTGGTGTTGAGCGTAAAGACATCGAACGTGGACAAGTTTTAGCTAAGGCTGGATCCATTAAACCTCACACAAAGTTTTCAGGTGAAGTTTATATCTTGAATAAAGAAGAAGGCGGACGTCATACACCGTTCTTCCACAACTATCGTCCTCAATTCTACTTCCGTACAACGGATGTAACTGGTGTTATCACTCTTCCAGAGGGTACTGAAATGGTTATGCCGGGAGACCGCGTGACGATTGATGTTGAACTCATCACCCCAATCGCTATGGAAGAAGGACTTCGTTTTGCTATCCGTGAGGGTGGCCGCACAGTTGGTTCAGGTATTGTTGCTAAAATTAATGCCTAATCGTGAACCTAATGGACTAGTAGAGAGGAAGATTTCTTCCTCTCTACTAGCACGAGTCAGGTAAAGTAGCACTGGGTCATTGAGTACACAGTACTCATTCGCTTGCTACCAGCTGACTTCGGATTTCTGACTTGGCGTAGAAGGTTGCTGGGCAGGTGACTCCGCTTGTACCAGGGAATTTTTACGCTCGAAGCCCGTGCAACGGGAAATATGAGGAGGTAGTTATTAACTTATGAGCCAAAAAATCAGGATTCGCCTTAAGGCCTTTGATCACAAAACACTTGACCAATCTGCAGAGAAAATTGTAGAAACTGCAAAACGAACAGGTGCCCAGGTCAGTGGACCGATTCCCCTACCAACAGAGAAAAGCATCTATACAATCTTACGCTCTCCTCATGTAAATAAGGATTCTCGCGAACAGTTTGAGATGCGCACTCATAAACGTTTGATTGATATTCTAGAGCCTACGCCAAAAACTGTGGATGCACTTATGCGTTTAGATTTACCCGCAGGTGTAGATATAGAAATTAAGCTATAATTAGCATATTTTGCTGTGTTTTGGAGTAGCCAAATATTTTATTCTGTGATATACTGTCGTTATGTTTGGTGCGAGAAACGCCCGGTAGCGTGGAGTAGTTGCCGAGGGAATCGCGACAAAATAAATAAAACGACGCTCTCGTGCTCTGGAATGGTCTGGCGCACTTCAAAGCGTTTAGGAGGTGGCATTCGTGTCAAAAGGAATTTTAGGTAAAAAAATTGGTATGACTCAGGTTTTCACAGCTGAAGGACGTGTAGTTCCGGTCACAGTGATCGAAGCAGGTCCTTGCCCAGTAGTACAGAAGAAAACTATTGCGACCGATGGCTACAACGCTATTCAAATCGGATTCTCAGTTCTTCGCGAAAGCTTAAGTAATAAGCCGCGTAAAGGACACTTCCAAAAGGCTTCATTAAAGCCAATGCGGTATGTTCGAGAGTTTCGAATTGATGATGTTGAGAGTTTTGAAATCGGCCAAGAAGTAAAAGTGGATTTATTCACTGTTGGTGACAAAATCGATGTTGTCGGCACTTCTAAGGGAAAAGGCTTCGCTGGAATGATCAAACGTCATAATGCTAGTCGTGGACCGATGGCGCATGGATCGAAATATCATCGTCGTACAGGTTCCCTTGGCGCGAAGGGCCCGGCTCGAGTATTTAAAGGTCGTAAACTGCCAGGACGTATGGGTGGCGAACGTGTTACTGTACAAAACCTGGAAGTTGTACGCGTTGATGTAGATAAAAACTTAATTTTGATCAAAGGTGCTGTCCCTGGAGCTAATAAATCAATGATCATTCTGAAGCCTTCTGTCAAGGCGAAGTAACACTGAGAAAGGAGGAATAAGCAATGCCGAAAGTTAATGTATTAAATATGCAAGGCGCATCGGTCGGAGAAATCGAACTTAGCGAAGGTGTGTTTGGAATTATCCCGAATATCCACGTTCTTCATTCAGCAATTGTGTCACAACTTGCTGGAGAAAGACGAGGCACACAATCTGCGTTGTTACGCGGCGAAGTGCGCGGAGGTGGACGCAAACCATGGCGTCAAAAAGGAACTGGTCGTGCACGTTCTGGTAGTACACGCTCCCCATTGTGGAGAGGTGGTGGCGTTGTCTTCGCACCTAAACCTCGTAAATATGGTTTCAAATTGCCCAAAAAAGTTCGCCGGTTGGCTTTGCACTCGGCACTTTCTTCGAAGGTTATGGAGCAACAGCTGATTGTCCTTGACGATTTGAGCATGGGTGAAGCAAAAACCCGTGAAATGGTGAAGGTACTCAAAGCTCTTAATATTGACAAGAAGGCTATGATCGTTATGGACGATATAGATGACGCAGTACAACGTTGCGCTCGCAACCTCGAGGGTGTAAAGACAACGAACGTTGCAGGAATGAACGTGAGGGATTTACTTCATTACGATATTCTTGTAATGACTAAAGCAGCCGTATCAAAAACAGAGGAGGTGTTAGCGTAATGCGCGACGCACGAGATGTCCTCAAAAGCCCAGTAATCTCAGAAAAGTCTG
>DHJG01000189.1:0-1018 GCA_002404215.1 Desulfosporosinus sp. UBA4726
CCTTTGCTCCGTAATAAATTGCTTCAAACGGGATATTTAATTATTGATGCCAAATCAGGTGTATCGGGGGCAGGGCGAGGGGTTTCTCTGGATACCCATTATGCTGAAATCAATGAAAATTTCAAGGCCTATGGGGTAGCAACTCATCGTCATACTCCGGAAATCGAACAAGAATTATCGCGGGCCGCCGGGCAACCCCTTACTGTGAATTTCACACCTCATTTAGTGCCCATGACCAGGGGGATGTTGGTCACGATTTATGCTGCAGTTCAGGAAGGGGTCCATGAGGAAGACCTGCGCGAGTGCTGGCTGGAGTATTATAAGAAAGAAGAATTCGTTCATGTTTTACCACAGGGAACTTGGCCGCAGACAAAATTCTCAAGTGGAAGTAACAATGCCTTTTTACAATTGACAATAGATCAAAGAACTGGAAATGCTATCTTGGTAGCAACAATCGATAATCTGCTAAAAGGAGCTGCAGGCCAGGCTATTCAAAATATGAACTTAGTTATGGGATTGCCTGAAGGCCAGGGGATTACAGGAACATCCCTTTGGCCCTAAGTTAAAAAAGGAGAGTGTCAATTCATGGATAATGTTGAAGAGGTTTGGAAGTCAGTTGAAGGCGGTGTAGCCGCCCCACAAGGCTTTTATGCAGTCGGCGTCCAAGCGGGAGTTAAGTATGAGAATAAATATGATATAGCGCTGGTTTTTTCCCAGGTTCAAGCGCAAGCAGCGGCTGTTTATACCCGAAACGTGGTAAAAGCACATCCTCTTTATTTAACACAGCGCCATCTGAACAATGGTTTGGCTCAAGCTATTGTGATCAATAGTGGGAATGCCAATGCTTGTGGAGGAGTAGCTGGAGATCAGGCCGCATTGTCGATGGCTGAAATTACTGCAATGTTTATGGCTATACCCATTGAGGATGTTCTTGTGGCCTCAACGGGTGTGATCGGGGTTGAAATGCCGCTTGATAGAGTCTTGAACGGAATTCGAGCAGCGAGTTCGGAGCTCCTCG
>DHJG01000189.1:1190-1551 GCA_002404215.1 Desulfosporosinus sp. UBA4726
GGCGTGATCCGTCTTGGCGCGATGGCTAAAGGGTCCGGAATGATTCATCCGAATATGGGAACTATGTTGGGTTTTCTGACGACCGATGCGAGTGTGCCTTCTGCTGAATTGCAGCGTATTTTGCGTGAAGCGGTTGACGAAAGCTTTAATATGGTGACAATTGATGGGGACACCAGCACCAACGATATGGTCCTCTTTCTGGCCAATGGGGCCTCTGGAAGGACGCTAAGCGGGGAAGATTTGGCCAACTTTGAGAAAATGGTGAAGACAATGTGCATCTTTCTGGCTCAAGATATTGCCCGAGATGGGGAGGGTGCCACCAAGTTTATGGAAGTTACGGTATCTGGAGCTAAAACAAAAG
>DHJG01000189.1:1750-2872 GCA_002404215.1 Desulfosporosinus sp. UBA4726
GTGGATATCTCACTAGGAGATTTGATCGTCGCCCAAGCGGGTAGAGGCGTTGAGTTTTCAGAAGAAAGGGCTATGGAGATTCTTAGACTTAAAGACGTTCATATTCGTTTGAACCTTCATGATGGTGAAGAACACGCTACAGCCTGGGGGTGTGACCTAACCCACGAGTACGTCACAATTAATGGAGATTATCGAACTTAAGAGTGGAGATGGTTGAGATGACCCCTATGGAACAGGGATTAGGCAAAGCACGGGTTTTAGTGGAAGCCCTTCCTTATATCCAGAAATTTGCAGGCAAGACGGTCGTGATTAAATATGGCGGGCACGCTATGGTTGATCCAATTCTAAAAGAATCGGTCATAATGGATGTCCTGCTCTTGCATTCAGTGGGGATTCGCCCCGTACTGGTACATGGTGGTGGTCCGGAAATTAATGCCATGTTAAAGAAGGTAGGGATTGAAAGTCAATTTGTGCAGGGCTTAAGAGTCACCGATGCCCAAACTATGGAAATTGCGCAAATGGTTTTATTAGGAAAGTTAAACACAGAGATGGTTTCTCTCCTCAATCGCTTTGGCGGAAAGGGTGTTGGGTTATCCGGAAAAGATGCTCAACTGCTCATAGCGGCCAAGAAACCCATGCAAATGCCAAATAGTCACGGGGAGATGGAAGACGTTGATTTAGGGTGTGTTGGAGAAATCCAGAGTGTTACGCCCGATATTTTGAACACCTTACTGGGAGAAGGCTATATCCCAGTCATTTCACCAGTTGCTAGCGGGGAAAATGGAGAAACGTATAATGTCAACGCGGATACGGTTGCGGGAAAAATCGCGGAGGCACTGCAGGCTGATAAATTGCTTCTCTTAACTGATGTGCGAGGAATACTGCGCGATATTTCAGATCCGGACTCTCTTATTTCGGCGATTTCCAGAGAAGAAATCGATCAATTGGTGGAACAAGGGATTTTAAAGGGTGGAATGCTACCCAAAGTAGAGTGTGCAGTCTCAGCCTTGGAGGGTGGCGTTGGAAGCGTGCATATCCTTGATGGGCGGTTAAGCCATGCGATTTTACTTGAACTGTTTACAGATGGCGGGATTGGAACAATGTTTAAAGGCTAATAACTCG
>DHJG01000193.1:0-1478 GCA_002404215.1 Desulfosporosinus sp. UBA4726
GTGTCAATTACCGTAACGGTATTATTAACTTCATTAGTGACATAAGCTCGTGTACCGTCGGGAGTAATTGCAATTCTAAAAGGAGAGCTGCCGCCAGGTACGGGAATCGATGTCAATATCGTATTAGTTGCAGTGTTAATTACACTAACCGAATCGGCACCACTATTCGTGACATACGCAAACAAAAGCTCCTGAATTCGGGAAAGTTCCCCTTCCAGCACATGTTTTTTGATGATTTGCCCATCCAAGCCTTTTTCCAAAACAGTAACGGCGATATTGTTGGCACCGAGTCCGCTGGTGAGCACCCGAACTCCGAACACGTCCAGGTCTGCAAAAACGTTATCCAAGGTAAATGAAGGGGCAGGTGTGCAGGTGTATTGAATGGATTAATGGGAACTAGCTCCAATACATAAATTGTTTTACTACCGTAACCATCTCCAGTTGGAGTGACAAAGTATGCTTCAATACCCACAAGCGCAGGTTGTCGCCCTGTATTGAACAATCGAATCGTGAGCTGTGTCGTGCGTGGTGCGTCCCTGTTATCAATTGGTCCTGTGTCGAAAACAGCCATAATAATTACCCCCTTCTCAGCCTTATCATATATATTAGTTTATGTCTGATAGAGACGATTAGTGTACAAGCAAGTTTTGAAATATCAAGTAATCGACCACTACATGTAAACTGCGTGTTTCGACAGTCTAATGCACCGTTATCTGTTGCAATTACGGCGATTTGGGTTATATTTTTAGCTCTGCCACTATCGTCTTCCTCGTAAACCGATCATAAGTACTTAGGATGCTACTTCACGTTTCAAAAGGAAGCAGAGCCCTGCTTCCTTTTTGTTTTTGGACCAATTAGCGTATTAATAGGGATAGAATTGTTGAAAGTTTAGAAACTATCATTGGAGGGTATTACAATGATAAAAATACAAAACAAGCTAGCTTTAGGCCTAATTTCAGGTCTTCTTGGTGAGTTAGTTATTATGATGAGTAATCGCCTGTTTATAATGTTAGGACTTGTGCAGAGTTCATTAAGCTTGATGTCACTTCAAGTTGTAAAGTGCAGAAAGTGGATACCCCTGACCACGAAAAGAGATATTTGGTTATCTCATGGGATTAGTACGTTCTTTTGCATAAGTGGAGGACTGACGCTTACCTATATATTGTCATTTAATAAACGTTTATGTTTACTGAAAGGCTTGGTTTTAGGAACAGTTGGAGGCTTAATTCCATATGTATTTAAGCAAGCTAAGATAATTAAGGATTTCAAAAAAACGTTCAGTAAAATCATGTGTCTTGTGAGTCATGGATTTTTCGGATTTACTGTAGCGTTTGTCGTAAAAACCCTTGGAAACAAAAATAAAAATAGCAAAACGAAAAGCTAAAGGCCTACCAATTTCTGAATACATAACAGTGAAGGCATTCCGATGTCCCATTTATTTGAACCAAATTGAGCCAATAACTATGCTCAAATTACAG
>DHJG01000193.1:1579-1885 GCA_002404215.1 Desulfosporosinus sp. UBA4726
AAATCATCTCAATAATCGTCAACTAAATATTTATAGGAACATCGATTAATACATTGTTCAGTGCTGTTATGACATTGAAAACCGACAATTTCTCCTTCACCTAAGCCATCTGCTCGTTTTACTCGATAGATTATAATTCTTACAATTTTAGATACGACGGAACATGATTCCCTTCGTTCTTCACTGAATCGTTCCAACTTATGAACTCTCTCCTTCAGAACACTACACCTGTATTATTAGTGACCAAAATCTATTTATCGATCTAGCTGGCCTAGATACTCGGAATTGTTATATCCTACCGTCAAA
>DHJG01000193.1:2050-2667 GCA_002404215.1 Desulfosporosinus sp. UBA4726
TCGTTATTTTATCTTATATTTGTTGCTATGCCCTTTATGACGACTAGTCGTAATTGGGTCTTCAGTATTCAATAATATATCGTCAATCCCAATTTCAGCAAAGTCGCCCTCTGGAGTTTCAATACATTGACCGCAATTATCACATTGTTTTGTCGGATCAGAATCACACAGATCACATTCGCCACATTCTGTACATGAACGATCTTCTAATACGCATGCTTCGCCAAGAATTTTCAAGTTCTTCATACCTCCGAGCTAAATAATTATTAATATTCTTAAAATATTCCGGGACTCAGAATCAGCGATTTAGGGTCTTTAGCCAGCTCGCGAAGTGCAGCACTTGAGCGCTGAGCAGCCCAACCTTCATCCAGCAATTTAATAGCATCTTCGTAGCGATTTTTGCTGCCCAATAAGACGAGTAATAAATCCCCGTCTGGCCTAGTGACATAAGATACAAGGCACTGCCCAGCTTCTGTAGTAGTACCGGTTTTTAAACCTTGGTCCCCAGGATAGACCTTCAGGAGACTATTTGTATTCTGCACTTCCGCATAATGAACCATACCTTGCGCGTCTTTCCATTGCACACGGGCGTTGGATTCTTGCACGAATTTCATAAG
>DHJG01000193.1:2906-3089 GCA_002404215.1 Desulfosporosinus sp. UBA4726
GCTGCAAAGTTGTTCATTTCTTCAGCAAAGGCTGGAATTGAGCCACTAATTTTAACGGCTAGGGCTGCAGCAGCATCATTAGCACTAGGGAGATAGAGTGCCGTCAAGAGGTCATGGACAGATATTTCATCCCCTGGACTAAGCCCAAGTCGAGAACCCTCTGTCGTCACTTCTTTGCCAACT
>DHJG01000193.1:3343-5833 GCA_002404215.1 Desulfosporosinus sp. UBA4726
GATTTAAAAACCTGTGCTGTTAATGGATCAATAAGTACGTAGCTTTCATCTTCGGTAGAGAGTTCCTTAGAAGACGATGTAGATATATTGGAATTGAACGTTTTTGGCTTAGTTTCAGATACTGCAATAAAGTTGCCTAAAGCTGGGCGAAAATAGTGGTACCCAATAAGCGACAACAGACCAACAACTAAAATCGATATAACTAAGCTTGCCTTAAACAAACTGCGCCTAATACGTTGCAAATAATGACCCCTTTTCGAGATTTAAGCATATAGAATGCAGATGAATACGCATACAAACTATATTATTATAACTAATTTAAAGACTTGGGGCAAGTATCTAAAAACTCAGAGAACTTAGAGCTTCATTCGAATCATTATTAAGATGAACTTTCCCCTCCCCAATATTGCCATACCGCCAAGAAGGGATACGGATTGATCCATTGTCCATTCGGTAGTTCAATTCCAAAATGAAGATGATCTGGTGTTGTTAAAGCATCTCCAGTATGCCCCATGGTGCCCACTGACTCCCCTGCTTCGATTCGGTTTCCTTTGACGAGCAATGAAGAAATATATTGTAGGTGCGCGTAATAATAATAATTTCCATCATCGCCTCGTATACCAACACGTTCACCGCCTAGCCGATTCCACCCTATTTGTTCAACCCTTCCTCCACAGATGCTGACAATGGGAGTGCCTTCTTTTCCAAACAAATCGGTTCCTTCATGCTTACGTGCTCCCCCTTCCCGGTCCGCCCCAAAACTATCTTCGAACCACGTTGTTCCAATCACAGGGAAGGAATACTTTTTGGGTTGATAATAAGTGTATTGCGTTAGTATTTGACGATGTCTTTGAACTACTCGGCGTTTATTAGGTGGCAAAGATCTCCAGTCTAGATCTGAGAAAGGGACATGGACCTTAAGTTGCTCAATCAAAGGTTGAGCAGCCTTTTCTGGGAGTGTCGACCGTATTGCTAATAGATCCTCCCAAACAATTGTTGGAGATGTGCGATTTTCCAGCGCACACTGTTTCACTAATTCTGGCGACAGTGAACTTAAATACGGATAGACATCTGAAGAACCAAAGGGTGTGTGGTGAAGGACCTGCCAGGTAACTACGGCAAGTAGCATGAGTATACTAAATTGAGCTAATCCACGCTGCAATTTGGATGGGATTTTCATCTCCTCCCCCACTTTCCTCTGTTCTTTGCTATTTGACGAACATTTGTTTGCACTTTAATTCAAGGGATGGTACAATATTTTTGAAAAGATGGGGGTGTTAGTCTATGTACCCGGATTTATCGGTGCGTCAAACAAGGATTTTAGAATTTATAAAAGAAGAAATACGTAAAAAGGGATATCCTCCTGCCGTTCGGGAAATTGGTGAGGCTGTTGGTTTGCTCTCTAGTTCTACTGTGCATGGCCATCTCCAAACATTGGAGGACAAAGGATATATCCGACGTGATCCTACCAAGCCCCGAGCGATTGAGATTTTAGATAGTTCCAGTGACCTGCTAGATAGTAAAAAGGTCGTTCATGTACCAATAATTGGTCGTGTCACCGCAGGACAACCTATTTTGGCTGTTGAAAACATGGAAGGTACTTTTCCCCTCCCGGCTGATATGGTTACACATGACAATGTTTTCATGCTTCGGGTTCAAGGGGAAAGTATGATTGAAGCAGGGATACTAAATGGAGATTTAATCATTGTTCGTCAACAGAACGAGGCGCGAAACGGCGAAATTGTCGTCGCCTTAATTGGTGAAGAAGCTACGGTTAAGCGATTTTTTAAGGAAAGGACACTTATTCGCCTTCAACCCGAAAATTCTTCCATGGAACCAATCTATTCCCAGAATGTTACGATTTTAGGGAAGGTTGTCGGCGTCTATCGTACTCTCAACTAAACAAACTCCTAAACAAAGATATGCACACAAACGATAGGTTAAACATTATAGTCCGTTATTCCTCAATAAAAATAAAAAGGAACAGATGAACGCCGTCATCTGTTCCTTTTTATTTGCTACGAATTAATCACGAGAAATTCTAGAGTTTTGTTTATCCTTATAACGATCCAACCCTAAAGAGATTAAACGGTCGATTAACTCCGAATATGGGATACCTGTGGCTTCCCATAGTTTAGGGTACATTGAGATTTCTGTAAACCCAGGCATGGTATTAATTTCGTTAAGGAATATTTCATTCTTAGGGGTTACAAAGAAATCAACTCGACTCAGTCCACTGGCTTCTACTGCTTGGAAGGCTTCAACCGCCATTTTTTGTAAGCTGGCAATGACGGATGCATCCAGAGGGGCAGGAATCAACAAGCTTGAGCCAATATTGGAATACTTAGCCTCATAAGTGTAGAACTCATGTGCAGGTAAAACCTCCCCTGGAAGTGAGGCTTCCGGAGCATCATTTCCCAGAACACTGACTTCTATTTCTCGTCCATTAATATTTTCCTCTACGACAATCTTGCGATCAAATATAGCTGC
>DHJG01000127.1:0-326 GCA_002404215.1 Desulfosporosinus sp. UBA4726
GTTAAAGCTGCGACCATAGCACTAGGAGTATGAATATGGAGATAAATCGGACTCAGTCCTAAGAGCAGCAACAACAGAAGTCCCCCGATCAAAACCTTCAATTGAGATAACCACGATTTTTCTCGAGCTAGAAGATAGGCTAGGACTGCATAAAAGGATAAAGCGGCCAGTAAAAACCCTGTGTTTGGGGCTTGAAAGGGCATAATGTTTTCAAAGATGCTGATATTTTCCCCGCGAAAAATAAACCGAAAAAGGTGATCCACAAGGGTCCCCCCACCCCAAGCTAGACCCAGAGGAAGACCATGGATCCATTGTTTAGTTTCATG
>DHJG01000127.1:446-1741 GCA_002404215.1 Desulfosporosinus sp. UBA4726
GTTAATTTGTTGCATCAAGTGAATCACCCAGGTTGGCGAAGCGAGTTCCAGACCAGAAGCGACAAGTTCATCAAATTCAGCGACATCGTTAGCCACAAAATCTTGGATCAAACCCATTAGGAAGATAAAGAGTCCCAGGAATGCAGCTCCACTGACCGTTATCAAAAAACGTAGCTTGCCTAACGAACGATAACGACTCGGCAAGCGCAAAAACTGGGCCGTCAACCAAGCTCCCCAGCGTTCATGTTGCTTATACAAGAGATAAAACGCCAGAAAGAGTACGGAAGAGATAACCCCAAGAAGGATCGAATAACGGTGGATAATCGGAAGAATCGTTTCCCATCGGCTCCCTAAAGTTCTTCCTAATATAATAAATAAGCTTGTCCAGGCTATTGCTCCCAGATAGGAAAAAAACGCAAAGTTTCGGTAGCTGAACCGACTTAAGCCAGCAATATAACCCGAAAGGTGACGAACCCCAGGAATAAAATATCCTACCGTCAGAAGCTTGCCTCCATGCTTGTTGTACCAGCTTAGAACCTTCTCTAGGCGCTCACTCCCTGCATGTTTTTTTAGATGCGCTAGAACCTTTGCTTCGAAAAAGCGGCCCAGAAAATAGGCTATGGTGATTCCTGTCATACTTCCGGTAGCCGATGAGAGGATAGCTAATGCAGGATTAAGTTGCCCTGAAAAACTCATAAAACCGACAAAAGTCAACAGAAATTCATCAGGAATAGGCAGTCCTAATATTGAAACCAATAAGATAACATATAGTCCCGGATAACCATATTGCGTTATATAGTGAATTAATAAGGTTGTAGACATTAAACTACTCCTTTCCCAATTTCTTCCGCTTCTTAAACAGCATCCAGATCTGCGTCAAGACAAGCCCTAATCCCATGATACCTGATACTGTAAAGACAAGAAATCCAATCAGTGGAAGATTAACCACCGCCACAAAAAGAATCGCTTTTATGAGAAGGTTTGTTAAGAGTGGAAAATTACTAATTTTTGGGGATAGCCAGTTATTACCTAGATATTCAATGATTGGAACAATACCGAAAATTACGGCAAGAAGGCTGGCAAGGAAAATTAAGAGAGCCAGAGGAATGCCTACTACTGTAAACGATAGCAAGATTATGAGGGCAAAGAGTACAAGTGTGATAGCCGCGCCGATACCAAATAATCGGGTAGCAGAAGACGCTAATAACTCTTCGGATTGTCTCAAAAATCGACTTAGGTAATTTCTCAAGAGAAAACCCAAACACGTCAAGAGAAGAATCCCCAACAGACTCCCC
>DHJG01000127.1:1896-4027 GCA_002404215.1 Desulfosporosinus sp. UBA4726
CCACTAACCCGGGCATCGGAATTCACCGCCAAAACATTTTCTATTATCTGTCCTTCGGGAACCACTACGGGATTACCACCCATCTGAGTCAGTAATGTACCCGCAAAGGCCGACAACGGAGCAAGCACCAGAAATAGGATTGTCAGAAATGCTGTCAGCATGAGGCTCGATTTTTTCACGATAACACCTCATTCACTTGTAATCCCTTTAACAAGGCTCTCAGGGAATAAATGCCAAGTCCCGCTAGTAAAGTAACCACCAATGTAATCCCTAGTCCTAGCAATGGAGGAACCACGATGGTGATAAGCGTTAGCCAAGTATGCATAAGGACAGAGATGGTCTTAAAGAACAATCGTAATGAGCTGAGGGAAAACGGAGAAAATAATGCCAGGATTGGAATCCCCAGCATGATCAAGGTTAGGCCCGTTAACCAGACTTGCTTGCTTGCAGTATTGTGCTCTAAACGGATCGAGGTTAAAATTCTCTCTTCCAGATAGGCAGGAACCGGAATAGCGTTCATTGCTTGCTCAATTTCGAAGTTTAGTGAGAAAAATTCATCAGCCAATCTTTGGCAATCCGAACAAGACAGCAAATGCTTTCTGACAATTGTGGAGCTTAAATCAGACAATTCCCCATCGAGAAATTCAGAAATATGGGCCATGCATTCAGAACAATTCATATTTTTCACTCCTTCATACTTTATTGCGCAAGAATCTTGCGCAGATGTACCCTCGCTCCATGAATTCTCGATTTCACGGTTCCTAGGGGAATGGACAGCAACGTCGCTATCTCTTGATAATCATAGCCCTGCCATTCTCTAAGTATCAAAGCTTCTCGATATTCTGGAATCAATTGGTTGATGGCTTCTTGCATCTCTATATGTTGATCCCACTTCTCAGGATGTTTCTCTATGATTAGATTTAATTGAGTGTCGGACACAGGGGTGGGTCTTTGTTTTCTTAAACGGTCTAAACAACTGTTGGTAATAATCCTCTTTAACCAAGCATTAAAAGCCGAGATATCCTGCAATTCTCGAATGGAGCGATAAACTTTTAAGAATATCTCCTGTGCAACATCTTCGGACTCGTGTTCATCGTGCAAAAAGGCAAACGCAGTGCGGTAAACATAAGGCGTGTAGTGTTTGAGTAATCGTGCAAAGTCTTCTTCATTCCCTGAACGAACTTGTTTTATCAATTCTAAATCTATCATGATCACGGCATCAGCTCGTCCCCTCTGAGAAAAACCCCAATTATTTTATCTCAATCCAGACCTATTCAGGTCTTCCATCAATATTATACCCATTAATACGAGAGACTCAATGCGATTCATTTGTCCCCACATTTACGCCTTATTTTTTCTGCGGGCGAAACCAATGATATTTGGAAGAACGGATATAAAAATGATGGCAGTATCCTCCGAGGACAATCATAACAATGCGCTGTCATAATCTCTCATATAATAAGACGAAGAAACTTTGTCAGAAGTTCGCGAACTTATAAGAATGTTTCTTCGTCTTATAGGTGTATAGCTATTAAGCACCGATATACGAGGAGGAGCAATTATGAATTCATTCGATCTCTATGGCTACCATTGGATCAACCAGTGGGCGGGACATATACCAACCTTAGATAAATTCATGTCCTTTATCGCTCAATACGGATTAGAACTCTACGTTTTATTGTTTGTTATTGCATGGTTTGCCTTGCCCAAGCCCGAAGGCAACCGACGACACGCCCTAATCGTTGCAGGATTCTCAGGAATTCTTGCCTTACTGATCAATGTACTCATTTCTCATGTTTGGTTCCGACCACGCCCCTTTGTTTCTCTATCCAAGGGATCGTTCACCCAACTCATTCCCCACTCGATTGATGCCTCATTTCCCAGTGATCATGTATCCGGCAGTTTCGCTTTCGCAGCAGGGTCCTGGAAAAACGCCGAGCGATGGGTGAGTTATAGTTTTACGATCTTAGCTATTCTAGTAGCATTAGCCCGTGTCTATACTGGAGTTCATTGGCCCACAGACGTCATCGCTGGAGCCATCGTCGGACTATTGAGTGCTCGAATCATGTGGGCAGTGAATCCTCTTTTGACACCCATTACTCAAATCGGATTGCGTTTATTTCACTTTGGC
>DHJG01000127.1:4039-4196 GCA_002404215.1 Desulfosporosinus sp. UBA4726
CAGGGTCCTGGAAAAACGCCGAGCGATGGGTGAGTTATAGTTTTACGATCTTAGCTATTCTAGTAGCAATAGCTCGCGTCTATACTGGAGTTCACTGGCCCACAGACGTTATCGCCGGAGGCATCGTCGGACTATTGAGTGCTCGAATCATGTGGGC
>DHJG01000152.1 GCA_002404215.1 Desulfosporosinus sp. UBA4726
CAAGTCGGGGACGGTTCTTGCACTTGCATACTTGGCTTGCCATTTATTTAACCACAATCCGACTTACTTGTGACTCGCTTATTCCTCCGAATAGCTCACCAAGATCTTTTAGATTAAGGGAGTAATTCTTTCGAGCAGTTCGAATCATCTCATTTCTCAGGGATTTATTCCCCAATAATTTTTCCATAGTCATTTTTTCTTCATCTAACATTTGTTCAATTCGCACTTTGGCCAAAGAAAATTCGTGCTTACGATCACGATTCTCTTGCCCAAAATCCTCAAGTTCCTCATTAATATCTAGTATGTGACCATCGAACTCCCCGTAATTAGTAACAAATTTCTCATATTCAGATACGGACTTCATTTTTGAGCCCATGAAGAAACCTAATATCTTACTTGTATCTAATAGACCAAAATCATCGCTGGCTTTTCCAGAGTATATATTATAACTACTCCACTTGAAACCGCCCGGTTTTGTTTCAATTTTGGCCTTCACCGGATTATTGTGGATATACCGACTAACCTCTAACAAATAACGATCGTCTTTAACTACCTCGCTCCTAAACCTGTCCTGAAAAAGATGCCCACACCTCTCATGAATGCGGTTAAAGTATGAAACATAACTCACATTGATGCTTTTCATTAGTTTAGAAATGTCATTGCCATTATCGTTAATAAGGAGATGGACATGATTGTTCATTAGACAGTATGCATAGATTAGAAAACTGTGCTTCTCCTTAGCCTTCGATACAATCTCTAAAAACTTTAGCTTGTCTTCATCGTTCCGGAATATGTTCTTTTTCTCATTACCCCGCTGTACCACATGATATGTAGAAAATTCGCCTTTGATCCTTCGTACTCTTGGCATATATCTCCCCTTCTCAATAACCCAATTTAGGGTAATTATACCATCAGCGATAGCTTGATGCAAGTCAAGAACCGTCCCCAATACTTGCATGTTTCACTTGAACAATATGCGGACCTTTAGAAACTAACTGCCAAAGTGAAAAACTCAAAAGTCCGAAAATCAAGTTTAAGGCTCCCAGAACCCATATCCGATTTGCCCAGCTAAAGGAAATAAGCATCATGCCCACACTTCCCATAATAGTAATAGAACTATTCATCAAGGAAGAGGCTGATCCCGTATCTGTTTTTTGCTGTTCAAGCATTAGATTGGCACTGGGCGGACCGATAACACTTCCCGCCAAGGTGGACGGAAGCAACGATACTGCAAACCACCAGGGGCTAAGATTTCCCAAAGTGCAGACAAGTAACCCACTTAGGGAAAGTACTAGGTAACAGACACTTATCATTGTCCTAGTTTTAAATCGGCTGGAAAGCCTCATATAAAGCAAAGGGCCTAAGACCATGAACACAGCGTTCCCAGCAAAGAAATAGCTATAGACTTTGGCACTTAAGCCAAATTGATCGATGTAAATATAGGATGATGATGAGATGAAAGCCATTAAAGGTATTGATCGTAGGGAAAATGTAACTAGCAATGATGTAAATCCGGGATTCTTCAGCACTACCCCGAGCCGAGAAACGGACTGAAGAATGTTTCCTGTACTGCGATGCTCTATGGTTTCTTCCATAGCAAGGGCACCGGCCAGCGCTAAAATCCCTGCGCCGGACAAAGTCCAAAAAATTCCCCGCCAGGATGTTACCCCTAAGACAAAGGCACCGATAACCGGCGCTATAATTGGGGCAATCATCATCATTGAAAACACAAGCGCCAAAACAGCTTCCCGCTTGCGGCCATCATAAACATCCTTAACAACCGCTGAAGCAACAGAGGTAACGGCCCCACTGGCGACAGCCTGCAAAATCCGAAAGCCGATAAGCTGGTAAACATTTGTAGACAAAGCACATAAGACGCTGGCCGTTGTATAGAGAACCAAGCCAATGATTAAAATGGGCCTGCGGCCATACTTATCACTCAAAGGGCCCCATAACAAGGTAGCTGCAGCATAAAAAATAAAAAAGAGTGTCAACGTAAGGTTAATTAAACCAACAGAAACATGGAAGTTATCTGCCATGCGTGGTAGGGCAGGGAGGTATAAATCAGTGGACAGAGGGATAAAAGCGCTGAGAAAGCCTATCAAAGCCAGGAGTCCCTTCTCGCCCAGATATTTCTGTCCACCGTGCTTAGCTCTATCAAGTTTGCTAGTTTCCATCATCACAATCTCCTTCACATTCCTCCTCAAAGCGTTAGAGGTACATACTTTCCATGAAATAATACTGCGGTAGCGGCATAAAAGGCTACTCTTTTAACAAGATCAATCCCACATAGGAAACCGTATTTTGACCATTAGAATAGGGTATCCCGCAGCCTTTCAGTAGGGCGGTTACGTCAATTCCATAGGCTTCAACCGATGATATTGCTTTGTCTGGAAAAGAGCACTCTTTTCCTGTGAGATAGGCACATTTTGCACAATGCATGCAAGGACCTGCGCTTAAGGGCAGAATCTGGCTAAAGATATCTCGCTTCTCTACGTGCTCGAGGAGTTTCCTAAATACTTTTTCATGATTGGCTTGTCCCTCCAGCATACCTTCCCAATCATAGGAATCTTCCAACTGATGAACCGTCTGAAGCAAAAGGCCCTGTTTAAAGCCCGAAACTCGCTTAATCAAATCACTAATTGGCCCAACCGCAGGAGGACACATCCAGTTTTTATTGTATGATCCACAGGAATTTTGTTCACATAGTTTTCTAAAGTCTTCGTTAAACGGAATTTTAGTCACTTCAACCATCGCGGCATGAGTCGCGTTTAATTCAAGGGCCTCTTTTACTAAATCGTTTTGTAAATTTTCCATAATGATTGCCCCTTTAAGGTAGAATGTAAATCGATCTATTTTTCAAAAGAGAGAGCCACTGAAAGGCTCTCTCTACGATTTGACCGAACATTATTTGGCAACTCGTTTGCCATGACCGGGACGCCGTAAAGCGGACCCAGGCCCTAGGATAGAAGCTTGTCATGACTAGCCCTTTTTACAAGAATCACAGACAAGCATGATTAAAACATTTCATTACTCATTTTGTCGATCTCTTCACTGACCTTTTCGTAAACGCCTGGAAAAGCGCTCCAAGCCCCTCCCATGGTTAAACAAGGGATGAAATATAACTTCCCGCAGTTTTTACAAGCTCTCTCGACTTCTCGGGCAGCTATTTCAGGTGTCCAGGCTGGAAAATCAACAACACCGCTGTCAATATCACCCATGAAACTAATTTTTCCACCATATTGTTTAATAAGCTCTGGCGTATTGTTCGTTGTCATGACACCCTGCCAGATATCGATTCCCATTTCGAGCATATAGGGCACCAGATTAGCCGCATAGGAATCACTATGGTGGACGATGAGCTCAACCCCATTCGCTTTATAGAAACCGTAGATTTTTTTGTAAGCTGGCAAAAAGAACTCTTCGAACATACTAGGAGAAATAAACGAGTTTGTTTGGCCTCCCCAGTCATCGTGATGGAAAAGACAATCCGGGTGGATTTTATCAATCAATACTTTAGCAAAGGCTAACTCCCGCTCAGTTAGACAATCAATGAACTCATGCATAGCCTCTGGCTCTTCATACAAAGCCATTAAGGCATCTTCCATGCTCATCAGATGATGGGTCATCTCGAAAACGCCAGGGGCAACAAACGGTGTAACAAATTCCTCATTGCGGTCCACGGCATTAGCGTGAGCTACAGCCGCAGCCCATGCTTCATCCGAAGTTTCAATTGGAGGTACTTTCACGTATTTCTTCCACTCAGTGATATCTTTTAAAACCTTGTGTTCATCATCTTGCACAGGGAACATGCCAATTTGGCCTTCCGGCCACTTCCAGGTAATGCCCCAATGATCTTTCCAAGTCTTCCCGTAATTCATCTCTAATCCTGAGGGAACTTCCATGATCATATTCATAAACTCATACTGCTTAACAAATCGATCGGGATTTCCACCTCTAATAGTTTCCAACAAGTTCTGTCTTTTTGTTAACATAGACCCTCACCCTCC
>DHJG01000009.1:0-2076 GCA_002404215.1 Desulfosporosinus sp. UBA4726
AAAGGCTGTTGACGGCTTTAATCGCAAACTCGTCAACAGCCTCTTCATGTTATTATGGTTAATCCACATACTTCCCGTTTAAATTATTATTTATTTAATAAATATTATAGTTTCCTCTCCGAAACAGTTTTTGATAACAGGAACTTCCTAGGATGATGTAGAATACATACTTAAACGGTTAAACGTTAATACTTTAAAAAAGGGTAGGTGGAATATATTGAAAAACGAAAAAATGATTCAAGCTCTTAATGATCAAGTGAATAAAGAATTTTTCTCAGCCTATTTGTATCTTGCCATGCAAGCTTATTTCTCATCTCTAAACCTCGATGGGTTTGCCAATTACTTCCGAGTTCAGGTTCAAGAAGAACGTGATCATGCCTTAGGCTTTTTTAATTATTTAACCCGGATAGGCGGCAAGGCAACTTTAGCGGGGATCAAAGAACCCCAAAATGAGTTTTCTAGTCCCCAGGAAATATTTGAACTTGCTTTGAAACATGAACAATTTATTACACAATCTATCTCTGATCTCATGGATATCTCACGAGAAATTAAGGATCATAAGACTGAGATCTTCCTCCAATGGTATATCTCAGAACAGGTAGAAGAAGAGGAAAATATGGGTCGTGTTCTAAACAAGCTTAAGCTTATCAAAGGAGACGGAGCTGGTCTCTTTATGATCGATAGCGAACTCGCCCAACGTTTATATGTCCCCGCTGTAATCCCTGGGGCAGTTTAACCGCCCACACTAGTCTCATAGTTTCGGGTTCTGTTGTCTTAAAGAGTTCTACTGGCACAATTACGTCAGTAGAACTCTTTTGATTATATTTTATTTTGGTATATTTAAATTGCAAAACGTATATACTCTTTACATAGAACACTAGTTCTGTTAAACTATCTTTAATAGTATTCTTACTGGTGGTGACTCTCCGTGAATCAACGAATAATTTTCCATATTGATGTCAATTCCGCCTACCTCTCCTGGGAAGCCGCCCATCGGCTTCAGCATGGAGATTCCTTAGACCTACGAACGATTCCCTCTGTTGTCGGCGGAGACCCGATGACCCGACATGGCATTGTTCTGGCTAAATCGCTCCCCAGCAAAAACCACGACATTAAGACAGGTGAAACGATTTATTCGGCGAAACTGAAATGCCCGGAACTGGTCATCGTTCCACCCAATTATCTGTTATATCAGCGCTGTAGCTCGGCTATGAAGGAAATCCTTGAATTGTATTCTCCCCTTATTCAGCAGTATTCTATTGACGAATATTTTCTTGACTATACACATATGGACAAACTTTTAGGAGATCCAATATCCACTGCTTACCAGATTAAAGATCAAATCAAACATGAGTTAGGTTTTACTGTTAACATTGGTATCTCCATCAATAAACTTCTTGCTAAAATGGCTTGCGAATTTGAAAAGCCGGACAAAGTACACACCTTATTTCCTCAGGAGGTTCCGAGTAAAATGTGGCCTTTACCCATCGAGGACTTGTTCTTCGTGGGCAGAGCAACCTCAAAGAAACTCCGCTCCCGAAACATTAATACCATAGGTGAGCTTGCTGTAGCAGATCCTCATCGGTTGGAGCTTTTCTTGAAAAGCTTTGGAACTTTGATCTGGAACTATGCGAATGGCCGGGATGAATCTCTGGTTCGGAATGTTAGAAATATTGTTAAAGGGATGGGGAATTCTACAACAATCCCTTTCGACGTTGCCGACTGCGAAACTGCTCATTTAGTCTTATTATCTCTTGTAGAAACCGTCGCAACGCGATTACGTCAGGCAAACATTTGTACGAAGCTAGTCTCGATTTCCTTAAGAACAAACGAATTTTCCTCCTATTCCCACCAAAGAAAACTCCATGCTCCCCTAGATTGTACAAACCAAATTCACGAAATCACCTGTGAATTATTCAATGAGCTATGGAATAGTCAGCCGATCCGCCACCTAGGAGTTAGGGTCTCGGAACTATGTCAAAACGATTTCATTCAGCTCACACTCTTCGACCAGGCTTATGATAAACAACGAGCAGTTGACCATACAGTGGATCAAATTCGGCTACGCTTCGGATC
>DHJG01000009.1:2258-6376 GCA_002404215.1 Desulfosporosinus sp. UBA4726
GGTGTAATCCAGGACGAGGACTATCCCATGATGTCCAGCATTCTATAAACAGGATGGATGATGATGACGAGTATGAGGATATTAATGCAACCGATCGAAATGATTGCTTGGTTTACCTTAGAGGGAACCCCTAATCCTATTCGATATAAGATGATCTCTGATGACTCTTCCAACGTGGTAGTCAAAGTGGATCGAATCATAACCCTCTCCGAGGAGAAAATTGCCGGAAATCGCATGCTTATTTTTCTTTGTCAGAACGAGATTAATGGACTCCTAAAACTATTCCAGCTCAAATATGAACTGAGTACTTGCAAATGGTATTTGTATAATAGCGTAGAAAATGAGGGCCTAAGCCCTCAAAATTAAAATCATTAATCATTCATGGACAAACTGTCATCCCCCGTCCCCAAAGACAATCTGCACAAGATGGAGAATTGCCCAAGCAATCCATGTCTGTATGATGAACCATGTCGCACCCATCGACCCACTGACAATCCGGACACGAGGCGTATTCTCCGTGCAGAACATTGTAACGATACCTCATAAATTCAGGAGAAGTCCATATTTTAAGCAACGTTTGCTCCCTGAGTGAACCAAAACTGTGGGCGGTAATCAGCTTGGGTCTCCCAAACACATACTCAGGATAAGAATGCAAAAACCGATAACAGGAGGAAACCTCACCGTCCCAGCGTACAACCGCACTTTGAGTTTCCACGAACTTGCAATACCGTTCTGTTTTTAACTCGTTCTTTGGCAAGACTACGTCCACGCCTTTTCTCATGCCCAGCAATAAAGCCTCTCGAAAGGTTCGCTCAGTCTCCGGCAATATAGGATGGTAAAGGGTTTCCACCAGCGATTCTTCTCTCATCGGTAGAATATGGGAAACGAAGATTCGATTTACTCCCAGTTGTGCAGCCTGGCTCACGGTCTCGACCAAATATGGGAGAGTGCTCTTCATAGCCAAGAATTCCCATATGATCTCAGGTCTCCCATTAACCCTTCGCTCTGCTATCTGACGCGTACTCTCCAAGACACCTTGTATGTTTTGATGCCGAATAGAATCGAACGTCTGCACATCGGTCGAATCGACGGACAAAGCTATCTTGGCTACACCACGAGAGATTAAGAACTCAATCAGCTCATCATTCAATGTAGTTCCATTCGTAGTCACGGTAACTTCATAACGGGGAGCGAACATTTCCACTGCTTGTCGGAAACTATTAGCAATCGTAGGCTCCCCAATACCTCCCAGAATAACTTCCTTAAGGTCGGGGAAAGTGGCTACTTCACCCGCAATTGAGTCTAGAACCTCTATCGGCATGTCACCTAAAGGTTCTTGCCACTTCTGGCGGTAACACATCTCGCATGACAAATTGCAGCGATTAGTCAACTCTAAATAAAGACGTTCTATTGAAGGCGCAGGATGATATACTATATCAAATACATCTCTCATACCCTATTCATCCCCTCTCAACTTTTTCTCCTCCTGGCGCAAAGCCAGACCTCTGGAGATCACTGATTGTGGTGGATTTCTTACTCGAATAAAACCATAAAGATTTATAAATGGGGGCAATCCTATACCTTTCCTGATAACTGATAGAGTTCTCTCTATATTTAAGTATACAGGCGAACTCAATATGTAATCTGTGATTTAAATCACATGTTTTTTGGTTTTAAATACATATGATGATCTGGTTGTTTCTGCTCATCATATGTATTATGATAAAGCTAAACTTAACTAGTTACTCCAGCTCCTCAAATACCCTATCAATTTTCCGTTTCCACTTCTTAAAGATGCTTGAGATTTTAGAATAAGGGGTAAAGTGATGATGCAAAACGCACTTGTCATTGCTCTAGGAGGCGCACTGGGAGCCCTTTCCCGCTATGGCCTCGGGGTATGGATTTCGAATAAATGGAACCAAGGATTTCCTTTGCACACGTTTCTTATCAATGTTAGCGGAGCGTTTCTTTTGGGGTTTTTAAATATATTATTCATTGAACGGCTAACCGTCAGCCCCCTCTGGCGCTTAGGAATCGGCGTCGGTTTCTTAGGTGCTTTCACAACGTTCTCCACATTTGGTTTTGAGGTAATTTCCTTACTTGAAGGTGGAAGTCTTTTTATGGCAGGATTATATACCTTACTAAGCATCGTCATTGGCTTTACTGGTGTAGCCTTAGGAATAGGTTTGGCGCGAATACTCTAAGGGAATTCTGAAGGGAGACATGGTTGTGATCGGAAAGGCAAAATTACTTAAAGTTTACGTCGGTGAAAAGGAACGTTTTAAGAGCAAGCCATTATACCAATATTTAGTCCATTGGTTGCAAGAACAGGGGATCCTCGGAGTCACTGTCTTCAGGGGAATTGAGGGATACGGTGCGGATAAAGTGTTGCACAGCGCACGGCTCTTAGAATTATCCTCCGACTTGCCCATCATTTTAGAGATTGTCGATACAGAACAAAAAATTGATTCTATCCTATCGGAAGTATCTAAAATGGTTCCTAAAGGATTAGTGTACACTATGGACATCGAAGTCCAGTGATATTGACATGGCCGCTAATTTAGTTTACAGTGAATATAATAGAACTTTATCATAACAATTGCATATTTAATTTTCTCTTATCAAGAGTGGCGGAGGGACTGGCCCAATGACGCCCAGCAACCGATAGCGTAGGCTATGCGGTGCTAAATCCAACAGAACGTTATGTTCTGAGAGATGAGAGTA
This sequence comes from Desulfosporosinus sp. UBA4726, assembly GCA_002404215.1. Taxonomy (GTDB): domain Bacteria; phylum Bacillota; class Desulfitobacteriia; order Desulfitobacteriales; family Desulfitobacteriaceae; genus Desulfosporosinus. The sequence goes on from DHJG01000009.1 coordinate 4,983, forward strand.
GCGTGTTAAATAACATAACGACCGCTTCTCTTGAAGTCGTCGTTTTTTGTTTTATCCAAAAATCATTTAAGGAGGAATTATCATGACTGAAGAACGTCAACTAGGTTTTGAAACCATTTCCTTACACGGAGGGCAAAGTCCCGATTCCTCAACTAATTCACGTGCTGTTCCAATCTACCAGACATCCTCTTTTGTATTTAACGACACCGACCATGCGGCCAATCTATTTGCCCTCAAAGAGCCCGGCAACATTTACACCCGGATCATGAATCCCACTCAAGACGTTTTTGAACAACGCATCTCACTCCTTGAAGGAGGCGTAGGCGCACTCGCTACCGCGTCAGGGCAAGCAGCTATCACCTATGCTATTTTAAACATTGCTCAAGCTGGAGATGAAATTGTTGCCTCGAGTTCCCTTTATGGTGGTACTTATACCTTGTTCGCGTATACATTTGCTAAACTTGGAATTAAAGTCCACTTTGTTGATGTCGACAAACCAGAAGAATTCCGTCTTAAGATTACACCTAAAACAAAAGCCCTCTATACTGAGACCATCGGAAATCCGCACATTAATGTTACCGATTTAGAGGCGGTTGCCCACATTGCTCACGAAAACGACCTGCCCCTAATCGTTGACAATACCTTTGCATCGCCATATTTATGTCGACCTATTGAGCACGGAGCAGACATCGTCGTCCATTCTGCCACCAAATTCATTGGCGGACACGGGACGTCTATTGGTGGCGTCATTGTCGACTCTGGGAAATTCAACTGGAACAACGGCAAGTTTCCGGGACTCAGCCAACCAGATCCCAGCTACCATGGGATCGTTTATACTGAAGCCTGCGGTAATGCTGCCTATATCACCAAAGCCAGGGTCTCTCTTTTACGCGACACTGGAGCAGCGATTTCCCCTTTCAACTCCTTCTTATTTCTGCAAGGCCTAGAGACACTGCCTCTACGTATGGATCGCCATGTCGAAAACGCCCAAAAAGTCGCCGAATTTCTCGACCGGCATGAGTTAGTCACTTGGGTTAACTATCCAGGGCTTGAAAAAAGTCCTTATCGCGCACTCGCTAAAAAGTACTTACCCAAAGGGGCTGGATCAATCTTTACGTTCGGCGTTAAAGGTGGCCTTAACGAAGGGAGGAAGTTCATAAATAGCCTTAAGCTATTTTCACATTTGGCAAACGTAGGGGATGCCAAGTCTCTGGTCATTCATCCTTCAAGCACAACTCATCAACAACTCAATGAGGAATCACAGCGTGTTGCCGGCATATCACCGGATATGATCCGCCTCTCCATTGGATTAGAAACCATCGAGGATCTTCTATATGATTTGGATCAAGCCCTTCAGGCAAGTCAAAAACAATAAGAAAACGCCCTTTCTCCGA
>DHJG01000009.1:6530-8910 GCA_002404215.1 Desulfosporosinus sp. UBA4726
GGCCGAACATGCCAATTAAGATACCCGAACATTTACCAGCTATGGAAATACTCAGTCGAGAAAACATCTTTGTAATGAGTGAAGAGCGCGCCTTTCACCAAGACATACGCCCTTTAAAGATCGTTCTACTCAATCTAATGCCACGCAAGGAAACAACAGAGACACAGCTCTTAAGACTGCTCGGAAATTCTCCTTTGCAAGTCGACATTTTGCTCTTGCAGATTGAGAGTCATTCATCTAAAAATACTGCTCAAGAACACATGGATGCCTTTTATAAGACTTTTAATGACATTAAAGGACAAAAATTTGATGGCATGATTATTACCGGGGCCCCAATAGAACAATTCGAATTTGAAGAAGTCACCTACTGGAAAGAGATTCAAGAGATCATGGACTGGACGAAAAACCACGTGACCTCCACCCTTCACATCTGTTGGGGAGCCCAAGCTGGGCTGTATCACCATTACGGCATTCCTAAATACCCCCTCGCTGAGAAATTGTTTGGCATCTTTAAGCACGATGTAAATAAGCGCGGCCTAAACGGCATGCAACTCCTACGAGGTTTCGACGACGAATTCTTCGTTCCTCACTCACGTCATACGGAAATCAAGCGTAGTGACATTAAAAAGTACCCTGAATTGGAGATTCTATCAGAATCTGATGAAGCTGGCATCTACATTGTGGTATCTAAAGACGGACGACAAGTGTTCGTAACCGGGCACTCAGAGTATGATACATTAACTTTAAAGGAAGAATATGACCGGGACATTGCCAAAGGACTTTCCATTGCTGTCCCAAAAGGGTATTTTCCTAACGATGACCCGACTCAAACACCAGTCCATAAATGGCGTTCTCATACCAACTTACTCTTTCAAAACTGGCTGAATTATTACGTATATCAGGAAACTCCTTATGATTTGGGCGGTCGCTAACTTAAGCGATTCAAATCAACCCAAAGAGTACAAATTATTAAAGAAGCCCCGAACAATGCGATTGCAACGTTCGGGACTTCTTCATTTCTATGCTTCGCCTTACTGTTTTTTCCACATACCGTAACCCTTTTGATACTATAAGTTGTCAAAGGCTAGCGATTGCCAATTACTGGTTCAGCTTAGAACAATCCAGTAATTACTCCGTCGGCATCAATATCCATTCTCATCGCTGCCGGACGTTTCGGCAATCCTGGCATAGTCATAATGGCACCCGTAATCGCTACTAGGAACCCAGCCCCAGCAGAAAGACGGACTTCCCGAACTGTGATCGTGAAACCAGTCGGACGGCCTAATCGAGTTTGATCATCTGTGAGAGAGTACTGTGTTTTGGCCATGCAGATCGGCATATTGCCATAACCCATCTCAGTATATTTCTTGATGGAAAGTTGTGCTGCTTTATCGAAGTTAACGCCATCAGCGCCATAAATTTCTTGGGCAATTTTCTTAATTTTGTCTTCAATAGGCAACTCCAATTCATAAAGAACTTTGAAGTTGGATTTTTTGCTATCGATTAAGGCAAGTACTTTATTAGCGAGCTCAACGCCGCCTTCGCCGCCTTTGGTAAATACTTCACAAAGTGCCACGTCAGCACCTAATTCTTGACATCTCTTGCGTATAAATTCTAGTTCAGCCTCGGTGTCCGTTGGGAAGCGATTAATCGCAACAACAGCTGCAACACCGAATTTGCCCATGTTTTCAATATGTTTCTCCAGGTTAACCACACCACGTTCTAAGGCTGCCAAGTCTTCTCCGCCCAATTGATCTTTAGCAAGTCCACCATTCATCTTTAAGGCCCGGACAGTTGCCACAACGACAACAGCCGCAGGTTTAAATCCAGCAAAGCGGCACTTGAGATCAAAGAATTTCTCTGCTCCAAGGTCAGCTCCAAAACCAGCCTCTGTGACGACAAAATCCGCCAGTTTGAGAGCCAATTTCGTTGCCATAATACTGTTACACCCATGAGCAATATTCGCAAAAGGTCCGCCATGGACAAACACAGGGGTGTTTTCTAAGGTTTGAACGAGATTTGGTTTAATTGCGTCTTTCATTAGAAGTGCCATTGCGCCTTCAGCTTCTAAATCATGGGCAGTTACGGGCTTACCGTCATACGTATAGGCCACGACGATCTTACCAAAACGTGCTTTGAGGTCCATGAGATCACTTGCCAAGCAAAGGATCGCCATGACTTCAGAGGCTACAGTAATATCATAGCCATTTTCGCGAGGGACTCCTTCTTTAGGACCACCCAAGCCTATGACGATTTTGCGTAGAGCGCGGTCATTCATATCGACGACACGGCGGAATACGATTTGAGTAGGATCTATATTTAAAAGGTTGCCTTGTTGAATACTGTTGTCTAACATAGCCGCTAAGAGACTATGAGCAGA
>DHJG01000009.1:9060-9561 GCA_002404215.1 Desulfosporosinus sp. UBA4726
AGATTGATATCTTCCATAGGCACACATTGAGCATAACCACCGCCTGCGGCTCCACCCTTAACTCCGAAACAAGGTCCGAGTGATGGTTCACGTACAGCGATCATAGCTTTTTTGCCCATTTTCGAGAGCGCTTGTCCTAATCCCACGGTTACTGTCGTTTTTCCTTCTCCTGCAGGAGTAGGATTAATAGCTGTCACTAAAATAAGATTGCCATTGGGTTTGTCTTTTAAGCGATTCCAAACACTTAGATTAACTTTGGCTTTATATTTACCATAAGACTCAAGCTCATCCTCTTGTAAACCGATTTGTTTCGCAACCTCTACGATTGGCTTCATTACTGCTGCTTGTGCAATTTCGATGTCATTCTTCAAGTTAATTGCTCCAATTCTAGTTTATTTAGGTTGCTTACCAACCCACCTTATGGATATACCATTATGTATATCTTTCGTATCCATAACAATATACTATCAATATCCAATTATCTTGTCAATAAGTTATCTT
>DHJG01000009.1:9760-10399 GCA_002404215.1 Desulfosporosinus sp. UBA4726
CATAATATGAGCTTCTATATTGTTTGCCACTTCGACTGGATCATCCCCGAGAGCAATCTTCCCTCCGGTCAATCCTTCCACATCTTGCGTCAACAATTTAACAAGTTGAGGTGCACCTGTGACAAAGGGTGTGGGAGATAGATGAGTATACGCCCCATATGCTACAGCAAATACTCCATCAATGGTAGCTTTTTGTTCCATCCATTCGGGCGCCGTCACAGCGATCGGTAATTGAGGTACGTCAACATCCAAATGATCTGCCAGCGCTGTGACGAGCATCGAGATTCTTCCAGTATCCGTGCAGGTTCCGAAACTCAAGACAGGTGGAATCTTTAAGGCACTACAAATTTCGCCCAAGCCTTTGCCCGCCATTTCAACGGCATCCAGGTTACAAAGTCCCGCAACTTCTAACGCATGATTTCCGCACCCAGCGGCAACAACTAAAATATCCTTCTTAATTAGTTCTTTCGCAAGATTTACAGTATTCCAATCCTGAGGCCCATTCCGTATGGTCGAACAACTCACTAAGGCTACAACACCTTTAATCTTTCCAGCGACGATTACATCGACGAGTGGGTCTAGTTTATTGCCAAGGGCCTCTAAAACAGCTTCTGTGGAGAACCCAGCAATCGCTTTTTG
>DHJG01000009.1:10619-10792 GCA_002404215.1 Desulfosporosinus sp. UBA4726
TCAATACTCAAGTTAATCAATTGATCTGCCATGGCATTCACTTCAGCTGGATGATACGCGATCTTATGTTGAAGTCCCGGCACTCCTATAATCGTACTGACGCTAACCAAGGTTATTTGATATTTCTCTGCATACATATCAATGGCTGGTGGCGAACAGTTCTCATCCATGGC
>DHJG01000009.1:11055-11785 GCA_002404215.1 Desulfosporosinus sp. UBA4726
CCATGGCTAGGACATCGACCGTTCCCGTAGCTAGTAGCGGCTCTATGGTCAGCCAATTTCCCATCAACCCGACAAAGACATCATCCATCCCAAATCTCTGAACCAATTCTTGTCCTGTTTCAATGGAACCGACTATGCGAAGCCCTTTCGCTCCAACTGCTTTCGCCCGCTCTTGTACTTCGGCCATTTTGGCCTTTTGAATTGTTGCTACGCCAGCCCAAGGTTGGTGACCATTAAACACGATGTTAACATAATCAGGGTCCATAATTCCTAAATCGACGTTGACTTCGTGAGGTTTAGGTGTGCCAAATAAGATATCCTGAGTCATTTCAAGCCCAATTTGGGCATTATAAATAGTTGAAAGCCCCAAGCGCAAAGCTTTGAGTGCCAAAGAAACATAATCTCCATCGACATTAGTTAAGCAACTAGCGACACAATTTTGCTCTTCATGAACGGCACCAGATGGATAGATATTGAGATCCTTCCAGACTTTTTTCCGTTTCTTCGGAGCAAAGGCTTCGACCATGAGGTTGGGCTCGTCCGCCCCGATATTCATTTGATTATTGAGAGTATCTGCCAATTGTATAGCCATCTGATTCGTATCCTGATTCGTATTAATTCCGAGCTTTTCGCACATCCATTTTAATTTATTGATGTCGGTAATTTTAAATGGAGTTTTTCCTTCCCCTGTTGCCCGTAGAGTTCTGAACGCTTCATAGGCATGATGGCT
>DHJG01000009.1:11934-13319 GCA_002404215.1 Desulfosporosinus sp. UBA4726
ACAGGGCCCCTGGGCACACTGTTGACAGGTTAGTCCTTGCAGACAAAATTTGCAGCGAATCTTCTCTTGTTCAGTCCATCGATCAAAAGAGTTGGACATCCCGTCTTCTCGAATTCTTACTAACATCTCTTCCACAGAGTCATGATAACTTACTCGGCCTTCCGTCTTCTCTAGTATTGTTTCCGTCATTACCTATCCCCCTTCTGAAGTTACTACAGAAAGTTTGCTCATTAGGCGTGGTAAATATGTACATAATATTTCCAGATCAAACTCAGATGTGTTATAGTTGGTAATAAACTGTGGAAAGCTAATAGCCAGCAACTTATAGGGAGGTCCTACAATGGATGAACTAAAACCAGTGAACCGACCATTACACGAAGATGGCCTTAGAAGAACTAGCCAAGGTAACCGTAAAGCTGGCAAAATAGTCTATTATATCTTAGGCGTTTTAGAGGTTTTATTTACCTTTCGCCTTGTCTTCAAGCTTCTTGGGGCTAATCCTGAAAGCCCCTTTGTATCGTTCATCTATTCAGTATCTCAAGCGTTCTTATCCCCCTTTTCCGGTATTTTCAGATCGGCTGTAACGAAAGGGATTGAGACCCAGTCAATTTTAGAACCAACGACCATTATTGCGATGATCGTCTATGCCGTTATAGCTTGGGGGATTGTTAAGTTAATTGATATTAGCAAGCCTTCTCAAAATAACGAAACCCGGTAATCTAAAAGCTCTTAGGTTCTACATATAGACTTGTGCAAAGAAACCCCGTAACGGTAAAGCCATACCGCTATGGGGTTTTACGGGTGCCAAGGCAAGAACTTACTGAATATAATTGGGGACAATTCGCTTAGAGGAGGAGAACAATGTTAGAGACTATCAAGAATTCACCGAATTATCGTTGGTATGTCTTAGCTACAGTTGCGGTTGGTACCTTTATGGCAACATTGGATAGCAGTATTGTAAACGTAGCACTACCCACAATTTCTGGCCAACTTAATTCAAATCTTTCCACCTTACAATGGGTGGTGACCGCCTATCTTTTAACCATTACCAGTTTATTGCCAGTCTTTGGTCGTCTTGCCGATTTAGTTGGGCGCAAAAAGGTCTTTGCTCTTGGCTTCTTAGTCTTTATTCTTGGCTCTGCCCTCTGCGGCTTGGCCCAAAATATCTGGTTTCTAGTGGCAACCCGGGTGTTTCAAGCGGTAGGCGCCGCTATGTTAATGTCCAACAGCGCTGCTATTATCACATCAATTTTCCCACCTAAAGAACGGGGTAAAGCATTGGGCCTAACTGGAACTGTCGTTGCCCTTGGTTCTCTTACCGGTCCAGCATTGGGCGGCATACTGATCGGTTTAGCTGGCTGGCGCTCTATTTTTTACATTAATGT
>DHJG01000009.1:13527-14321 GCA_002404215.1 Desulfosporosinus sp. UBA4726
TCCCTGTACTCTTGAGCCTTGTGTTAGGAACAGCATTGCTGGTCTTGTTTGTTCTTACTGAACGAAAGGTCAAACATCCCATGATTAACTTGTCCCTATTTCGTAATCGCCCTTTTCTGATTGGTAATCTTTCAGGGGGATTATCCTTTGTCGCGATGTTTGCCAACACTATGATTTTGCCTTTTTATTTGCAAGGAGTTCTTAATTACAAACCAACCCAGGTCGGTATGATTCTAATGGTCTTTCCTGTTGTGATGGCCATAGTAGCACCTATTAGTGGTCATGCCTCCGACAAATTTGGACCTATGGTTCTAACCACTAGTGGTTTAGTTATTACGGGACTCGGCTTGTTCTATTTTTCTACGCTTTCAGCCACGGCCAGTTTCTATCAAATACTTCCAGGCTCAATGCTCATGGGTTTGGGAGCCGGTATGTTTCAATCACCCAACAATAGTAGTGTCATGAGTTCAGTTCCTCCTCAAAAGTTGGGTATTGCCGGGGGAATTAATAGTTTGGTTAGAAACTTAGGCATGGTCACCGGTATTGCCTGGTCCGTTGCATTATTTGAAGCCATGGGTGGTGTCACAATGCCTAAGCCGGGTCAAATAAATGCGTTCATGTCCGCATACCATGCGGTTATGTTAGTGGGGATGGCTATCGCCCTCGTAGCCGCTGTCATCTCATTTAACCGTAAAAGTTATGCCAAAGCAAAATGATCGAATCGAAAAGTATCATCGAAGCAAGTCAAAGGGGTCGCCTCTCCATAGAAATTACATTTCTATTTTGAGACAGCC
>DHJG01000035.1:0-1675 GCA_002404215.1 Desulfosporosinus sp. UBA4726
CCGTATCGTTGAAGTGTTCCAGTTTGCTCTAGTCTACCTGCCTCACGATAAATGTCCATCGAGCTAGAGCTATAAGGAAGTGTTGCTAGGTATGGCTGAGCTGTCCTTTGAAGAGGGGGCAAGATTATCTGTCTTACTAAGCTGTCAACTTCTACCGCTATCGCAACGCCTTGGTTAATGGTCTTGAGCGGATTTCCTTTAGGCGGAAGCTCGATCCAAACCTCACCCTTTACTCGGGCCAAGCAGGCTAAACGGATGTCGGGGGCATTAATAAACCTATTTTCTAATTCTTCCGGGGGGTAAAGGTCACCCCAGGCCTTGACCCGACATTTACCGCAAAGACCTAGTCCATTACAGGGAGCTTCAAAGCTCAGACCCGCTCTCCGAATACACTCAGAAAGCCGCTCTCCTTCGATAACTTCTATAGAAATATTCGCCTTGGGGAAATGTACCTTAACCATTTATTTATAGGAACCTTCTTTCACATAATCTGTCATAGCTTTGAGATTGCTGATCGAAGTAGCCATACTCAGACCGCAAGCAGGGGCAACAATATCCACCTCTGAATGGAGGGCATTGCGGGTAATGGCAACAATTTTATCTCTTTCCCCGGTATGCAGAAGTTGGGTACTAACATTACCCATAAGTCCTGTCTTGATACCCTGACGAACATTTTTCATATTGACGATGGAATCAAAGCTCACAGCATTTGCCTCTACCTCATTGAGAGACCCAACGATATTATTGGCATTTCCACATATGTGAAGGATAACCGGGATCCCTTCCTGATGGAGAGCCTTTATTATTTTCTCATAGTAGGGGACCGCAAATTTCTGAAAATTGCGCGGACCCAGAATTTCACCTGTAGCCGTAGGATCGGATATGGAGATAACGTCCGCTCCAGCCTTAACCATCTCCAAGGCATAACGGATGAGATAATCATTAACAAAATCTAGAAAACGGGCTGCCCGTTCAGGTTCTCGCCTCAGCATTTTAAAAATTTCTAACGGATCAACCACCGAGGACGCAGTGCTGATATGACCTGAGACATTGCCAATTACCGGGATCTTAACGTTCTTGAGTTCACGAATTGACTCTAAAATAACTCCCATTCTGCCGATTGTAACATCAACAGGGGAGTAATTTTCCATAATGGCTTCTAGTGGCTGGTCATTATACAGAGTAATTCTGGGTTCGATTAGGTTATCCCCGATATTAACACTTGCCCCAAGAGCTTCAACTTCGGATGTCAGGCAATAAGGGACTCCATAATTTTCAAAGCCGATAAGCTCATTGATTTTTCGCGCAGCACTTACCATAGCTTCAGTACCTGAGTGATGACCGCCCCCCACTTGATCGGATATCTCCGTCACGCAGGCACTCATCATCCCGCCTGGGCAAATAACGGGAGGCCGGTCAACCCGGTCTCCCTTCAATACACTTAGTAGGCGTTCTTTTTCATTCAAGCTTATTCACCCTCTATATATTCGTAAAGACCATGGCTTCGAGCCACATCAAGCATCGCTTGAATATGCTCAAAAGGCACTTTATTCGCCGTTTCGCACCCCGTTGCGAGGACAAAAGCTGGGGTATACCCTTTCATTACGTCAATTGCCTCGATGCAGACTTTATGAATATCTTCGATGGGTCCGAAGAGGAGTTCATTGGCAGGATC
>DHJG01000035.1:1820-3969 GCA_002404215.1 Desulfosporosinus sp. UBA4726
ACAATCTTATGTGTTTTACCGCAGATATGCAGCGGAATAAGTGCTTTGAGCTCATGGGCTAAGTCCACAAGTTCTTTAATATAGGGAAAAGCAATTTTGTCAAACATCTTAGGGCTAAATAGACTGCCGGAAGCAATAGGTTCAAGGATAATTGGCATGGCGCCAAAGCTGACTATTTCCCGAATGAAATTCTTGCAACTGTCTGTCGCCATTCTCAAGAGAGTATGACAAAGTTCTGGATCGGCATAGGTATCGCGAGCAAACGCTTCCACCCCTCGCAGGGTTGCGGCCGTAGAGACAGGTCCGGAAAAACAAACAGAGATGAAGACTTGATCGCCTACTTCTTTATTCAGAATTTCCAGTGCTTCGTAATACACTGGTAATTGGCCGTCATTCTTTTCAGCAACTTTGATCTTGCTTAAGTCGTCTCTGGAGTTAATCACGGGAACATCACAACCTGCTGGTTCATTTTGGGAATACTCCAATTCCGCTCCCATAGCTTCAGCCACGCAGGAACAATTTGTGAAGAGATAAATCAAGTCATAGCCGAATTTCTTAAAGCCAGCAATATGGGCATCAGCCATGACCTTACCATCAAGTTGAAATTCCTTCACGGTTTTGCCAATCAGCTGAGCCAGGTTGGTCGTGACAATTGGCATACAAAGAATTCTGTCAAGAGGCTTTCCTGTCAGAAGGGCCATCATTCGTTCTTTGGGAGTTAAAATGTCTTCCCTAATTAACATCTCAGACCCTCCCCATCAGTTCTTTGGCTTTTCTCACAGCGGAGCTGGCATCATTGGCATAAAGATCGGCTCCGATTTTATCGCAGAACGTCTGAGAAATAGGGCCACCACCAATGAGAACTTTGTATTTGTCTCGGATATTTCGTTCTTTTAAGCGATCAATGACGATTTTCATTCCGTCCATCGTCGTGGTCATTAAAGTAGACATGCAAATCATGTCACTTTCTACTTCTTCGGCCTTTTCAATAAAGCGGTCGAGGGGGACATCTCTACCGAGATCGTAGACTTCGAAACCCGAAGCTCCGCACAGAATCCGAACTAGGTTTTTACCGATATCATGAGTGTCCCCTTCGATTACCCCAATGACCATTTTGATGGGCTTTTCTAGGGAGCTTTTATCCAGATGAGGATTCACCACATCAAGACCTGCATTGAAAGCATCCGAACACATCAAGACCTCAGGAAGGAAATATTCTTCTTCCTCATAGAGCCTACCGACCTCTTTCATGCCAGTGACCAAAGCCTCGGTAATCGTTTCATAAGCCGGGATGTTTTGTTGCAGGGTTTCCTTAGCAAGTTCTGCAACCTTGTCAACTTCAAACTCTACCAGGGCATGAGAAATTTCTTTAAACAATGTTTCTTTATCCACGATGTTTCCTCCAACCAACTATACTTATTTACTTATATATTAACATAACTAAACAGGTATAGTACAGAGGAATATTTCACTTTAGCTTGATGTTTCCTAATTCAGTTGAAGAAAGCCGCGTCTTTGCTAATCACTGGTAGCATGTTCTCTAGAAGGCTGCTTTAAAGAGGCTCATAAAATCTTCAACAAAGCCTTGTCTTGGATTTGTAAAAGCACAGATATCTTTGGTAGCATTCTGAGAGAGGATTTCAATATCACGTTCCATTAATCCCATCTCACTTAATTTGCTGGGTATTTCGATTTTCGATCTTAATTCTATTATAGAGTCAATAATCAAGTCGACAGCTTGAGACCTGTTATGAGTAATGACCCCCATTGCTTCACATAACTTCAGAATTCTTTGTTCAGGTATAGAGACAGAGTTAAACTCAAACACATAGGGTAGCAAAACAGCGTTATAGCAACCATGGGTTTGATTATAAAACCCACCCAATTGATGTGCCATACAATGTACATAGCCCAAACCTGCATTATTAAATGCCATGCCGGCCATAATATTTGCGAACATCATCTTTTCCCTGGCTTCTAGATCATTGCCATTCTCATAGACTCTCGGAAGATACTCAAAAGCAAGTCTTATTGCTCCGAGCGCTAAAGAATCTGTTATAGGAGAAGATTCCGTCGATACAAAAGCTTCTATCCCATGGGAAACAACATCAGTTCCTGAGCTGGCAGTTACTTCTCTAGGCATTGTTGT
>DHJG01000154.1:0-1821 GCA_002404215.1 Desulfosporosinus sp. UBA4726
GGATAATTATTCCCGCTATTCCACTGCATAAAGACTCTCCAGTTTGAACTGATAAGGGCTTCCCCGTTCAATCCAACGCACTTCAACACTGACTCTTAAGAGTTTTGGTATTTCTTCCCATTGAGAATGAATCAGCCAGCGGAATTTCCCTTCATGTCCTTCCATCGTCCCTCCCGGTATACAAGCTTGTGAGGTGATATTCTCACGCCAAGAATGGACTGCCAACCGCTCCATTTTTTCCTGGGCAAGATTAGCTCCCTCTATGAGGTCTGCAGCTTGCCGTGCTTCGTAAACCGCGCCCTCTGTTAATCCATAGAGCACAGCAAACCCTAATGAAAGAAGAAATACGGCCAGCAACACATCCAACAGCACATACCCTTGCGAAGGCTTTATTTTGTCCGTCCTCATCCCTCCTTAATATTTCTGTTTGCGTCTTGACCTTGTCCCCTTGTGGTGCATTATGCTTCGCGTGCCCCGCTCTTTGCCTTAGGCCGTGCCTTCTAGTTCACCTGGCCCAAAGCATTAATCTGATAAACTTGAGTAGCATCAAAAGGATTTATGGGGATTTCATTCACATAAGGACCCCGCCATCCACTCACACCCGTCGGGGAGAGAACCAAATCCTCAACACTTAGCGGATAAGTTCCGACATCAATCCGGTAAAGTTGGGCAGCTCCTTCAAGTCTTTCTTTGTTAGCTAGATCGACACGAATCCAAACCTGATTCGTCGCTGAACCAAAATGGGGCGTTGCCAAGGCCAGAATAATTCCCATCAGAAAAAGAATCAACAGCAGTTCCCATAATGTAAAACCGGCTTGCCAATTTTCTCCTTTTGTCCACCCCTTACTCTTCCTGACAATAATCTTCACCACCATGTCTGAAAATACAATATTTTACTACCTCAATTTTCCTTTTTTAACTTCGCTACTCACTTTAAAACTCCTGCTTCATCGGCGTATCTTGATTAGAAATACGTCTATTAGCTATACACTCTAAATAAATTGTATATTTCTTCAATAACTGCTACTATTTTCTTCTGCTAAAACGCATAAGGTCGATACATCCTGCCTTATCTCTTTATTTAATCCACCTCTAACCGCATGAATTGTAGTATGACAAATACAAATACCCTATAGGGTAGACTTCTATCAAGTGTCTACTCTATAGGGTACATACTAGTCTTTTGTATTTTCAGATTTCTTCAGACAAATATCATTCATCTGACAGCCGCCAAAGCATAGCATCATGCTCCTACTATTTGAGCACCTGTTTCCAGGCGTCCAATATCTCAAGATCTGCACATTCCTTGGATATAACTGCATGCCCAATCCCTTGTGGCAGAATCAGAATCTTTCGTCCCCCTCGGTTTTTCTTATCCGCTTTCATCAATTGCAACAAGCTCTGAGGGTCTTTTCCATTTATTGAGATTTTGGTCGGAAGCCCAAAGATATTCAGCAAATGTTTGATTCGATCAACCTCAACCATGGTCATGAGCCCTTTAGCATTGGCCAGATAAGCAGCAGCCACGAGGCCAATGCTGACCCCTTGACCATGGGTCACGCCACGATAGTTCATCTCGGTCTCTAAGGCATGTCCGAAACTATGTCCTAGATTCAGCAAAGCACGTAACCCTTGTTCACGTTCATCTTGGGAAACAATCCTCACTTTGACCATCGAGGACCGTGTCACCATTTCGCGCCAAATTAAGGGGTTCCGTTGCTTAATGCTTTCGCCTTGTGTTTCGAAAAACTCAAAAAGGCCTGAGTCAGTAATCAAGGCATGCTTAATGCTTTCTGCTAAACCATTTTCAACTTCTTCCCA
>DHJG01000154.1:2022-8891 GCA_002404215.1 Desulfosporosinus sp. UBA4726
ACTTGCGCCAATAACGTAGTAGGGACTTGAATCAAACGAATTCCCCGCATGAAGACACTAGCAAAAAAACCAGCCAAATCTCCAATAACACCCCCTCCAAGGGCAATAATAAGAGTATGGCGGTCTGCACCAAAGCGCAGTGCAGCTGTGGTAAGCTGACTTAACCTCTCCAGCGACTTTTCCGTTTCTCCGGCAGGGACAAACAAGAAATCTACACGATATTCCAAAAGTCCTTTCTGGAGTGATTCCGCATAAAGCTTAGCCACTATCGGACTGGTAATGATAAGAATGTGTTCTAAATCTTTGCATTCAGAATGAAGGAATTTTCCTAGTTCTTCGAGAGAAGCCCCTAAAAACACTGGATACGGCTTAACTGCCGTTACTTCAATCTTTTGACACCCTAGTAAACTCATTATTAGTCATCCTCCCAAGCCCTTCTAGAATCTCGCTTACTACTTCATCTATATCTTTTTGGGTCGTATCAATCATCAAGTCAGCCTTGGCATAGCATTCACGCCGACCAGACCATAATTTCTCGATCTCCTCTTTTGTGCTCTTTAACAACGGACGGTCATTCTTATGCCCAATTCGGCTAATAATCTCTTCTAGCGAAGCATGAAGCCCGATTACAATACCATTTTTGGTCAAGTCGTTCCAGTTGAGCTGGTTCAACACAGTCCCTCCACCCGTCGCAATAACCATTTGCTCCTGCCGACTGAGTCTCTGGACCACAAGCCGTTCTTCTGAACGGAAACGTGTCTCTCCATAACGGCGGAAAATTTCAGGCACGCTCATGCTAGTAACTTCTCCAACCTCTAAATCCGTATCGACAAAATCCCAAGCGAGCGACAGGGCTAAGCGCTTTCCAACCGTACTTTTGCCTGTTCCCATAAACCCAATGAGAACGATGTTTCGCATGGAGATCACCCTCTCATCCTTTAAAGTGTTATATACGTCTTATAAGCCTCCCAAGCTGTTTGTAATTCTATAAAGCTATCCGCCGGGAATTTCTCTAAGACTGCTTCGGCAATCACCCAAGCCACCACATGTTCCAAAACAACCAAGGCGGCAGGTACGGCACAGACGTCTGAACGCTCTACACTTGCTTTAACCACCTCTTTGGTTTCTAAATGAACCGTGTCTAAAGGCTGATATAAAGTCGGAATCGGCTTCATGACCGCCTGCAGGATTATGGGCTCCCCGTTACTCATTCCCCCTTCAATTCCTCCCGCATGGTTAGAAGCCCTAGCAAAGCCCTGCCCCTGATGATAAGTGATTGGATCATGAACCAACGAGCCCATGCGTTCCCCTGCTTCAAATCCTAGGCCAAAAGAGACCCCTTTCATTGCTTGTACTGAGAGAATTGCTTGCGCTAGTTTCCCATCTAACTTGCGGTCCCACTGAACATGAGATCCAAGCCCTGCGGGAACATTATGAACTTGTACTTCTAATAGTCCACCCAAGGATTCTCCCTGCTCCCGAGCGATAAGGAGTCGTTCTCCCATATTTTGTTCAGCAATAGGGTCCCCAACGGACCACTCCGATTGGCTTACACGTTGCCAATACGCGCTCTCATCTGTGTATTCTGCATGAACACCGCCTACGGCGAGAACATGCCCTCTGATCTCTACCCCAAGGGCGGATAACCCTTGTCTGACAATATTTCCGATCGCGACCCGCATAGCAGTCTCTCTGGCACTCGCTCTCTCGAGAATATTCCGAACTTCGGTGCGGTACTTCAGAGTTCCAGTCAAATCTGCATGTCCTGGCCGTGGGGTCATCACCTTTCGGCTCTCCAAGTCAGCACTTTCGCCCCAGTCCATGATACCAGCCCAATTTTCCCAATCACGATTCTGGATTTCCAGAGCGATCGGTGCCCCAGTGCTTAATCCTCCCCGCACCCCGGAAATCAACTGCACCTCATCTTGTTCGATAGCCATTCGCCCTCCGCGTCCAGGACCTTGTTGACGCTTTCTTAATGCCTCATCGACACGATCCTTAGAAATTTTCATTCCAGACGGCAGACCTTCAATGATTCCTACCAATTTCTGACCATGTGATTCTCCTGCTGTTAAAAAACGCACTATTTATCCCTACTCCCATTTACTTTTCTCTAATGCGCATGCCTACTGGGGCAATAATGACACTACTCCAGTCACCTTGCGAGTTGGTTAAAACGATGGTTGATCCCGCACCTCGTCCATCGGCATTAAATCTTAAATCCATCGGGCTTCCAAAAAACTCGATACCGTCCTTAAAAGAGACATTTTTTATCAATTTCCCTTGCCTAAAGATCTGATAATGCTGATCCCCAGCCTGATAATAAAACTTAACCGCATACCAGTTATTCTCTGCCAAGGCAGCCTGCCGAGCATCCCTAATTTCTTCCAATAATTGAGTCGTCGCAAAAGCGAGACGTTGCTTTTCAAAGTTAACGGGAAGCTTAATAAGCAGATAAAAACCTGAGCCTGCCAAGAGAATCAAAACAAGCATTATTTCTAGCAGCGTAAATCCTCGCTCATTGCCGCTCATAGCTCTCTTCCTTTTTATTCTAAGCTTACTTATAGACATCCGCATTGAGTTGGTCTTCTAAGGCCTGCCGCATCACCTCGACAGGAGCTTGTCCTCCTAGCCAGAACTCCCAAGCCAAAGCGCCTTGATAAAGTAGCATACCTAATCCATTCAGTGTCCGGCACCCCTGTTTTTTTGCTTCCTGCAAAAAAGCCGTTTCCCTAGGGTTAAATATTATATCAACAACGAGGGCTCGATCAGGGATTCCTTGTACTGAAAATGGAAATGGTTCACCTTGTAATCCTACTGAAGTAGTCTGCACCAACAGATCTACATCCTCAATCCACGCCCCTGGAGCGAAATCCCCTGATGTAGCCGTTCCACCCCACTGCTTAATCAACTCCATCAGGATCTTCGCCTTTTCAGGCGTTCGATTTAGAATATGGATTTGCATTCCCTGCTCAGCCAGGGCCAGAGCAATCCCTTTAGATGCTCCACCTGCCCCGAGGAGAACTGCTTTTTTTCGCTTAAACCCATTAAGTTCTTTTTCCACAGAACGAACAAATCCATCGCCATCTGTGTTATGACCAATTCGCTGCCCTTCAAGGATTTTCACAGTATTGACCGCCCCTGCACGTCTAGCCTCGGGGGTAAGAATATCTAGGCAGGAAATGATCTTCTCCTTATGAGGTAGGGTTACATTCCACCCCGAAAAGCCTAGGGCACAAAGCCCTGCTACTGCCTGTGCCAAATGATTTGGCTCCACGTGAAAACGTTGATATTCCGCGTCAATCCCTAAAGCTTCATATCCCGCCTTGTGCATCTTGGGAGAGAGTGTGTGCTCAATCGGGTGCCCGATCACGGCAAAGTGTTTCTCCATTTTATAACATTCCTTTACATCTTGGTCGCAAGGGATAATAGAGAAAAAAGGAATGGACAGGCCATTCCCTAAATGCTTAATGAATTTTGGGGCTGAAAGGTTTTGCCGGAGCGAAATGCTTCATCAACCAGACGAGCACCTTCTCCATTCTGCGCATAAAGCGGGTTCCAATAAATTCCTGATCATTAATGGGGGTGACCAATATTGTATAGAGGCCGAGCCGATTACCCCCTAGTATATCCGTAAACAACTGATCTCCAATGACAGCAGTATCCTTTTGCCCTGTTCCTAGAAGATCCATTCCCGATCGGAATGCTCTTCTACGGGGTTTTGTCGCACCGTAAACAAAAGGAATGTCTAATCGCTCCGCAACAATGGCTACGCGCTGCCGCTTACTGTTGTTGGACACGACACACGCACTGATTCTCGCGGCCTTAACTTTAATAAACCACTCCGCCACTTTAGGCCCCACTTCGACATCATTCCATGGGGTCATAGTATTATCCAAGTCTATAATGAGCCCTTTAATTCCGTCCTGAGAAAGTTGTTCAACGGAAATAAGATCAAGTGAAGGAGCTTGAAGCGTTGGTCGAAAATAGTCAAACATTGAACCCTCCAAAGTGCAGAACTTTTGATAATTATACCTTAGAGGATACCGTGAGAGCAAGTAATGGAGTTATTTTTTAGAATTAATCTTTTCCATCTCTTCCATTAATTTTTGAATTGCTTTTTTTTCAATGCGAGAAACATACGAGCGTGAGATATCCAGCGCCTTTGCAATCTCCCGTTGTGTCCGTTTCTGACTGTTCATAAGCCCGTACCGCAACTGAAGTACCATTTTTTCCCTGCGAGTTAAGTTTTTTACGAGTTCAAGCAAGGCCTTTTGCTCAGACTCGTTTTCAACCTTTATAGAAATATCCTCCTCATTCGAGCCTATAACATCAATAAGCGATATTTCGTTACCCTCTTTATCCATCCCAATTGGGTCATATATAGATACTTCTCCTCGTGATTTTTTCAATGACCGCAAATGCATCAGGATTTCGTTTTCTATGCAACGTGCTGCGTACGTGGCTAACTTCGTCCCCTTACCTGGATCAAACGTGTTGATTCCCTTAATTAACCCAATCGTGCCAATAGAAATCAAGTCATCACCATCTTCCCCTGTACCATCAAATTTCTTGACCAAATGAGCCACCAAGCGCAAATTATGCTCAACCAACGTATTGCGTGCTTGCTCGACCTCACGGGTCAGGGTAAAGGGTTCTGTTTTGCTCTCACTAAGGATTTTCAAATAACGAGCTTCCTCTTTCTCATTTAAGGGCTTAGGAAAGGCATTATTGTTGATATATGAGACGAGTAAAGAAACTCCTTTAAGAGCGGAGAGTGCAATACTGACTAAAAATAGTTCCGTGACCATCATCTTCCCCCTTTCGCACTTGTTCTTATACTTATGCTAAAGAGAGAGAGATTTTGCTTATCCACTTTAATAATAAAATCCGCCTTCCGATTGTCTTCGGAGCGGCGGATTCTTCAAGGCTGAAACATTTTTGCGGGAGAATCCACTCCAATGGGCGAATTCATAAAGGCTGGCTTCTGAGGAGAATCGTTTGTACTTCCTATGCTGGCACTGGCAGTCAACTTTAACTCCGCCCGCATGTTCCCTTGCGAACCAGTAAGGCCTAAACTTTTGATCGCTAGTCGTTGATTCCCTCCGAATTGCAAATCATGAATCAGTGCTAAAATGTCCGACGTTTTACCCAAACAGCTAAAGCTTATCCCCATCTCTTGATAAGTTCCTTTGGTTTGAGCTTGCTCAAACGCAATCGACTGAGGATCAACGGTATGTTGTTTAGCCTGAGTGTAGAGCCCAACCATGAGTTGCGGTTTATCAAGTCGGTTTGGAAGCTGGGCCTTCAATTCAAGGACTTTAGTCTCCAATGCTTTAATTTCCTGTTGAAGCGCACTTTGATTTTTTTGGTAGGTAAGTAATTCCTGATATTGATTTTGTAGAGAATCTAGCCGATTTGTTGCATCTTGAATTACCGACCATTGGGGCAGAAAAAGGAATTTTAGATAAGCATAACTAGTCCCAAACATTATTGTAACAACAAGTATGATTATTTGTAACCTTTCCTTTTTCATCCGTTCTACTCCTTAGCTCCTCTACCTTATTATTGGTATAGAAGAGAATTTACTTTAACGTTAAAGTGAAATTCAAAGTCTGTACTTGGTCTTGTAAAGAAACAGTTTGAATATCAACCCCTTGGAATATTCCAGAATCGCGCAAACTAACCCATAAACGCGCCACATCCACTGGTGTCGGAACACTTACGCTCAAGGTCACAGTATTTTCCTGCATGGCAAACGAATTGACAACCGATCCAACTGGTAGGGTATTTTTCAGTTTTTCTAAGATTGGACCAGGATCACGCGTGTTATTTTGCATCATATTTTGTAACTGTTGTTGTCCTTCTGCTTTGGCTTTTAGTGACTTCAATTGGTTAACTTGATTCTCAATTTCTCTTTGCAAGGAAACCTCCTCTTCAACCAAGATGATATCTCTGCTCACTTTATACTCCCAAATCCAAGGAGTACTGCCAACAGCTCCTAAGAATAATAGACTTCCGATTCCCCAAGTTAAGACTTGGGTTTTAAATCTCAAGTGGCTCTTGGTTTCTCTGGCAAGTCCGTCAACCCAGCGTTGGGCAAGATTAAGCTCTCTCTTTTCTTTCATTTAGCCCTCCCGCATGGCTAAACCATAAAGACTACCATATTTCATCCCGTTTTTCTGGAGTGTTATAATCGTTCTGTCAAAACGAGGATACCAAGCATTAGGAAAGCCCACTTGGGTAAATACTTCTAAATTAGCTTGGAAAATCTCTTGTATGAAGGGGAGATCCGAATAGTCCCCAGTAAGATAAATGTGATCAATAGATTTGCCAAAATGACGTGCAGCAAAGAAATCGAAGAATTCGGAAAGTGACTGTAGGACATTCCCTAAAGTCGTTTCAACCTCTGCTTTAGCCCAGGCATGCAATCTTGCGGTCTGCAGATCTGCATCTTTCGCTTCTTGCGTTTGTCCACTCCCTAGCTCTTTGGACGTACCATTCACGGCGATCGCGACTTGGTCCAATACATCCAAAGAAACCTCTAAATCAGAATACAAAAAAAACACGCCATGTTCCAGAAGAATAAATTCTACCCGGTCTGCACTCAATTCAACAATCGCTAAATCAAGAGGAGCCTCCATATCAGTGGTATTCTTTTTCTTTAAAGTATTCAGAGCCAATTTCGAATATAGACGAGCCAAGCCATCTGCTGCTAAATCAACCACTTTCGGTTTAAATCCAATTTCTCCCCACTCCGCCCACAACGTTTCCCACTGATACTTTGGCAGAGCCACCAGAAGAACTCGTTGACGTAGTTCCCCGTCTTCTACTAATCGTTCCAACACTCTATAATCTACAACATAATC
>DHJG01000075.1:0-987 GCA_002404215.1 Desulfosporosinus sp. UBA4726
TCTCCTGGGCTCGGAGATGTGTATAAGAGACAGATAGTATTAGAAGCGAATTACTTCAATCGTAGAAAAGAGGATGTCTAGTGTTTTTTGAACCAGGACTCAGTTGCAAGGGTGATGAGGATGCAACGGCATATTGGTTTTTGTTTAAAGAGGATAAAATCCTAATTTTAAAAGATAAAGTGCAATTTACTTTATCAGAGCTTGATTCATATAAGTTAAGCAAGAACGTGCTCAGGAGTCAATATCTTGATTGCGTGGAAGGGCGTTCTCGTTATGTGGCTGAACTTAACTCTGACACGGTTGCACCGGAGGGTATGTCATTTTACGACTTGAGGCATTTACTTGGTCAGCTCCCAGATAATCTATTTTTCTCAGCGGGAAAAGCTTACCAAATTTTGCATTGGGATCGTACCCATCAGTATTGTAGCCAGTGCGGAGCACAGAACGAAAATAAAATAGATGAAAGGGCTAAGCTTTGTCCCTCTTGTGGATTTATCAATTATCCACGAGTTTCTCCTGCGATTATCGTGGCTATTACTCGGGGACACGAAATTTTGTTGGCCCAAGGGAGTAGTTTTCAGGCTGCCTTTTATAGTGTTTTAGCCGGTTTCGTGGAGCCAGGGGAAACATTTGAAGAGTGCGTACAAAGGGAAGTAGAAGAAGAAGTGGGCCTGAAAGTCAAAAACATAAAATATTTCGCCAGTCAACCTTGGCCCTTTCCAGATTCTCTGATGGTAGGTTTTACGGCTGAGTATGCCGGTGGGGACATAAGTATTGATGATATGGAAATCTTAGATGCAGGGTGGTTTACCGCCGAGCAGCTCCCATTGATACCCGGAAGCGGAAGTATAGCTAGGCGATTAATAGATTGGTTTGTTCAAATGGAAGGATTTCCTTCGTTTTAGAAAAATACTTAGACAGAAGAGAAAAACAATTTAGAAAGATGTAAATTGTAATCACAATAAAACTGAATTGCCTTTATAATGG
>DHJG01000075.1:1120-8529 GCA_002404215.1 Desulfosporosinus sp. UBA4726
CGTTTTATAAGCTTGAAAGGATGTTTGTTTTGAAAAACAACGAGGGTTCAATCGTACGATATATTTCTATCCTATATCGATATGGACAATCCTATATTACCAAAAGATTAGAATCTCTAAACATAGGTAGTGGACAGTATGGATTTTTGATGACGTTATATCTAAAAGGTGGGATTAATCAGGAGGAATTATCCTGTTATTTAAAAATAGACAAAGGAACCACCGCAAAGGCAATCAGGAAATTGGAAGATGAAGGTTATCTTGTAAGGGATATTGACTTAAAGGATAAACGAGCTTATAAGATTTCTTTGACCCCAAAAGCGTTAGAGGTCATACCTGTTATTCAAGCCGCTGCTAAAGATTGGGAAAATATTATAACTTCTGGTTTATCAAAAGAAGAGAGCCTATTGGTTGAAGAAGTTTTATACAAGATGGCTGAAAAGGCCTATTATATTAAAGAAAATTCCGAGGAGAACGAAAGATAACAAATTGAAGTTTTCTATTTTTCATAAGAGCATTATATCTAAGTGGGGGGATTTGTATGATAGAGGATTACAAAATGGAACAGTTTGAGGAGAAAATGCTTAATGAGTTTAGTCGGATGGCCGAAAAAAGTAGCTTAATCAATCCTGAATTGTATAGTAAATATGAAGTTAAACGCGGACTCCGTGATTTAGACGGGAAAGGCGTACTGGTTGGTTTAACAGAAATCGGCGAGGCACAGTCTTACATACTTGAGAAAGGGGAAATGGTTCCTGGTCCAGGTCGATTAATTTATCGTGGTTACGATATTGCTGATCTTGTCAACGGCTTTTCAAGTGATGATCGTTATAGGTTTGAAGAGACTGCTTATTTGCTACTCTTTGGACGCCTTCCGGATCAAAATGCACAAAAGGATTTCCAACAACTTCTTGCTTCTTATCAAAGCCTACCGGAGGGTTTCGCCCGAGATATGATTTTAAAGGCACCTAGCAAAGATATCATGAATTCGTTGGCAAGAAGTGTTTTGGCTTTGTACTCTTTTGACGACAATTCTGATGATACTTCCGTGACGAATGTTTTAAAACAATGTATTCGGCTTATTGCCTGTTTTCCGTCTTTAGCCGTCTATGGCTACCAAGCATTATCTCATTACCATGGAAATCAAAGCCTGTATATTCACAGTCCGCGAGCGGATTTAAGCACTGCGGAGAATCTTCTCTCCATGCTGAGGCCGGATAGCAAATATACAAAACTAGAGGCGACATTGCTTGATCTGGCCCTTGTGCTTCATACCGAACATGGCGGGGGTAACAATTCATCCTTTATGACCCACGTTGCAACATCAACAGGTACGGATACCTACTCGGTTATGGCAGCAGCCATCGGCGCGCTCAAAGGGCCTCGGCATGGAGGGGCTAACATTAAGGTTGTCCAAATGGTTGAGGATATGAAAGACAAACTGAAGGATTGGGGTGATGATGATGAGATAGAGAGCTACCTTAACCAGATCCTTACCAAAGATGCATTTGATCGGTCAGGTTTAATTTATGGGATTGGCCACGCCGTCTACTCCATCTCGGACCCGAGAGCGGTTATTCTCAAAGATTATGTCGCCCAACTTGCACGGGAAAAGGGACTGGAAGACGAATTTAAACTCTACGCAACGGTGGAGAGACTAGCACCTCAAGTTATAACAAAGTCCAATAAGATGTATAAGGGTGTCAGTGCCAATGTCGATTTCTATTCTGGTTTTGTGTATCGAATGCTCAATATACCAGTCGAAATGTTCACGCCGATTTTCGCGATTTCCAGAGTGGTAGGTTGGAGTGCTCATCGCATTGAAGAAATCGTCAATGTGGGGAAAATCATAAGGCCGGCATATAAAAGTGTTGCTCCAAGACGGAATTATATTAAGATGACCGAGAGAACGTGAAAACTAAGCAGTTCCAACATAATATTCCTCCTATTAGCTTTGATTAAATTCGCTGATGCCCTATGTCATTAATTGGCGGCTATTAGTTTAGCGTTTTACAAAAAGGAAATATTGGCAAGGTAGGCCGAAATAACCGATTTATTATGCCGGCAATGGGTTCAAGTCATGGTGAAGCAGACGGAAAAGTTGGGGAGGAACTAATCGAATATTATGCAGCCCGTGCTCGCGGTGGGTTTGGAATTATTACGACATATTCATATTCGGACGTTTAAGGATTCTCTCTTCAATGGATATAACACAAATATTAGGATAATGAGTGTGGAAAATGAAAGGCCGGTCGAGGTTAATGATTACCTCGACTGGCCTTTGTGTATTCGGCTTATTGTACATTCAGTAGATTACTTTTAGAACCAATACCATTAAAATCCCACTATTTACATTCATAATATTCACGGGGATGAGTTATTATATGTCGTAATCTCGTATTAACAAAAAGGCATTTGCAAGGACAACTAAAGATAATAAAAGTTAGTAAGAGCGGGTTAGTTAACTAGTTGCCAGTTGTTTCTATAATAGATTTTTCTCCCAGATATCTTTAGTTGAGAAAAAGTAGTTGTAAGGAGTGTGAAATAAATGCTACGACTAATTGGGATAGTTGTTGTCATAATTGTAGTCCTTTATGTCTTGAAAATTATATAAAATACTATTTACTATTTATTATTATCAAATCAATGGTATTTACCATTTTTGTTCTATGTAGAAGGTAGGGGGAAGAATGACTTGTAAGTATGATAAGTATGATGTATCATACTTATAGAGGTGGTATGAGTTGATGCATCATGGTAAATTTTATGGTTCAACAGTTATGGGAGAACGTGGGCAAGTTGTTATTCCCGCTGAGGCCAGAGAAGAGATCGGTATCGCACCGGGTGAGAAACTTATTGTTCTTGGTAATAAGAAAAGAGGAGTTGTCATCCTTTTTAAATCCGATGTGATGACACGATTTGCCGACATGATGTTTCGAAAAACTAGGTTCTTTGAAGAAATGTTCAATTCTCACGGAGAAGATTCAGATCAGGATAAAACTAAGGGGTAAATATGTAATCACTCTAATCGTAAAAATTAAGTAAAAGCGTTTAGCTGAATCGGCTATCAGTAAGACAATATAATGTTTGAGGCTATGACTAGGAGGAAACTGATGCCCATCATCACAAAGTATTATAAGGATAAACGCTTTCGAAAGATCATCACAATGTTTGTGCAATTTGTAGTTCAACTATGGTGGGTGAATAAGAAAAAGCGATTCCTTACCAAAGAAAACTATCAGAAGCAGACCAAGGCGATTTATCGGAAACAGGCGAGGGTATTTACAGAGACGGCTTCAGACCTTGGGGGGCTTCTTATCAAACTGGGACAATTTTTTAGTTCCAGGGTGGATGTTTTACCAGAGGAGTACACAAGTGAACTTGCGAAGTTGCAGGATGCCGTCAAACCAGTCGAAACAGTAGAAATTATCAAGCGGATTGAAGCGGAATATTGCTGCCCGATTGCTGAGATTTATACGAATTTTTCTCAAGAACCGATTGCTTCTGCGTCTTTAGGGCAGGTTCATATTGCTGAAATAAAAGGTCATAATAGAGTAGCTGTGAAAATATTGCGTCCTGGCATCGAGGCAATTATCCAAACAGATTTTGACGCGCTCCGATTTATGTTGACCTTCGCTAAGCGATATCCCAAGATTAGTGCAGCCGTCGATTTGGAGCAGATCTATCAGGAGTTTGTTGAAACCACTCTAGACGAACTCGATTACGTTAAAGAGGGGCAGCACGCGGATATTTTTCGAGCAAATTTTTCGGAAGACTCTAGAGTGAGCGTACCTGAAGTGTATTGGGACTACACGACAAAGCATGTATTGACGATGGAGTATGTCACAGGCTATAAAGTTAACGATTATCAGGCTCTCGAGAGAGCCGGGTTAGATCGGATACAGATCGCGGATACCTTGATCTCAGCTTATGTGCAGCAATTACTGACCGATGCATTTTTTCATGCCGATCCTCATCCGGGTAATTTAATCGTTAAAGAAGATGGAACACTAGTTTTCATAGATTTTGGAATGGTGGGACGCATTGAGAAAGGCATGAGAGAAGACCTAATCGCCTTCGTCCTAGCCTTATTTAAGAAAGATACAGATCAAATGGTGATCATCTTTGAAAGGCTTGGGTTCCTGCGACCACATGCGGATAAACTAACCTTAGCCAAAGGGCTTAAGCTTGTCTTGGCCAATGTTTTTAAGGATACGACCTTGAATAAAGTCAATTCAGAAGATTTCTTAATTGAATTAAGAGAATTTATGTATTCTCAGCCCTTTCAAATTCCGGCCCGAACCTTGTTCTTAGGGAAGTCGCTCTTGACGATCATGGGGATTTGTGGTGGACTGAATCCTCAGCTCGATCTTATAAAGACCCTTCAGCCCTATGCGGAGGAGTTGCTTTCGGGAGACGAATCAGGAAATGGCACTCAAGGTTTTATTCTAGACCAAGCTAAGAAGACGCTTGCAGAGTATATTACTTTGCCTGAAAAATTAAACCGACTTATTACTGGTTTAGAAGTGGGTGAGATTAGAATTCAGCCCTCTAAGAGTTTTGAGTTAACCCTTTTAGAGAGCCAGAGAGACCAGGCCAACCGCGTTGTAAGTGCGATTTTTAGCAGTGGGTTTCTAATTTCAGGAGTGAGTTTGTTAGAGGGACCCTATATTAAGGTTGGCTGGATGTTGATTCTTCTTTCAGCGCTAACTCTCGCCTCATTGTTAAAACGCAGAAGCAAGGCCATGCGGAGACCGCGTTTTCACCCTTAAGAAATTGGTCTCTTAGGTGCTTGAAATTGAGGTTCATTCATTAAAATAGGATTAGAAAAGGAGAGATTTTCATGAGTTTGGACAACATTAAATTTACCTTCGAAGAAAATGACGAAGGTTTCACAGTGACCCTTAAAGGGGACAAAGAGAAGCTTAGAGCAAAGTTGGAAGCATTTGAGGCGTTCCTGAATTTCCGAGAAAAAGCAAAGCAAGCAGGCTTTGAGCATCCTAGCAGTGGCTCCCCTTTTCATCAGTTTATTAAAGCCATGCACAAACACCATGCAAATCATGGCGAGGGGCATGGGCATTGTGGTCATCATGGTCACCACGGAGAACATGCTTTCAAACATGGACATTGTGGAGAGTCATCAAAGGGTGAGTCTCCAGTGAATCACAGTGAGGAAAAAAAAGCAGATTGAAAATAATATCTACCCCCTAGAAACCATTGCCATTGACAAAAATACTAAGCATACCTTTAAATGCCAATATACCTTGATGGGGTATATTGGCATTTTTGTAAAATTTATTATAGATAAGAAAATTAAAAAAGCAAATAAAAAGAAAAATGGTAAGTCCTTAAAGGATATATCTGCTGAAATATAAAGTCGGATTGGTATTTAAAACCATATTACTCTGGCTATAAATAATTTGTTATAATAAGAAGATCAAGTAATGTGCGTATCAAATGTTGAATGGAGAGTTAGGATGAAAGATAAGAAGTACTTTGACACAAACAAAACGACTAACTATTCTGGGAGTAAGGCACCTAAAACGGATACCGCGAAAGCTGACTTTCCTATCGTTGGTATTGGTGCTTCCGCAGGAGGGTTGGAGGCTCTGTTAGCTTTCTTGGGTAATGTGCCTGAAAATAGTGGCTTGGCTTTTGTTATCGTTCAGCATATGGAGAAGACCGGTAAGGGCATTTTGGTGGAGTTACTTCAGAGTGCTACTACTATGAAGGTTATCCAGGTCCAGGAGAACACATCAGTTCAGCAGGACTGCGTCTATATAATTCCACCGAACAAGGAAATGTCAATCCAACACAGGGTGCTGCACGTTTTCGATTTTAGTGTGCCTCACACTTTGCATCTACCCATAGATTCATTTTTTAGGTCCCTGGCTGATGATCAACAGGAGAGAAGTATTGGAGTTATCCTCTCTGGCATGGGTACTGACGGTACATCGGGACTCAGGGCGATCAAGGAAAAGGGAGGAGGTGTCTTTATCCAGGAGCCGTCCTCGGCTAAATTTGATGGCATGCCTCGTAGCGCCATTGAGGCAGGTTTAGCAGACGTTGTATCTTTGGTGGAGACGTTACCTTCAAAGATTGTTTCCTATCTTGAGCATAAGCCTCTTGTCGATAATGTTGACCAGGACCAGTCAGACAATACTCTGAGTTCCTTCGACAATATTATGACACTGTTACGCTCACAGACAGGGCATGACTTTTCTTCCTATAAAAAAAACACAGTAGATCGTCGAATTGAGCGGCGTATGGGTATACATCAAATTGACAAGATTGCCACCTACGTCCGATTCTTGAAAGAGAATCCACAGGAACAGGAATTATTATTTAAGGAATTTTTAATCGGAGTTACCAGTTTTTTTCGTGAACCGTCGGAGTGGGAATTGTTGAAAGACGAAGTTATACCGACACTCTTGGCTGAACGGGCACCGAGTAATACGGTTAGGGTTTGGGTATCCGGCTGTTCCACTGGCGAGGAGGCTTACTCCTTAGCGATTGTCTTCAAAGAGGTCTTGGAACAGTTAAATCCTTCCCAAGACTTTTCCATGCAGATTTTTGCCACCGATTTAGACCGTGACGCTATTGATAAAGCTCGGGAGGGGGTTTTCTCGGACAACATTGCAGAAGATATGTCGCCCCAGCGCCTGAGCCGGTATTTCACTAAGGTGGATCGTGGTTATCAGGTTATCAAGTCCATCCGAGATATGGTCATCTTTGCTCAGCAAAACATGATTAAGGACCCGCCCTTCACCAAGATTGATATCTTGACCTGCCGCAACCTGCTAATCTATCTCACACCAAAAATGCAGAAAAAGCTCATGCCGCTTTTTCACTACAGTCTTAATCCTGGCGGCTTTTTGTTTTTAGGAAGTGCTGAGGCAGTCGGGGAATTTACGGATCTATTTAAACCACTGGAACGCAAATCACGTATCTACCAGAGGCTCCTCCCCCTGATGCTGCAGAAGGTGGTGGAATTCCCTGCCACCTTTGCTCCCGCTCAGTCTGCAGCGAATCAGCCGTCGGAAATAGTCCAGAACATTCAGTCGCTGGCGGATAAATTGATTTTACAATCTTATGCGCCGTCGACTGTGTTAGTCAACAGTAAAGGTGATATCCTCTACATCACCGGTCGGACAGGTAAGTACCTAGAACCAGCTGCAGGCAAGGTCAACTGGAATATTTTCGCCATGGCTCGTGAAGGGTTAAACTATAAATTGAGTAACACCTTCTACAAAGCGCTTCGTGAAAAAGAAGCAGTTACTTACAAAAATGCTGTTGTGATCAACGAAGGTGGATCGCATACGGTTGACATTACAGTTAATCCACTTAAAGAGCCGGAGGCGCTGCGGGGAATGGTCATGATTGTTTTTACCGACGTGGTTACCCCTAGT
>DHJG01000074.1:0-296 GCA_002404215.1 Desulfosporosinus sp. UBA4726
AAGTTCTAATACTTCTAGGTATTTCGGAGGAATATTAAGTTTTGGTTCGGACCCACTAATTCTTTCTGTCTGTGCATTGGTCTTTAAAGCATAAAGTTTACTTTTTTCTTTAAGTTCTACTTCTCTGCGGTCCACTTCTTTACGTTCTGCTTCTCTGAGAGTAGATTCCTTGAGTTCGATTTGAGCTGTTTGTATTTTGTCTTCGAGAATATGAACCTGATCTTGCACTCGAAGAATTTCTCTTTTCAAATACGCTAGCCCCTTTAAGGCTGTCATTGCTTCTTCGTTAGGTGGAC
>DHJG01000074.1:524-657 GCA_002404215.1 Desulfosporosinus sp. UBA4726
ATAAAACAAGGTGTGTTTGCATAATTCTATATGCATTTATTGATATACTAGAGCATTCGCGGAAGGAGATGGTTTTCCTGCATAAAAGATCAATTTCAACAATATTATTTATTATTCCACATTTTACACAAGC
>DHJG01000074.1:817-1536 GCA_002404215.1 Desulfosporosinus sp. UBA4726
CGGTGTCACACAGGCTCCTTACTGCTTACTGAAATAAATGCTTAAACCCTGATAAATGGCAACTGCCAACTTTTGTTGATATTCTGGTGTCGCCATTAACTGTTCTTCAGCAAGGTTTGAAAGGAAACCTAGTTCGACGGTTACCGCCGCTTGATGAGCCTTCTTCAAGACATAGATATCTTGGGTTCCTTTGATTACTCGATTACCATTCGTCATAATATTTAGCTCCTGCTGAATTGATTGGGCCAATAACTTTCCTTCCGGCGAATCCGAATGATAAAACGTCTGTGCACCGGTTAGTTTTGCATTAGGAAAACTATTAGCATGGATGCTTAGATAAACTTCAGCCTGGTTGTCTAAAGCTAGCTGGATACGTTGTGCGAGATCTTCTCGTTTCCGTTTTAAGAGCCCCTGTGAGGTTCCTAAGTCGCGGTCGTCCTCACGGACCATAATTGTCTTTGCCCCACTTTGTTGTACTAGTGCCTGCAAGCGTTTCGATACGGCTAAAGTAACATCCTTTTCCAAAACCTGGCCTTTGCCAACTGCGCCTGGATCCACCCCCCCGTGACCAGCATCAATAAGTACAACTCTATTGCCTAAGGTCCAACTCCAAATTCTTTCATCCTGTCCACTGAATCCCCATCCGAGGGATAACGTCAAAATTAGTACAAGCACGATTCCTATAATAACTTTCATACGTCTATTTACTAGCCAGATTA
>DHJG01000074.1:1821-2700 GCA_002404215.1 Desulfosporosinus sp. UBA4726
AAATAAGGTTTACCCAACACTCACCTCAATGCTAATGTTGTCATAATATGGTATATAAGGACGGCGATAAGGCTGAGAGGAGACTAGGTTTGAAAGCAGAGGAACGAGTTTGCTTAATTGAACGTTTAGAACAATTGCGGGGTTCCAAAGTCTTAGTCTATTTTTCTTATACGCAGCTCAATGACAATATCTTAGTCCCCCTCTACAAACAATTGAAGGAGATTGGTCACACCAAAAAAATTGATCTAGTTTTACACAGCTACGATGGAGTGGTAGATACATCTTATAAAGTTGTAATGCTAATCCGTGAGTTTTGTGAAGAATTCGCCGTAATTGTTCCGACAGTTGCCAAATCGGCTGCTTCCATGCTAGTACTTGGAGCC
This sequence comes from Desulfosporosinus sp. UBA4726, assembly GCA_002404215.1. Taxonomy (GTDB): domain Bacteria; phylum Bacillota; class Desulfitobacteriia; order Desulfitobacteriales; family Desulfitobacteriaceae; genus Desulfosporosinus. Next base: position 2,205 of record DHJG01000074.1, read on the forward strand.
GATGAAATTGTTATGGGGCCGATCTCCGAACTTGGGCCCATCGATCCACTGGTCAAGCACCCGGTCTTTCAAGATACTTTGGTACCTGTACAAGCAGTTTGGCATTGTTTAGATTACTTGCAACGCTCTCTTATCAATAGCCCAGATCCGAAAGTCACATCATTTATGGTAACCCAGCTCCTCAATAAACTTGACCCGTGGCTTATTGGAAACTACGAAAAAACCATAAAAGCCTCTCGGCAATATGCAGAAACATTACTATCACGCTACATGCTTAAGGATAACCTTGACAAGGTAGAGAACGTGACGAGGGCTTTGACTGAGGAATATTTTTCACACGGTTACCCGATAGGTCGTCGAGAAGCTAAGGAATTAGGCCTTAAAGTGACTGAAGCACATGGCGAACTATGGGACTTAATCTGGAAATTATATCTTGGCTACGAAGAGCTCTTTAATACTGAGGAAAATTAGATGAAGGTATGAAGACAAGCAATGA
>DHJG01000157.1:0-285 GCA_002404215.1 Desulfosporosinus sp. UBA4726
AGTGTCTTTATGGGGGATATACAGGGCAGCTCACTTTACCATACAATATTACCGGACGGCCCACTTGCCCTTGTTGTTGGAAATGAAGGTAAGGGCCCATCACCAGTGTTTCGGAATGCAGATGTCCAACGTGTTACTATTCCAATGGCTCAAAATGTAGAGTCCCTTAATGTGGCAATGGCTACGGGTATATTGCTCTATGAAATTGTTCGCCAAAGGGATTTCTTGTAAAACATAGATAAGATATGCTATAATTTTCTGTAAACATGACAATAAATTAAATAG
>DHJG01000157.1:521-3766 GCA_002404215.1 Desulfosporosinus sp. UBA4726
CGCCTGGGAGTGGCCTGCTGATTTATAGGTAGGCCCGGTTTCCACCGTTAACAGGAGCTTAAGTGTGGTTGAATTGGCCAAACTAGGGTGGTACCGCGAGAGTAGACTCTCGTCCCTTTCGGGGGGACGGGTGTCTTTTTTTATACCTATACAGAAAGCACAAGTTTTCTTTATATCGTTATCAGGGTCTCTAGGGACGATGAAAGGGTGGTTTACTTGAAGAGTGAAATACTTCGTATTGGAGAAGAAACATTACGAGAACTGAAGGAGCTAGACAGTCAGGAAGTGCTCCAAGAGCTTAAAGTGAAAGTCCTCGGCAAAAAAGGATCACTAACCGCATTGCTGCGCCAAATGGGAGGCTTAAGCCCTGAGGAGCGGCCGATTATGGGACAAGTTGTCAATGACATGCGTAGTCGACTGGAACAAGCCTGGGAAGAACGTGGTGTGGAGTTAGACTCGATAGAATTACATAAGCGATTGACTACGGAACGCATAGACATTACATTACCGGGAATCCGTGTTTCGCGTGGACACCTTCATCCCCTTACACAGATCATAGAAGAAATTGAAGATATTTTCTTGGGTATGGGATTCCAAATTGCCGAAGGACCAGAAATTGAGACGGATTATTATAACTTTGAAGCACTTAATCTTCCTAAGGAGCATCCGGCGCGCGAAATGCAAGATTCCTTCTACATTACAGAGGAAATTCTGCTTCGTACGCAGACCTCTCCTGTTCAAATTCGAACGATGGAAAAACTCCATCCGGCGCTCCCGGTGAAAATCATTGCGCCAGGCAAAGTCTATCGTAATGATGACGATGCCACCCATTCTCCGATGTTTCACCAGGTCGAGGGACTTGTTGTGGACAGTGGGATCCGTTTGTCAGACCTTAAGGGTATTCTCTTAAATTTCTCTCGCCAAATGTTTGGTGAATCCAGAGAAATTCGTTTAAGGCCGAGCTTTTTCCCGTTTACTGAGCCAAGCGCAGAAGTGGATGTTTCTTGTATGCTTTGTGGAGGAGCAGGATGCCGTCTCTGTAAAGGGACCGGATGGATAGAAGTATTAGGCTCGGGAATGGTTCATCCGAAAGTCCTTGAAATGGGCGGATATAATCCGAAGGAAGTCACGGGATTTGCCTTTGGCATGGGAGTAGAACGCATTGCTATGCTGAAATTTGGAATTGAAGATATGCGACTCTTATTTGATAACGACTTGCGCTTTTTGCAGCAGTTTTAAGGAGGAAAGGTCATGAAAGTCAGTTTGGAATGGTTGCGTGAACTGGTGGATGTCGATCAGAGTGCAGAAGAGTTAGCAGAAATATTAACCCGCGGCGGGATTGAAGTCGAGGATGTCGAGAACCTGAATAAAGGATTCGAAAAAGTGGTGATCGGTGAAATAGTCAGTTTAACAAAGCATCAAAATTCAGACCATCTTTGGGTTTGTGACGTGAATGTAAGTCAAGAAGCCGTGACGATTGTCACGGGGGCTCAGAATTTACTGGTCGGAGATCGAATTCCTGTAGCTATGGTAGGGGCAACCCTTCCCAATGGGCTCTCCATTCGAAAGTCCAAGCTTAGAGGAGTTGTCTCGCTAGGAATGCTGTGTTCACGGGAAGAGCTTCTTCTTGATGAGACGGTAGGTTTAGATCGTAGTGCGGATGGGATCCTTGTTTTGCTGCCCGATGCTCCAATCGGTGAGAACTTTGGCAAATATTTAGGGCGTGAAGACAGTATCTTAGACTTGGAACTTTACCCGAACCGGCCGGATTGTTTGGCAATGGTGAATGTCGCTCGCGAAGTTGCGTCTCTCACCAGGAAAAAGCCTCGTTTGCCGAAATGGGCTGAGAAAAATCAAGTACTCTCCCTTCCAACCGCTTCAGATCTAAAGATTATAATCGAGGATGAAGAGCTAAGCTGGCGTTATGCGGGCTTAGTGGTTGAGGATGTTCATATTGCTCCTTCTCCAGAGTGGATGCAACGACGTCTTAAAGCCGCAGGAGTTCGACCAATTAGTAATATTGTGGATATTACGAACTATTGTATGTTGGAAATGGGACAACCGTTACATGCCTTTGACAGGGATAAGATAAGTGGGGATGTTCACGTCCGAGCCGCGCATCCGGGGGAAAAAATTATTACCTTAGATGGAGTTGAACGGACACTTCAAACAGATACATTGCTCATCGCAGATGATCGACAACCTTTGGCAGTAGCCGGCGTTATGGGTGGTCTGGACAGCGAAATCACGAAGGATACTAGGCGCTTGATGATTGAATCCGCTCATTTCTCTGCGGTCAGCGTCCGGCGAACAAGCCGCCGCTTAGGACTTAGGTCGGAGGCTTCTAATCGTTTCGAAAAGGGAATTGATGCCTACGGAATCGTGGCCACACTGGGCCGGGTTTGTGATTTGCTCCTTGATTTAGGTGCGGGCCGCCCTGTTGCCCTCGTGGATGTCGTGAAGCATCTCCCTCCTCAACGTCAGGTCAGTCTATCTGTTGAACATACGTCGACCGTCCTTGGAGCGGAACTTAAAACAGCGGAGATTCGCCAAGTCTTGGATGACTTGAACTTCGAATATAAGGAACAAGAAAGATTATTTAACGTCGAGATTCCAACCTACCGCTCAGATATTGAAATCGAAGAAGACCTGATGGAGGAAGTTGCCCGCCTGATCGGCTATGACCGAATACCGACCACTCTGCCCCAAGGAGATCTGACGCAAGGCATGAGAACCCCTGAGCAGGAGTTTCGTCGTGGGCTACGTAAGGCTTTAGCACAATCCGGGCTGGATGAAGTAATCACCTATACGTTTACCCGTGCCGAAACAGATGCCCAGTGGGGTAGCGCAGAGCATTCAATTCCCTTGCTCAACCCGTTAAGAGAGGAACTTGGAGTTATGAGAACCTCTCTCGTGCCAGGACTTCTTGATGTGGCGGCCCGGAACGTTGCACGTCGAAACACGAATGTGAGCATTTTCGAGATCGGAAATACTTACTGGGGAGACGAGCAACCTTTACGGAAACTTCCGCGTGAGGAATTGCGAGTGGCTGGGGTCGCTGTGGGTAAGAGTGGAAAGCATTGGCTAAACCAACCTGTTAACTGCGACTTCTATTATCTCAAGGGGATTTTAGAAGAGTTGGCTCTTGAATTTGGGCTCAAATTGGAATACCGTATGGCTGAAAATCAATCCTTACTACACCCGGGACGTTCTGCAGACGTTTACCTTCAGAATCAGTGCATTGG
>DHJG01000157.1:3893-5046 GCA_002404215.1 Desulfosporosinus sp. UBA4726
CCCTTGTTTGCGCGGATGCGACAAACTGTGCGTGCTCACTCTATCCCGCGTTTTCCTGCAATACTCAGGGATCTGGCTGTAGTTGTAGTCAGTGAGACCCCAGCTGATGCGGTTATGTCTAAGATGCGAAAGCTTGGCGGGGAATTATTGCAACAAGTTGAAATATTTGATGTCTATAAGGGAAAACCTATACCTGACGATCGGAAAAGCCTTGCTTTTGCGTTGCGTTACCAGTCCTTAGAACGGACGTTGACAGATGAGGAAGTAAATCTACTTAATTCGCGCATTCTAGAGGGAATTCAGCAGGAGTTCGGCGCGGAATGGCGAAAATAAAGGGAAAGGCGAACTCGCTTCGCTGGGCTCCCATTTATAGAGGCGGGAGACTTGTTCTGCTTGGCTAAAGCGAAACGTATTAAGAGAGCGAGGGAAAATTGTGACATATGAATCCGTCAAAATCACCGTTGAGATTTTTGGAGAAAAACATGTGGTCCGCGGAGAGGGGACAGCACCTTATATCCAAGGGTTGGCGCATGAAGTTGATAAGAAGATGCGTTTGATCGCTCAACGGTTACCTCGCTTGGGTGTTCACCAAATTGCTGTTTTGACCGCTCTTAATTTCGCCGATGAGCTCGCCAAGTTGCGGGAAGAACAAGAAACATTAATGCAGTTGCTCGGAGAGAAGCCAGAGTAATATTGGACTAGTCTGAGCAATCCTATTGTTGCTCCTTCTTTCCATTTCCTAATTTTTTCGCTATAGACTCTACTTAGGACACACTGCCAAGCGATAGGGCTCTTGTCTACAATTGTAGATAAGGGCTCTATCGCTCAGTTTACCATTGAAAAAAGGTTTGAATTTTGTAAGAACCGATGACAATGAAAAAGAGAAATAAGAGATACCCAGCAAGCGCGGGGTATCTCTTATTTTATGCCCGGATGAATAGTTAAAAGCCCTCGCTTCTAAACAACTCAAGGTTAAAACCTATAAGAATATGTGAGCTAGGTCACTACACGATTGATATAGGTTTGATATAATTCAAGCATAGAAGCCTACGAACTATTCTGCAAGTTAAGAAAAGGGGTAAGAATTATGCTTCCAGGGAATGCTTTAACGACGGCTATGGGTATTTTACCGCATACGAATATATCTGAAGCT
>DHJG01000157.1:5164-14321 GCA_002404215.1 Desulfosporosinus sp. UBA4726
TGGTTGGATGAACCAGGATTAGAAATAATTTTCAACTCCCTTAGTGCCTACAAGTCTGAAGTGGCTCAAGGTGAATACAGGACTTTCTTGTCTAAACTGCCCGGCCCTAAGGGAATTCATCTATCTGGTAATCCTGATTGGTCGTTTCTCTTAAATGCAAACCTTGATATCCTTTCAGTGGATGCTTTCAGTTGGGGACACATCCTGGTGCGTTATGTCGATGAAGTTAAAGAGTTTTTAGGACGCGGGGGTATTATATCCTGGGGAATCATTCCCACCTTGACTAGCGAATTAGGTTCGGAGACTGCCTATTCACTAACGGATCGTCTACTCCAATTATGGGAGTTTCTCAATCAACATGGTCTGGATGACGATATATTATTTGATCGTTCTTGGTTAGCCCCATCCCGCTGCTGCCTTAGTAATGGAGATGGAACGGCGAGTATTGACCACTCCTATTCCTTATTACGAGAAGTTTCCCAAAACCTTCGTATGTGTTAAGTTACTTTAGTTCGAAACAAGAAGGTGAACGAGGTAATTACTTTATTACTAAAGAAAAAAAGGATGGTGAAATCAAATGACTGTGATCGAAGAATTAAAAGCCGAGCACCAAGCGGTCCTTTTAACAATCCGTATTTTGGAGCAAATCACGAGTAAACTGGAAAACGGTCAAGCTATAGATTCACGGCACTTAGATCAAATCCTTGAATTCCTCCAGATATTTGTCGACAAATGCCACCATGGTAAGGAGGAAAAGGTTCTTTTTCCTGCCATGGAAGAAGTGGGTATTCAAGTGGAGGGTGGTCCACTCGGTGTAATGCTCTATGAGCACGAACAAGGGCGTAGTTTTGTTCAGGGTCTAAAAATTGGAGTTGAAGGCTATCGAGTCGGTAAGGTCGATGCAATAGCCCAAATCGTTGAGAATGCCCAGAAGTATAGTCGGCTTTTAGTTGCGCACATCGACAAGGAAAATGACGTCCTCTACGTGATGGCAGAACGCGTATTATCTGCTGAAAAAATGGCTGATATCGCTAAAGCATTCATTAGGATTGAGGAACTAGAAATTGGTCCGAATAAACATGAAGAATTTCACGCTACCCTGCACGCTTTAAAAGATATTTATCTTGCTTAGTTATACTATAGCTGTTCCTCAAGGAGGATACATAACTTGCAGCGTTGAGGGACAGCTTGTTTATAGGCTTTAGCCGGCAACCGCTTGGTAACAATATAGTCTGGTATGTCTGAATTGACTCAACTGTTGAATTCATGGATCAGTATTAATAGCAAACGTGCCAATAAGTAATAAAGCCTTTAGTTGCTTATATTTTTCCGATATGTCAATAAAATGATGAGGACGCTCAGAATAATCTTCTATGCGTCCTCATCATTTTACTATTTAACAATCATGACTGGACATTCAGCTTTATTTAAAACCCGTTGGCTAACGCTCCCCAGCAAAGATCCGACAATTGGTCCGTACCCACGACTTCCCATAACGACAAGGTCAAAATGCCCGCTCTCAATCTCTTCCAGAATAGCGGTTGCTGGATGCCCTGGCTTTTGTTTCTTCTCAATGGGAACATTACCTTTGTCAATCCCGAGAGCTTCAGTCAAAGCCTCGCTCTCATATATTCTGATTTCTTCCTGAAGTACGGTAATCCCGCTGGATAGGGTATAGCCCAATGCCTCTGGTGTATAAACCACGTGCAGGAGGACAATTCGGGAACCAAACTCACTAGCTAAGTCTATGGCCATCTTCAATGCCCGTTGGGCTGATTCAGAAGCGTCGGTAGGAACTAAAATAGTCTTAAACATTCGTACTCACTCCCTTTATATTCAAGAATAATACTTACTTACTTTGAATTGCTTAGTACCAGTACCTGGGGTAGTGTCTATTAGGGGATAGGTTATTGACAAGGAGTCCTATTATTACTAAAATCACCGCTCCCGACATAATAGGCGTGAAAATATAGTTTGGATGGGCTTTACTCAAAACGGCAAATAGTGCGGTTGCTCCTCCCGGTGGATGTGTCGTTTTAGTAAGCAGCATAACGACTAAAGCTAGGGCAGTACCCAAGGCAGGAGACCACCAGGTCAGTCCAAAAATCATAAATGTTGAAACGCCTGCTGTCGCTGACAGGGTATGGCCAAAAATAACATTACGGGGTTGGGACAGAGGCGCATCGGGAACTCCGTAAATTAGCACAGCGGATGCGCCAAAAGATGCCACTACAGGAAGGGCATACTGGCGAGCAAATAAAGTGATAGCTGTTATCCCTAAAAAGGCGCCCAGCCAACTAATGATCACGTCTAAAGGTGGCGGGGAAACAAGGGGCGCTGTCCTTTTGTAGCCTTTCATTTTGGATAGGTACCTAATCATCCAACCATGTTCCGTGGGGATCAAGGCCTTCGCATTTTCTGAATCTGACCCATCCAAATTACTTTCTTTCTGCAATACAAATCACTCCCAGCTCAATTTCTATTACCTCATTATAACCCCGTGTTGGCTGGAAAGCTGTGAATGTTGTCACACTTTATAGCCCGATTTTTCGTTGAATAGAGCCATCAGACATCATGGGTTATTAGCAATCCCCAGAAAATGGGGTGTGATTTATCTCACACCAAAAGAATCGCTCTAATCACAGTACTACACACCGAGTTGCTGTAGACTGAATTTAGTCAAATTGAGTTACAACAAATTCAAATAAGAATTATAGGGGGAAACAAAAATGAGTATGTTTTGTTATCAGTGTCAGGAAACAGCTAAAGGAACCGGTTGTACGATCAAAGGGGTATGCGGGAAAACCGAGAATGTTGCCAAATTGCAAGATCTCTTGATGTACACTCTAAAGGGGATCGCGATTTATGCAGTTCAAGCCCGCGAACGCCACCTCATCCGTAAAGATGTTGATAAATTCATCATGGAAAGTCTCTTTAGTACGATTACGAACGCCAATTTCGATAAAAGTCGTTTTGTAGAACGAATCCAAGACGGTCTCAAACTCCGTGAAGATCTTAAACAAGCACTTCTTAGAGTGGGTGGCTCGATTCCGGAGAACTTGCACGATGCAGCAACTTGGACAGCACCCGCCGCTGAGTTTGAAGCGAAGGCCGCGCTCGTTGGCGTCTTAGCCACGGAAAACGAAGATGTTCGTTCACTCAGAGAATTGATTACCTATGGCATAAAAGGAATCGCAGCTTATGCTGAACATGCGTATACTCTGGAATACAAAGAGGCAGGCATCTTCGCCTTCGTCGAAAAGGCTTTAGCAGCTACACTTGATGACACGCTCGTTGCCGGTGACCTCGTTGCCCTTGTCTTAGAAACCGGTAAATTTGGGGTTGATGTGATGGCCTTACTTGATAAAGCAAACACCACTTCCTACGGTAATCCAGAACTCACCAAAGTAAACCTTGGGGTAAGAAATAATCCGGCCATACTGATCAGCGGTCACGATTTGAAAGACCTCGAAGAATTACTCATCCAAACCGAAGGGTCCGGCGTCGATGTCTATACACACGGCGAAATGCTCCCAGCCCACTATTATCCTGCCTTTAAGAAATATGAAAATTTCGTCGGTAACTACGGTAATTCTTGGCATAAACAAGTCACAGAATTTGCTTCCTTCAACGGTCCAATCTTTTTGACCACGAACTGTCTCGTTCCACCAAAAGATTCCTATAAAGACCGTGTCTACACCACCGGTGTTGTCGGCTTTGAAGGCGTTAAGCACATCGCAGACCGCGCAGACGGCAAGCCTAAGGATTTCTCCGCACTCATCGCCCATGCTAAGAAATGCCCAGCACCAACAGAAATCGAAACTGGCGAACTTGTCGGAGGATTTGCCCACAATCAAGTCATGGCCCTCGCTGACAAAGTCGTTGATGCTGTGAAAACCGGAGCTATTAAGCGTTTCTTCGTCATGGCGGGCTGTGATGGTCGCATGAAGAGTCGCGATTATTATGCCGACTTCGCAAAAGCACTGCCTAAAGACACCGTGATCCTCACGGCAGGGTGTGCAAAATACCAATATAATAAACTCAACCTAGGGGACATCGGTGGCATCCCCAGAGTTCTCGATGCCGGTCAATGTAATGACTCCTATTCCTTAGCGGTCATCGCCTTGAAACTCAAAGAAGTTTTCGGCTTAGATGATATTAACCAACTTCCCATCTCCTACAACATCGCTTGGTACGAGCAAAAGGCGGTCATCGTCTTACTGGCGCTTCTGCACCTTGGTGTGAAGAACATTCACTTAGGACCGACGCTTCCAGGTTTCTTGTCTCCGAATGTGGTCAATGTTTTGGTTGAGAACTTCGGTATTGCAGGGATTTCGAATGTTGAAGACGATGTCAAAATGTTCATGGCGTAAGAGTTTGGGGGCATCACGAAAGTGGTGCTCCTTTCATTCTCGTAGGGTTGGGCCACAATGGGTTAAACTAACGTGCCTAAATACACGCAGAGATGTGTTTAGCGTCACACTAAGTGAATGGTGGCAGTGTTACACTAAGAAACATAAAGGGAGGTTATTAAAAATGGCAGACGTAAAAAAAGAGGCTCCTGAACTGGAGTGTGCTCATTGTGGAACAACTAGTGAACTAACTCCAGTATTAACTTATGTCCACCAAGGTAAAGAGAAACACGTATGTATGCATTGTTTACCAATGCTCATACATGGGTAGGAGATGCATTACGTATGCGTTTTACACTAGATATGAAATTAAAGATGTGATGGAAGAAACAGAAAATGTAAGAAGGCAGTAAAGATCGGTTAATTGACAACCTATCTTTACTGCCTTCTTATTGGAAGTAGAGGACCAATTTGGCGTTGAACTTTAGTATGAAAGTTTTCAAAGTTTCCAGGTAGAGATAATCCTTAAATTCGAAGGTTAAAAACTGTGATTTAAGCCACACTCTAGAGATAGGATTTTTGTTAAGATAGCCATAGCTGCTGAAAGTAGTAAATAAAATTCTCTGGGGGAATATTTGTGAAACATACAGGATTTGAGATTGAACATTGTCGCCCAAATTGTCCAAAATCATCTCGGAATTGGCACAATCTTTATGAAGAACTGACCGCAAATTTAACCTCTCTGAACTTGTATCAAACGATTGAAGATAAGTTTCATCCTGTTCTCCATCATCATATTCCAAAGATCTGTCTAGCGGGATGCCCGAATGGATGCTCTCATCCTAATATCAAAGATTTTGGAATTTCAGGCTATGTCACGCCACAAATTACTGATGTGCCGTGTATAGAATGCAATAAATGTGTCCTTTCTTGCCAAGAAATGGCCATAACTTGGGGGCCAAGCGGGATCGTTATTGACCAAACACGTTGTCTTTCCTGTGGAGATTGTCAACGCGTCTGTCCTTCGGGGACTCTGACAGCTGGAGAAAGCGGCTGGACATTGCGCTTAGGTGGTCGAGTTGGGCGACATCCTCAATTTGCGAAATTGGTTGGACAAGTTCAAACAGATGAGGAAGTATTGACTTGGGTTTCAGACACAATAACTCGCTATATTGAAAATGGACAACCACAAGAGAGATTAACCCACTTTCTTGAACGCTAGAAAGCGTTAGTCTCAGGGTGAAATATATATCTAATTAAGATCTCGTAACATTTTCTGAGCTTTATGAATCTTTTTTCTCCAGGGAAATATCAGATATGTGTGTACCTATGATAAACTATTTGCGATGTATTATAAAAAAATATAGAATAAAATCATAATAGTTTTTGGTTTTGGGGGTCAATATGCAAATCAAATTCAATATAGGTAAAAATCTAAATAATGTCAGAAAAAGACGAGGACTAAGTTTAGACAAAGTTGCTGAAATAACAGGCGTCAGTAAAGCTATGTTAGGGCAGATTGAAAGAGGGGAATCTACCCCTACAGTAAATGTCCTTTGGAAAATCGCAACAGGGTTAAAAGTATCTTTTACCTCCTTATTAGCGAACAGGGAGGCAGATCAAGAACTCCTATTAGTACATCATTCAGAGATAACCCCTATAGTCGAAGAAAATGGACAGATGAGAATATATCCCCAATTTATTTTCGATAGTAATAGAGGTTTTGAAGTGTTTATAATTGAGCTTGAACCGGGCTGCAGTCATAGATCAGACCCTCATGACGAGGGGGTCGAAGAATATATCAGTCTTATAGAAGGTGTAATGGAAGTAACTATTGGAGAAGATATATATGTATTAAATAAAGGCGATGCTATTCGTTATCTTGCAAATAAAGAGCATCTTTACCATAATATTTCCGATAAATGTACTAGTTTTCATCATATAATTTACTATTTTTCGTAGATCAGAAAACCAAGCCTTGAGGTAAGTTCGGTGAAGGGAGTTAGCTTAGTTAAATTGTTCAATTCATCGCCCCAAATATAGGGTAAGGTTTCTTAACAGATTGTACTAAAACACGAATTAGCTCATGGCTAACCGTGTTTTTTCTATGCCTCTAGATCGAGTCTTATCCTAGAATACTATTGCGCGTTATAACGCACACGTGATATGATTTAAAAATATTGTGCGTTATAACGCACTGCAGTAGATTTCGGAGGGGGAAGTGATAAACATGAATGAGATGGTTCAATTGTTGAAAAGAATAAAGAACGATTTTTCAATCTCGGCAGTTGTTGCTGGCTTAATTGCCGTTGCTGTTGGGTATGCGGGACCTGTGCTTCTAATTTTTCAAGCTGCCAAAGTCGCAAACTTAAGCAATGCAAATTTGTCATCTTGGATATGGGCTATTTCCATTGCTAGTGGGCTGACTTCAATTATTCTGAGTATTAGGTTTAAGGCACCGGTTATAACGGCTTGGTCAACGCCAGGAGCAGTTATGTTAATCTCGGGCTGGAGTATTTATGCATATTCAGACTCGATTGGCGCCTTCATTTTTGCGGGAGCACTGATCACGATACTAGGATTTACGGGTCTTTTTTCCTCTTTTATGAAGCGGATTCCTTACGCGATTATCACAGCAATGCTTGCGGGGATTCTCCTGAATTTTGGGGTAGATGTCTTCGTTTCTTTAAAAAACTTGCCTATCTTGGCGCTCCCCATGATAGTGTGTTATCTGGTGTCAAAGCGTTGGTTCCCCCGTTACTGCGTCGTTACAAGTTTAATTCTTGGCATATTGGTTGCGTATAGTCTCAACATATTAAACTTGGAGGGTCTAAGCGTTTCACTTGTTCACCCAATGTTTACGAAACCAACGTTTTCTCTTCATGCGCTAGTAGGGTTAGGTCTACCACTCTGTATTGTTACAATGGCTTCTCAAAATGCCACAGGCATTGGGGTCTTAAGGGCTGATGGCTATAATATTCCTGCGAATCCACTCATCACAACGACTGGAATTGCGTCAATCATTTTCGCTCCATTTGGTGCTCACGGCATCAATTTGTCAGCCCTTATAGCTGCGATCTGTACGGGAAAGGAGTCACATAGTAATCCTGATAAACGCTATATTGCAGGAATAGCATGCGGTATTTTCTATATTCTATTTGGCATTTTTGGCGCCACAATCGTTTCCGTTTTCGCAATTTTCCCCAGCGAGTTAATAGTTGTAATAACAGGATTAGCATTGTTTGGATCCATTAGTTCAAGCCTCTCATCAGCGATGAAGGATGATGAGAAAAAGGAAGCTGCGTTGATTACATTTCTCGTCACTATATCGGGTATTTCAATAGCTGGAGTTGGTGCACCTTTTTGGGGATTAATTATCGGCATTGTCACAAATTTCATACTTGTGGGAGACTTGACAAAATTATTCTCCCCGAAGCTGGTTACGCAAGAGAAAAGTACAGGAGAGTAGGCTGAGCTGAACCCGCTTTCGTTCAAGCTGAACATCGAGACTTCGGTGATAGAGTGTAACCCTCACCGAAGTGGCTGATCGATTGGACAAGATATTTTGCTACTCGAACCCGATGACGTGTTAAATTGGCATTTTCTCGAGAAGCTTGATACCCTAGGAAGGAACAAAGGAAAGGGGGAGAAGGAAAATGCATATGGTCATGATTTTTCTTGATGGTTTTGGCCTAGGCGGAAAAGACGATAATCCCATTGTTGCGGCGAAAACTCCTTTTCTAGATGAACTGCTAGGAGGGCATCTGCTCTGGGGGAAACGCTACATTACCCATAATAAAACGGTGCTTAGGCCATTGGATGCCTCACTGGAAGTGGAGGGTACGCCTCAGAGTGCAACGGGTCAGACAACTCTCTGGACGGGACTAAATGCAGCCAAAGCGATTGGACATCATCTCCACGCCTATCCCAATCAACCCCTGGCCGAGATCATAGCAGAGAAGAGTATCTTTCGACAATTAGCGGATGTCGGGAAGACGGCCATGTTTGCCAATACATTCAGCAATGCCTATGATCAAGCGATTTCAACTGGGAAAAGAAAACATACCGCTTCAACTCTGTCCGCCTTAGCGGGAGGGGTACGATTAAGACGTGTTCCCGATTTAATCACGGGTTTAGCGGTATATCAAGATATGACGAATGAAATACTTGTTCAACTTGGGGAGCAGGTTGCGGTTATTTCTTCGTTTGAAGCGGGTCAAAATTTGGGAAACCTAGCTTTAGGCTATGATTTTACGCTCTATGAATTTTTCCAGACAGATGTTAAAGGGCATAAGCAACTTTGGGATGAAGCGATCGGTTTAGTCGAACGTATTGACAGCTTTATTGGAGGTTTTCTCTCAGTAATTAAGGAAGAAGATGTGGCCTGGATTCTGACGAGTGACCATGGCAATATTGAAGATTTTTCGGTGAAAGGGCATACTACAAATCCAGTACCTGCCCTTTGTTGGTCTAATCATCCCGTGATGTGGCCGGAATGGGATACTCTGGAGGAAGTGACTCCGGGTATCGTCCAGCTCCTTCTATCAGAAGGTAATTAATTATTGGTACTGCGCTTTAGCTCCTGATGAATTAAACTCAGCTGCTCATTCATACGAAAGATGATGGTAGCAATTTCACAGGCTAGACGCCAAAATAAGTTTCCAACAATAATACTTAAGATTCCCACTGCTAATTGGTTCTTCATAAATAAAATCCAACAAACAATAGACACAGTGATCGCTCCAATAATATAAAAACTTTGAATTAGCTTGGAACTAATCATAAATTGAAACGAAAAAAATCCT
>DHJG01000157.1:14430-16544 GCA_002404215.1 Desulfosporosinus sp. UBA4726
TGAGATTCTAAAAGTGGGATAACTGGAACAGAATAAGAGAAATCCCCAATATGCACATGTCAATCTCATGTGTATATTGGGGATAATATGGACATTTCTAGCTGACGTTTTTTAACAGGGCACTGGTGCCCTCGCTCTTATTCGAATATGTCGGACAAGTTAACTACCAAGTCCTCAAATATACCACCTTCAACCGTTTCGTCTTTCCCGTAAACTTGGGGTTCAGTAAATACGTTCTCAGAAAGTTTATAAACTTCCACAATCTGATTAAACGGGTCGACAATCCAATATTCACGGACTCCCGACAATCTGTAGCGTTTTAACTTAACCCGTTTATCCTTTAACGCTGTTGATGGGCTTACGACCTCAACCACAAGGTCAGGAGCACCAACACAGCCCTTTTTGAGTATCTTCGACTGGTCACATACCACAGTTATGTCAGGCTCAACATAGATGTCATTTGCGTCATCCAACCAGACCCCAAACGGTGCAGGAAAGGCTTTGCACTGTCTACCTTTCAAATAAGTATAAAACTCACCGTATAAATTTCCGACAATAGCTTGATGTTGGGACGATGGTGGTGGTGTCATATCGTAAATTACTCCATCAATTCGTTCCCAACGTTCCAAATCGGATTCTAATGGTGTTTCTCCCACCTACGACACCCCCTTATAACCCTTGCGTTTAGGTTCCGATCTTTGTCTTTGTAAGATTATACCATGCTTCTAGAGGTTTTAAAATACAGCAAAAGCCCTGTTGGATAGCAGGGCTTTTGCTCAATGTTTCAGCGTATTACAAAGCACTAATTGTACAAATTAAAGCTAAACAATTATAATAAAGTTATTGTCCAGAGCCAACGAACTATGTTGGTCTAATCAGCCGGGAGAATGACCGGAATGGGAGCGTAACAACTAAATGAATGAAATAGAAATCAAGAAAACTCGACCGCTGGAGCTTTTGGCTCCTGCAGGAAGTTTTGAGGCCTTCAAAGCGGCGGTAGAAAATGGCGCAGATGCTGTTTACCTGGGAGGGAAAAACTTTAGTGCTAGGGCAAGTGCGGCAAATTTTGACTTAGAAGAGTTACAAAAGGCGGTTCGTTATGCCCATGAACGACAGGTTAAAGTGTATGTGACTGTAAATATTTTGATTGCAGACCAAGAGTTTCAGGAATTGTTGGACTATCTCTTTGCCTTACATGAAATCGGGATTGATGCCGTGATTTTGCAAGACGTAGGGGTTGCAGATTTAATTCATACTATTCTTCCGGAAATGGAAACCCATGCGAGTACACAGATGACGGTTAATACAAGTTGGGGTGTTCAGCATTTAGAAGCGTTAGGCTTTTGCCGAGCCGTATTGGCCAGAGAGACCTCAGCCGATGAAATGAAGATGATTGCGGATACGACACCGCTCGATATTGAAGTCTTTGTGCACGGCGCACTTTGTGTGGGTTATTCCGGGCAATGCCTCATGTCGAGCTTTATCGGGGGACGGAGCGGAAACCGGGGTACGTGTGCGCAACCGTGTCGGATGACGTATCAGCTTGTGAATGAAGAGCATGAGAACCTTTTAGTACAAAAAAGCTCGGGAGAACACCTATTAAGCCCCCGAGATTTAAATTTAGCTGAGGAATTGGCGGAGTTAAAACGAATCGGAATTCATTCCCTTAAAGTAGAGGGTAGGATGAAGCGACCGGAGTATGTGGCAACCGTAACTCGGCTCTACCGGCAAGCTTTAAATCGGATCGGAGAACAGCTGGAAGGCAGTGCAGTTGGTCCATTACTTACCCCGGAAGAACACCAGGAATTGTTGCAGGTTTTTAACAGAGACTTTACAAGCGGGTATTTCAGAGAGAACCTCGGCGCTGAACTCATGAGCTATAGTCGACCGAACAACCGGGGCACGCGTCTTGGACGAGTGGCACGCTTAGAACCGGGGCGATTATCCCTTAAATTGGAGTCAGCCTTACACCCTGGTGATGGGATCGAATTTTGGACTGGTCGAGGACGCGAAGGAATCACGGTTGGGTCGATTTGGAAAGACCAGACAGAGGTAGAAGAAGGTTTACACGGGGAAACTGTGCAGATCGAGTTTTTTGGGATGGCCCAGGCTGG
>DHJG01000157.1:16754-25208 GCA_002404215.1 Desulfosporosinus sp. UBA4726
AAAGATCCCTTGAACATGCGCATATCTGGGCATGTAGGAGATAAACTGTGTTTAGAGGTCATGGAGGGTGAGCGTAGAGTTACCCTTTATTCGGCGAGCATTGCTCAAAAGGCTTTGAAAAGGCCACTTACGCGGGACTATGCCTTCCAGCAGTTGGGGCGATTAGGGACAACACCCTTTTGGCTAGATAAGTTGGAGTTGGAAATTGATGAGGGCATCATGCTTCCGGTGAGTGATATAAATGAAATGCGCCGTTTAGCGGTTGAAGAATTACTACGGGAAAAGCCTCGTCAAAAGGTCAATCAGCAAATGTATAGACAGAGAATAGAACGCTGGAAACAGCGTCAGGCCGAAGAGCGGGCTAGCTTGATGGGGCACGCCTTTCCTCAGATTTCTGTGGCTGTAAGTGACGAAGAAACGCTCCAAGCCGCTCTAAAAGCGGGTGCTAATCGGGTGCTCATTGGTGGGGAACATTGGCGCTCCCGGCGTGGTTTTTCCCTGGAAGGGATTCGTAGAGGTTTCGAGATTTGCCGCAAGCAGGGAATCGACTGTGCTTGGCGTTTGCCACGTATCTTAAATCAGGCTCAGAGTACAAGTCTTTTGTCGGATCTTAAAATAGCAGCTGGGTGGGAGAAAAAACCAAAACTGATGATTGCGAACCTTGGAGAGCTTGAGATAATGCGCTCTGTTGATGCAAATTGGCCGTTCGAAGTGGATTATTCTTTAAATGTTTTTAACGAAGCTAGCCTTGCTTATTTCTTACGCATGGGTGCTAAAAAGGTGACCCTTTCACCCGAGCTACACCACGAACAACTAGCCCATTTAGCGAAATGGCCGGAAGTAGAGCTTCTGGCGTTTGGGGATCTGGAGATGATGGTGAGTGAATACTGTCCAGTCGGAGCAACGTTGGGTGGTAAAAAAGGTGAACACTGCACCGGTACGTGTGTTAGCGAACCGCATTATTTGCGTGATCGTATGCGCTATGATTTCCCAGTTGAAACGGATCAAGAGTGTCGAATGCACCTTTTTAATGTTAAGATCCTCAACCTCTATGAAGAACTTGCCCAAATTCGGCGTATGGGAGTTTCAACCGTTCGTCTGCAATTGACTCGGCAAAATCCCCAGCAAGTCCGGCAAATTATACGTTTGTTTGTCGAGGCTTGGGATACACTGAATGAAGGTAAGAAGGTCTCATGGACCTCAGAGGAGGGGATGGCTGAGTTAATATCTCTTTTCCCGGAAGGATTTACCAAAGGGCATTTCTTCCGCGGTGTATTGTAGGTAGTAGAATGGGCGGAGGAGGAACTATGGGAATCGAAGTTAAAGTCCTCAATAAACTGGACTTTCCAAAGGTATTATCACGTTTAGCTGAATATTGCATTCTTCCGCGAGCAAAGGAACTGGCGGTAGGATTAATACCTTATATAGATTGGGAATCGGTACGCTTGGCGTTGCAAGAAACGGAAGAAGGAAAGGATCTCTTGCGAGGAAATCCTCTTTTTTCCGTCCGCGGAGCTAAAGAAATTCGTACCTATATCGAGCGTTGTTTACGAGGAGGGGTAATTCACGGAGAGGAATTACTTGAGGTCCGAGATACGCTTAAAGTAGGACGGAGAATAAAACAACTTCTTGAGGAATCCCAAGAGGGCTTTTCAAGCTTAAGGGATATCGTTTTATCCATCCAACCACAAAAGGATCTAGAAGACGAAATCTCCCGCTGCATTTCGGAAGATGGGAAGGTCGCAGACAACGCTTCTCCGGAACTCTCAGACTTCAGGCGCGCTATAAATCGCCTGCAGCACCGAATTCGAGAAACTCTAGAGGGGACTTTGCGGAATTCTACGTATCAGAAAATGCTACAGGACCCTATTATCACTCAACGTTCGGATCGTTATGTCGTACCCATAAAACAGGAATACCGCACAGCATTTCCTGGTATTGTACACGATCAATCCGCGAGTGGAGCAACCTTATTTATTGAACCTATGCCCGTAGTCCATCTCGGTAATGAACTACGGGAAGTGATTTTGAAGGAACAACGCGAAGTCCAACGAATTCTCCAAATGCTTTCAGCCCAAATTGAAGCACATGCGGATGCGGTGGCAGAGCTACACGAAGCCTTGGCTAAATTGGATCTTGTGATGGCCAAAGCGAATTTAAGTGTGGCAATGAATGCGGGTGCGCCGGAATTGGTCTTGGGGCAACATGTGAAGCTGGTTCAGGCTAGGCATCCGTTAATTACGGGTAAGGTGGTCCCTCTTTCTATAGAATTAGGTGTCGATTTTGATACGTTAGTGATTACTGGGCCCAATACCGGGGGAAAAACGGTCGCTCTGAAAGTGGTTGGGCTTATGGCGGCTATGACTCAGTCAGGTCTACACATTCCTACCGAAATTGGCTCTCAAATGGGGGTTTTCACCCAGATTTTCGCGGACATCGGGGACGAACAAAGTGTTGAGCAATCCTTAAGTACCTTTTCAGGGCATATGAGAAACATTGTGGAAATTATTAATCAGTCTGATGAGCGTTCGTTGGTGCTACTCGATGAAGTTGGAGCTGGGACAGACCCTACAGAGGGGGCAGCACTCGCAATGGGCATTTTAGCCGAACTTCACGACCGCGGCTGCAAAACGGTATCGACAACTCACTATGGAGCACTAAAGACGTTTGCCTATGAAACTCCGCGTGTTAAAAACGCTTCTGTGGAATTTGATACGGAGACCTTGCGTCCAACGTATCGACTGTTAATAGGGATTCCCGGTAAAAGTAACGCCTTTACGATCGCCGGGCGGCTGGGGTTGAGTGAACAGGTTCTGGCAAGAGCCAATACCTTTGTAACGGAACGAGAAATGCAGGTGGCAGATCTCATCGAAAACTTAGGAGAAACCCACCGCGAAATTGAAGTGGAAAAGCAAAAAGCCAAGACGGGGCGACAAGCGGTAGAGCGGCAAACTAAAGCCCTAGAAGAAAAGACGATTCTCTTAGATGAGGAATATGAAATACTCTTAGGTCTGGCTAAGGAAGAGGCCGGAGAGATTGTTCGACAGGCTAAACGGGAAGCAGATACCTTGATTGAGGAATTAAAAGAGGCCCTTAAAAAGGATAACAAACAACAACAAGATATTGAAAGGGCCCGCCAGGGATTTCATCGTATCTCAGCTAAGCTTGACAAGGGTCGGAAAGTACAACGATCGGGCAGTGGATTGACGTCCGATCAGATTAAGCTCGGTCAGACGGTACAGATGACGAAACTTAGGCAGAAGGGGCATGTCTTACAGCTCCCAAATTCAAATGGTGAGGTTCTAGTTCAAGTGGGTATTATGAAAGTCATGGTTCCGTTGGTGGAATTAAAGTTAGCCAAAGAGGAAAAGAAAATTCCAGCCAAATATTCGAGAGAAGTGAGTATTGGGCTTCAAAAAGCGGAGGCGATTCGGAGCGAGATTGATTTAAGAGGGATGCTCGTCGAGGAGGGAACCCAGGCTCTTGACAAGTATTTAGATGACGCGGTTCTCAGTGGAATCGGTCTGATTTGGGTTATTCACGGCAAAGGGACAGGGGCCATGCGCGCGGGTATACAGGATTTTCTAAGAGGTCATCCTCATGTACTAAGCTTCAGAATCGGGGAATATGGAGAAGGAGATTCTGGAGTTACCGTTGTTGAACTAAAGTAAGAGTTAAAGAGTATTAGAATTTAGTACGAATACAAACAGCCCTGTGAGCTTACGGTCACAGGGCTGTTTGTATTTAAAAAGGAGGGCTTCTGCCCTCCTTTTTGGTTAGATATTAATGAGTTTAGTCTTTTATTGTTAATTTAACACTTCCGGAAGATGGTCCGACACCTGATCCATTTCGGTTTTGAAAAGCAGCCCATATGACATAATCACCAGGAATAGGAGGTTTACCGTTGTCATCAAGGGAAATGGTAATGGAGGTTGATACTGAATTGGAAGCCTTAATGGGCATTTCTATAGCGGTCTGTCCAGAGCGCTGGAGGTAAAAGATGGTAGAATCTCCCTTGTTTTCTGGTGGGACAGTCATTGGGATAGTCGCCTTAAACGTTTTTTTGTTATAGGAGATTTGACCAAGTGTGGGTGCGGGAAGCGTGGAATCGACTGGTGAAGTCTGTGTTGGATCTGGAGCAGCTACTGGATCAGGTGCCGTTTTGTAAGGCGGTCTGTAGGGCGCTTCATTGGATGGCCATACCCATGATGGATCACGGCTAGGTAAATTTAAGAATGTTTTGGTTAGGGTGTTATTTGATTTAGGAGACGGCAACATGGTTGGATGATCTGCATCTACCTTTTTTTGAATCCATACATCGCTGGTCTTCGTGGGAAGATCTCCTTGGGCAGCGATCTCGCTCCCTACAAATTTGGCGGGGGTTAAACTACTGGGGAGTAACCCTGATTTCATATCAAAGGAACCCCTGACAATCCCCGAGGGTTGTGTGAACTCAGTTTGGACAGGGAGATCCTCAAGAGCAGCCGTCATAACTTCTTTCCATATTTGGGCGGGGTAGCTACCACCATAGACACTTCGCAAATAGTGTTGCCCGTCGTTGTCTATATCGTAACCCATCCAAACAACCCCGGCATAACTCGGAGTATAGCCGGCAAACCAGGCATCCGGATTACCGGATTTATTGGCATATTTAGCCGTATTAGGCAACGAGGTGGTACCGGTTTTACCAGCAACAGCCCAGTTGCCGATTTGGGCACTAATGGCTGTCCCGTCAGTCACTACGCTTCGTAACATATCGTTGATAATATAGGCCGTAGTTTCTTTCATTACGCGGGTTTTTGTGATTTTAGGGTACACGGTGTTTCCTTTGGCGTCCACGATTTTTACTATTGCGTGATTGGTGACGCTAACACCATCGTTGGCATAAACCCCATAAGCAGAGGTCATGTCCAGCGTGGATACGCTTGGAGTACCTAAGGCCAAAGTCAAATTTCGATCTCTTTCTTCTAGAGGAAGTCCAAGTTTATCTTTACCAAACGTCCAGCCGTAGTCGACCCCAATGAGGTTCAACAGTTTGACTGCATAGACATTGACAGAGTCTTCAAGGGCATAACGCATGGTAATAAGGCCTTTCCAACCTTTATCAATTGTGTCAAAATCAGTCGGGGTGTAGGTTCCGTAGTGCACAGGCATGTCGTCAAGAACGGTGCCGGGAAAATACCCGCCTTTCTCAATGGCTGGTCCGTAGACGACCAATGGTTTGATCGTTGATCCGGGCGGTCGATTGGTTTGCCAGGCCCGGTTCCAGCCACCAGTCGCATAGTCCCGTCCGCCAACCATTGCCTGAATCGCACCAGTCGAGGGCTCAATGACAGTCATGGCGCCTTGAACTTTCGTGTCACCAATTCCTTTGGGGAAATTAGACGAGTCAGCAAACGCAGTTTCCATAGCACTCTGGATTTTAGGATTAACGGTCGTGTAAACTTTTAATCCTCCACTGAAAATTTGTTCAGGTTTTAAATTGTAGTCTCTTTCCAGTTCTTCAATAACGTAGTCGACAAAATAGGGGAACTTGTAGTTGGTATCGGTTAAGGCTGTTTTTTGGGCTCCACCGAGGGTCGTCTTCATGGTTTCGACATAGGTAAAAGGAGCATCTTTGTCTTCGGTATACTCTTGGGAGGAGATGAGCCCAGCATCCCGCATTACTCCAAGAACGATAGTACGTCGGTTTTTGGCGGCTTCAGGATGAACATAGGGATTATATTGACTTGGAGCTTGTGGTAAACCCGCCAACATGGCAACTTCAACAGGTTTTAAATCCTTAAGACTTGCGCCAAAGTAGGTTTTGGCAGCGGCTTGGATGCCAAAGGAGGATTCACCAAGAAAAATTTTATTGAGATAATACGTGAGAATTTCATCTTTGGTGTATTCATGTTCAAGTTGGAAAGCAAGAATAGCTTCTTGAATCTTACGAGTAAACCCTCCGCCAGTAGGATTTTCAATAAAGGCATTCCTAGCAAGTTGAACACTAATGGTACTCGCCCCTTCTTTTAAACTTCCCGAGCGAAGGTCGTTTAGCGCGGATCCGAGAATCCGAATGGGATCGACACCAAAGTGTTCGTAAAAGCGTTTATCCTCAACTGAGACGAAGGTTTTCTTAACAAGATCTGGAATTTCTGAAGACTGTAGAACTTGACGGTTCTCGCTGCCATGTAACTGAGCAATTTGGACGTTATCCTTGTCATAAACATAGGATGTTTGTTTTTGGTTAGCGAGGTCACTAGGATTCCATTTGGGAGTACCTGCCGCAGCTATCCCAATGAAAATTAGTCCGCCAATCATAATGATCACAATGATACCCGCTATGGACAAGAGAACGATCCGACCTTTAGATGAGCGCTTTTGACGCTTAGGTCCCGTTGGTTTTCGGGATGATGGCATAAATTGGTACCTCCTATTAAGTAAAAAGAATGAGGTAGGCTGAAATTATTAATTTCTTGAATTATACCATACTTCGACAATTGTAAGTAAATCCATCTTAAGGATGGGACTAAAAGGAATAAATCGCATTAGTTGCGAGCTTGACTTAGACACGGTATAATACTTATAAACATAGCTTATGTAGATATAATAGGCTTATGCACAGATAGTAAATGGAATGATTGAGAAGAAACTTGGCAGAAGGCAACAGAGAGTCGGTGTGGGTGCAAGCCGATCCGGAAGCCAAGGGTTACACCTCATGACTAGAGTTAAAACTCTCGGGTCAGCTCGTTAGCGCTGATGAAGCTGGATGTCTGTTTTTTAAAAAGGAACAATGGCATCAATGTGGGTGGTACCGCGGAAGTTTTTTCGTCCCTCAACCTTGTGTTGGGGGACTTATTCGTTGTACGCTGAATTAAAATTAGACTTGCAACGGATAAGTTT
The DNA here is from genome assembly GCA_002404215.1 of Desulfosporosinus sp. UBA4726. Lineage (GTDB taxonomy): Bacteria > Bacillota > Desulfitobacteriia > Desulfitobacteriales > Desulfitobacteriaceae > Desulfosporosinus. The sequence continues at coordinate 23,640 of DHJG01000157.1, forward strand.
AGGCACATTTATGTCACGCGAACTGATATCTTACCATTCGGTAGGATATCAGTTCGCCAAGATTTCAAGTAAAACGAAGGAGGATGAAGAACATGGATATTTTCAAGGAATTGCAGGACCGAGGACTTGTATATCAACATACAGATGAGTTGGCATTGCGTAAAAGATTGGCTACGGGCCCGGTGACGTTATATTGTGGATTTGACCCAACTGCTGATAGCTTACATATTGGAAGTTTGCTTCCTATTTTGGTGTTAAAACGGTTCCAACTAGCGGGACATAAACCTATTGCCTTGGTGGGTGGAGGTACGGGATTAATTGGCGACCCCAGCGGTAAGGTAGCGGAGCGGATATTGAATCCTAAAGAGGTTGTTGAACAATGGGCTCTCAAGATTAAAAAGCAGCTCGGAATTTTTTTGGATTTTGAAACCATAGAAAGCCCAGCAATTGTAGCAAACAATTATGATTGGTTAGCTTCTCTGCAGGTGATTGAATTCCTGCGGGACATCGGCAAGAACTTTCCGGTAGGGACCATGCTAGCCAAAGACTCAGTCGAAGCTCGTATGAATAAAGGAATATCCTATACCGAATTCAGCTATATGATTTTACAATCGTATGATTTTCTAAAGCTCAATGAAGTGTACGGTTGCGAGATGCAGGTCGGTGGAAGTGATCAGTGGGGCAATATTACGGCGGGAATTGATTTGATTCGACGGACTTCAGGCAATCAAGTGAAAGAAACGTATGGTTTAACAATGCCGCTAGTCACGAAAAGTGACGGCGTGAAATTTGGCAAGACCGAATCGGGAACAGTTTGGTTGGATGCAGAAAAGACGTCGCCGTATAAATTTTATCAATTTTGGTTGAACACTGATGACCGGGATGTTGTTAGATTTCTGAAATACTTTACATTCTTGTCTATAGAAGCTATTAACGAGCTGGCAGAAGAAGTAGAAAAGGAACCTGAACAAAGAAGGGCTCAACGGGCCTTAGCAATAGAAGTGACACAGTTGGTTCACGGACAACAAGCTCTTGAACGAGCGCAAAAAATATCAGGTGCGCTTTTCGGAGGAGGTCTCAGAAATCTATCTGCTGCAGAAATTGAAGAGGGGTTTAGTGATGTGCCTTCGGCAACGATCGAAAACTCCGAAATAGGGCTTATTGATTTGTTGATCGAAGGCGGTGTAGTGTCCTCTAAACGTCAAGCTAGGGAGGCAATAGTGAGCGGATCGATCTATATTAACGATGTTCGGCATACGGATGTGGAAACAACGGTTCCTCAGCTGGAGCGTTTAGATGGAAAGTATCTTGTAATCCGTCGTGGGAAGAAAAACTATTATCTCATAAGATTCAATTAGTAGGAGTAAAATGAGATACAGACTGCCGTTAAGCACGAGCAGTTCTGTATCTGCATTCAGAAAAATATCAAGGGTATAAATAAACACAAATAGTTGTTGACAAGAGAGTGATCAAATGTTAATATATCCAAGTGCCGCGAAACACAATACTAGAGCGTGCGAGCACACGGTGGTTTAGGATTTGGAAGAAGTAAATTAGTCATTGACAACG
>DHJG01000015.1 GCA_002404215.1 Desulfosporosinus sp. UBA4726
ACGGGCATCATTTGTGGAGACCCCATTATTTTCACCATGGACTGGCGATTATCCGACGAACTTAAAACGTCCATCATTCCAGTTGTATTGCTCGTCATATATTGGGTCGCGCTGCCATTATTCATCATACCCTGATTTGCTTGGCTGCCACAACCAGCTAGACTTAACACTGCAATAGAAATTAGAGCTACAAACACTATCGACTTTTTATTCTTCTTCACAACCATCATCTCCTATTCTTTAAATAATTTCGTTTTCAGATGAATCAAACAAGATTAAACCGTAGGGCCAAGGACTCATTGATTACAATCCACGAACAAGCCACTACCAGAGGACAAGAAGGACAAAGAATGTCCTCTAAGTCTAAATATTACGAGATAAACACAATAATTTTTTTCTATAAGCCGGTCACCTCCTATAATTATGGAAAAATAATATTTCTTAACTCCAACAACCAGGTAAAGGAAACTTACTTCAGCTGGAGTTTTAACTCCATCGAACGTTTAGTTGAACTTATCTAAGTGGCGCAAGCCACCGAATAAAAAGGGCCCGTCTACTTATCTGTATCGAAAATTTCAAGCACTTCTTGTATTTTTGCTAAGCTTCGTAGAGCAGAGTCTCCAGCTGAGGCTCTTTGTTCAGCTCAAGCTGAATGAATTCACTGATATCCTTTCATCCAACTGACTAAAGTCTAACAGGATATGGTGCAATTCTTACCACTTTGTTTAGCTTTTAAAAGCGCTCTATCTGAAGCAATAATAACATCGTGAATATATCGTCCATCGTCCGGATAACTTGAAACGCCCAAGGAAACAGTTATCTGGGGATATGCTTGATGATCAAGTTGACTTATTTCTGACCTTATTTTTTCGGCCATTTTTAAGGCGTTCTTTTTATCACAGTCCATTAAAATTATAGTTATTTCCTCTCCACCATATCTATAAACACGGTCGCTCGCGCGGACACAGGCTTTAATGGTCTCTCCTACCTTTTTGAGTACATTATCCCCAATATCATGGCCAAAGTGATTGTTAAAATCCCTGAAGTTGTCAATATCGATAAATATAATAGAATATAAACCACGATCATCAACATCTTCAATAGCCTGATCAAAAGCCCTTCGGTTTAGAAGTCCGGTTAAGCTATCCGTCATTAGGCTAGACTTCAACTGCTGGTTTATGCTTGTTAGTTTCTCATGCCTTCTATAATACAGAACAGCCACAATAAAATTCGTTACCCCAAACAAAGCTCCTAATAGGATGCAATGCAAAAAAGTGTTGCTGGATAACGGCATCGGCATAAAATACAAGAGTACCGCTGCATAAATTATCCCCGTAACTACCATAGCTATTAGCAACCATAATTTACTCATTAGGAAAAAACTCCCTCTTCTTAAGTGATCGCCAGAAGTTTCTTTTCACATTCTAAAAAAGCTTCTACCACATCTGGATCAAAATGTTGGCTTTTATCCGCTACGATTCTATTCATTGCTTCTAGATGGGAGAGCTCCTCTTTATAAGATCTCTTAGATCGACCATTGACGTGGCCACAGCCATACTAGATAAGTGATTCTCTCCGTTTGCTTTTATGTAGTTTCTTTTTCGACATTAGAACCATGATAACCTCTTTTATATTACCGTAAAAATTAATGCTAAGGCTGGAAAACAAAAGGCTAGTCAAGGCAACTTTCAACCTCGACCAGCCTCTTATTAGAAAACTATCTCCTATACTGAAGTACTGAAGCTGGTTGTGTTTGATCCGCGAGCTTCCCGCTCGGTCTTTCGGGCAAAGCTAACTACGGACTACGGACGACATCTTCGAAAAGATAGGTTATATGGGCTCTGGCTTGAGCAGAATAGTGCCCTGTTCTCCACTTCAGGTGGGGTAAACTCCCCACCTAATACCCTGATGTTCAGCTTTGCGTAAGCGAGTTTTCTTTTTCATGATACTCCTTGGCAAAGTCAGAACAGCGGCAGAAACAAGGGCTATAACAATCAACCCGACACTACTCCTGTGCTGAAGTCCAATTGAATAATAACGCGCGCCATCCCATCACAAAGTAAATTTGTGATGAAGAAATTTATCAATTTATTATAAGTTGATGAACTTATTTTTAAGAAGCAGCGAAATACAAATTATTGTCAAGTATAGAACTATATAATACAAAACCCATGGGGGTCTAACCTTGTCGGTTAATCTCCGTGGTCATTTTATGTTTTGGTAAATCTGAGAATGGGGAAACCGTATGAACATTGTCCCTGCGGGAGAGAGCGCACGGTTGATCAATTGTTGAATGATATTACAAACGAGTGTAGGAAGACCGATCGTCCTCCTACACCCGTGTTTCTATAAAAGACACTCCTTAATAGGGTTTTATGGTTTTAAATAACTATTAAAGGTTCAAATGTTACATACCAAAGAATTGACGGAAGGCACCTGATATTCCATTTAATTTTTGCATAAAAGCTGACATTATACTTGTACCTTGTATGGACCCTTGATTACCTGTCATACTTGTACCTTGCATGGAACTTTGATTACCTGTCATACTTGTACCTTGCATGGACCCTTGATTACCCGTCATACTTGTACCTTGCATGGA
>DHJG01000077.1:0-3660 GCA_002404215.1 Desulfosporosinus sp. UBA4726
TTCAACCTCTCGCTTTTTCACTCGCAGTGCGTCTTTGTGGCGCTCAGTCATAGTACCATTTTGAGTCTATGATGTCAACTATTATTTCATAAGTATAGATTTATTATTCACCTTTTAATAGTATCTAAAAAAGTAAGCGATATCTCTATGCTAAACCGAATAAACCCTACCAAGTAATGTCATTCACTACGTTTTGCGAGATATAATAATAATCCAATAACTCCTGAGTATATCGTTAAACAGACAACTGCTAACCTTCATAGACCTCTTCCAAATTCGATGCCACTTCCCACCAATAAATTGCCCACTAAAATAAGATCCTACAAGTATTGGATACGTTATTAACTCCCATCCAAGACCTAAGCGAATACGTAGGAAAGCGATAACCGGTACCGGAAAATGAACGGATAGGAACCATTGCCAAGAGAACTTCTTAACATTTCCTCGCCAATACCCAAATGGAATATTCAATAAAACCACTAGAATCGAAACTATAAGCCAAACCATATACCGCCATCCTTCCTTAGACTATTTTTTTAAAGTAATCCTAATTCTTTTTCTAAATTTATGTTTACGAGACTCATTCTCGTAATATACATAAAAGATAAACTCTCATGAGAGGAGCGTGCGGCAGAGTGTTTCAGCGGCCGATCATTGTACTTGTTCGAAAAACTTGGTCTTTGGGTGTTCTAATTGCCTTGCTCATTTTATTGATTGGAGCAGGGTCACTAAGCTTAGCCTCTGTATTCTCAAATGATCTTCAAAATAAAGTGATTGTCATCGACCCTGGCCACGGTGGAGCTGACCCTGGAGCACAAAATTCAGGACTTAAAGAAAAAGACATAAATTTAGATATTTCTCTACGTTTACGCAAGGTTTTAGAATCTAAAGGGTGTAAAGTCATTCTGACGCGTGAGGTGGACAAGGATTTCTTCCTCCCCGGATTTGTTCGAGGGCGTATGGCTAAACGAGCAGAATTAAACCAAAGAACTGAATTAGCAACCCAAAATAACGCAGATTTATTTATAAGCGTTCATACAAACAGCTACCCTCAACGGAATACTTATGGAATGGAAACCTATTATCATCTAAAATCTTCGCCAGGAAAAGCACTGGCAGAACTAATCCAAGAACAACTCACTCAGCTTCAATCCGATAACAAACGCAAAGCCAAAGCCGGTGACTATTACCTTATTAATCAATCGAAAATGCCCGCTGTGATCATCGAAGTTGGATTCATCTCTAATCCGCGGGAGAGGAAACTTTTAATGTCAGACGAGTACCGAGATTCAGTCGCTGTCGCCGTAAGTACAGGCATTGAACGTTACTTTAATACCTATCCTATGGGTGTAAGGGAAAGCGCACCAATGGTAGCACAGCAAGAAGGCCCCCCATCGGCTAGCAATGATTCCTATAAGCTATATTTTTCAAGCGATAATTTAGATGGCCTTGTTTCAGAGGAACATAAACTTAGCAGCTCAGTCTGGGCAAAACTAGGCCTCAGCAAAAAAACAAACCTTGTCTTAGCGGAACTCATTCAAGGCCCACGGTCGGGCACACTCACGCCTACCCTTTCCCCGAAAACAAAGATACTTTCCATAACTATTCAAGATAGCATCGCTACAATTGACTTTAGTGGAGATATCCGAGATGATTTCCACGGGGGCGCCTTAGAGGAGGATATAACCATTCAATCGATTGTTTGGTCAATGACTCAAATCCCTGGAATTAGCGGGGTGCGTATTCTCATTAATGGTGAATTTGGGGACTCCATCGGCGGAAACATCCTCTTAGATCGAACGTTTACCTCTAAATCCTATTATGGAGTCTGATAATACTTTGGCATAGTTTTTAAATATCTTGTACTAGTTTAAAATTTTTAGACGTTAAAAAAAGTCCGGAATTTCTCCGGACTTTCACTTAATTTCTATAGAGACTTTGCTATTTTACAGTCATCGCAAGCTCCTGAGGCTGCAGATGAAATGCGATCTCATAACGGTCGCTTAACCATTTTGCCTTCCATTCATCTAATAACAAAACAGCATAATTTTCATCTTTATCCATCACTACCGTACTCATGCTAGACTCTGTCAAAAGCTTAATCGTCTTTTCATCTTTTTCAACCCAACGCACGATTTCGAACGGAAGGTGTTGAATATCAACTTGAACTCCATATTCTTCACGCAAACGATATTCTAACACTTCAAATTGTAATTGGCCGACAACACCGATGATTGGTGCCTCCACTCCCACATGGAGATCTCTGAAGACATGAATGGCTCCCTCTTCCTGTAATTCCTGAATTCCTTTAATGAACTGCTTTCGCTTTAAAGCATTCGCAATATTAATACGGGCAAAATTTTCAGGGCTAAAGAATGGCATCGCTTCAAACTGAAGCCCATCTTTTTCGGTGAGAACATCCCCAATTCGTAAAAGTCCACTATCATGAACCCCAATAATATCGCCCGCAAATGCTTCATCGAGAATCGTCCGCTCCTGAGCAAACAATTGTTGAGGCTGAGCAAGTCGAAGTCGACGATGGGAACGTGTATGAACCACAGTCATGCCTCGTTCGTACCGACCCGAACAAATCCGAATAAATGCGATTCGGTCGCGGTGCTGAGCATTCATATTGGCTTGTATTTTAAAGATATACCCAGAAAAGCTAGGAGTTTCCGGATCAAGATCCCCCATATTCGTGCTTCGAGGCTGTGGGGAAGGTGCTAATTCTAAAAAACCATGCAGAAAATTTGGAACACCGAAGTTATTAAGCGCACTTCCAAAAAACACAGGTGTCACTTCTCCACGATCCACCCGTTCCTGCGAGAAGGTATTTCCAGCCATATCCAAAAGTTCAATTTCCTCTTTAAGCTTGTTGAGAAGAACTTCTCCAATGCCTTCTTGTACCAGTGGATCGCTAAGCGCACCGGATACAGGTGGCTTAGAACTGGATTTACTACTCCCATCCATAAACCGCTCGACCTGACCTGTCTGTCGATCATAAATACCTTTGAAATCCAAGCCCATCCCGATTGGCCAATTCATCGCATACGATTCAACTCCCAGCACCTTTTCCACTTCATCCATTAAGTCAAAGGGATCTTTCGCATAACGATCAAATTTATTTACAAAAGTAAAAATGGGGATTCCCCGTTGGCGACAGACATGAAAGAGTTTTTTCGTCTGAGCCTCAACCCCTTTAGCAGCGTCAATCAGCATCACTGCACTATCAGCTGCCGTTAAGGTTCGATAGGTGTCTTCACTGAAATCTTGGTGTCCCGGTGTATCTAGAATATTAATCACTAATCCCTGATACTTAAATTGGAGAACACTCGAAGTAATAGAAATACCCCTCTGTCGCTCAAGATCCATCCAATCCGACGTGGCATAACGTTCCGCTTTTCGCGCTTTAACCGAACCTGCTTCGCGAATGGCCCCTCCAAAGAGAAGCAATTTTTCAGTCAAGGTCGTTTTACCTGCATCCGGATGAGAAATAATGGCGAAAGTTTTACGTGAATTAATTTCTGATCTTAAATCCGTTTGGTTCAATGTTATTAACTCCTTAACTTAACTTTTATCATCCATCTTATTCGCAATTCATAGATTAGTCTTTAACTGATATTGAAAACTTACTAAACGAAGAAGTATAAACTTCATCAT
>DHJG01000077.1:3715-6840 GCA_002404215.1 Desulfosporosinus sp. UBA4726
AAGCCTTAGTGACGATTACTCATCGGATAAAAACTAATTATAGCATGCCCTAGCCTAAATACTCAAATCATTTCTTTTCCCGATTCAAGTGCATCGATCGAACTCGGACAAACAGAAGCACTCAGAATTTAATTCATCTAAATGTATCTAAAAGTAGTATTTTATTGTTAAAAGTTAAAAAAAACAGTCACATCTATTTGACTGCTTTTTGAACGATTAATGTCCGCAATGAGGCTTTCTTGCTAACTCAGAAGACATGACGCGTAGCTTTCCTTTGGAATTGACTCGACATTGATTTTTTAGGGGATATTAAGCATAGAGGCTTAAGCCAAATGGGTTTTCTAAATCCTTATCAATAAAGTATTTTTCGACTAGCCTTCATCGCGGGAAGGAATTGACCTATCCACGTAGAATCTGTTAGCTAACAAACACATAATATAGGAGGATGGTAACCATGTCTTTGTTTCGTGTGCTCCATAATATTCTATTAGAAGATGGCTGGGAATTTAATTCAGATACCAAGAATGAAATCATCAAACTTGATTTTCATGGTATTAACACTAACTTTCATGTTTTCTTTCTTGTTGACGAAGAGCAAGAATCTTTACTTTGCAACACTCATATCAGTCAAAAAATCCCATATTTCAAGCGCCTCAAAGTGTGTGACTTTATGAGTCGTGTTAATTATGAACTCGTCAACGGTAATTTTGAAATGGATATGGATAACGGTGAGATTCGGTATCGTACGTTCCTTGATCTCATAGATACAGAACCTTCTAAAGAACAGATCCTAAATATCGTTTGGAACGGCGTTCAAGCATTTGACACCTATTATCCTGGATTAATGAAACTAGTCTACGGCGATTACACCCCAGAAGAGGCGATAGCATGTTGCACTGAGGACGATTCTTAAAGAAAACCTAACTAACGCCAGATCTTCAGATGCCAAAAGAAACTATGTCATCGGCACAATATAAATGAGTATCATAATAAAATGAACAATACTCCCGACTGCAATAAACAGATGGAAGATTTCATGAAAACCAAAGCGTTTCGGAAAGAAATCAAAGATTTTGGTAGCATATATAACCGCACCCATAGTATAGGCCACTCCGCCTCCAGCCATGAGAATTATTGCTTCTATTGGTAAATGTTTAATAAGTTGTAAAAACGGAATCAACGCAATCCAGCCAAGTGAGACATAAAAGATAGCCGAAACATAACGGGGTGCGTGTATAAACCAAATTTTCAAAGCCATCCCGACAATGGCTAATGTCCAGACGGCAGCAAGCATCGCCCAACGCCATGTTCCTGTAAGCCCATAGTAAAAAACTGGAGTATAGGTGCCTGCAATTAAAAAGTAAATAGAAATATGATCTATTTTTTTCAGGATAAGCTCATTATGGGGTGTGGTCAGAGCCCAATGATAAGCCGAACTAGCCCCATAAAGAACAATCATGCTAAGCCCATAAATCGTCATAACGATGAGTTTAGGAACACTATTTTTGCTCATGCTAATAAGAAATACCAATGCAATAATCGCTCCAACAAACGAAATAAAATGTGTCCAGGTGTTAACTGGTTCCTTCATCTTAAAGTTCATTTATTACGGCCTCCAATGCCCTCTTTCACGTATGTTATGCTATTTTCATTTTAATCCTTACACAAAACAAAATCAAACATTTTATAGAGTCTTCCAGAAAAGGAAGTCTTGGCAGTCATAGCAATAATTACCTGATTAATTATTACTAACCAACACATAATAAGAATGTTCCACTACACAAATCAAAAATTTGAAGGAGGGTACCTATTATGGCAGGAGAAAGAAGTACTAACACACCGGCGGCTAAAGGAGCTTCACAACAATTGGATCAATTCAAATATGAAGTAGCAAATGAAATGGGCCTTCAATTGGGTGGGGATCGTACAAGTCGTGAAAATGGTTCTGTTGGCGGCCAAATGACCAAACGTATGATTCAATTTGCAGAGGAACACCTTAAGGGTGGTAGCAAAATTTAATTTATTTCTAACCAAGGGTTAGTGACAGATTAGAGATAAGAGGGATGTCGAAAGATATCCCTCTTATTATATTTTTATATTTAGGACCTCACAGGGAACCTGAGGCTTCAATTTTTCTACATATTACATATTTCTTTGCATTATTTATAAACAAAAAAAGGAGCCTTAAGCTCCTATTTAATTGTCCCATCCGTTTCTTCAAGGTGTTTTTTCTTCGATGCCAGATGTGCTTTAACATCCTTGAGTTGGTGAGGGGTAAGCTCTCCTGCATTTTCTGCTAAAAACTCTTCATTTTTATGGATATTCTGGATTGTCAAATTCATTTTCTTTAACTCTTCATTCTTATCTTTATTACCATCATGTCTCGGCACTATTATCACCTCAAGAACAGTTTGTCCAAAGATAAAGTATCTATGTAAACACGACAGTTGAATAAAACACCCTTTGTTTTGGTTAATACTATAGTTGTTAAAAATAACCTAAAACGGAAGGTGCAACCATGAAGTTAAGAAGCTTTATGATTCTTAGTGCCTTATCATTCGGAGGATTTGCCTTCTTAAGTTGGCAATCTGTTCAGCTTCCGTATTCAATGCCCGAAGCAGCGACCCAAGGTAAGCAGGTGTGGCAGGCTTACAACTGTATCAGCTGTCACACTGTCTTCGGGAACGGCGGATATAATGGAGAAGATATGACGCATATCGTAAGCAAACGATCTTCTAAGGAACTCCTAAACTTTTTTGCAAACCCTCCTGTTATGAGACCAAATCATAAGCTTCTTCACCCAAAGGTAAGCCCGGAGGAAGCACAGAACTTAGTCCAATACTTTAACTATATTGATAAAATACCCACACTCGGTTGGCCTCCAAAGGCACGCAAATCAGGAGAAAGCACATGAAACCTATTCACTGGATTTATCACTTATTTCGTCACCAAAAACAGAAAGACACAACGACTCCCCGCCCTTCCAAAGCGACGATTTATTATGGACAACAAATTTCCCGAAGATATTGCCTTGTTGCTGTATCCTTTTTCGCGCTACAAGGACTTGTCGCTTTAATGGGAGCAGCGGACCTGATTATTCCCGACCTCCCTTCACCTATTCCCTT
>DHJG01000077.1:6948-7568 GCA_002404215.1 Desulfosporosinus sp. UBA4726
GCCTATTATTCAGTCGTGGAAGAAGTTCAATCAGATCTTTATTCAAAGGCCCTAGCGCGTTGGCAATTTTGGATCGCTCTTCTTTTTAGTTTATCCCTATATGCTACACTGAGTCTTCGGATTGGAAACGGCAGAGAATTCTTTGAAGGACTTCCTCTTATTTATCTGGGCATTTCGTTGAGCATTGCCTTAGAGGCCTACAACTTACTGCGAACCTTGATCTTAGCAAAGTCTAGAATCACGCCTGCAGCTGCCATCACAACCTCAGGTGTATGCTTACTCTTCCTTTTCCTCCTTCCAAATGTACTGATCTATCAAAACCCTATAGCTGATGAAGCGATCAAATTTTGGGTAGTTCATCTCTGGGAAGAGCTTGCCTTTGAACTAACAACCGCCGGCTTTATCAGTTACTTTTACGTTTTATCGGGCATCGCGACTAAGCAGGAGATGCAACGCTGGCTTTACCTGGAAGCCACACTGACTGTCGTCGCAGGGTTCCTTGGAACCGGGCATCATTATTTTTGGATTGGCTTTCCCGCTTATTGGCTATTACTCGGAACAATCTTTAGCGTTGTCGAAGTGATCCCGGTCTTTATGCTCGTCTTCTTAACCTATAAGGG
>DHJG01000206.1:0-376 GCA_002404215.1 Desulfosporosinus sp. UBA4726
CCTCTCAATTCATCCGGCTCCCATCATCCAGTCCAGGGTAAAATCCCCATTTGCCAATGAACGAATAATAAAGGCATTCGACAAATTGCGGGAAGTACAGTCCCCCAGAAGACGAACTTCAGAGGCCTTTTCCGACCCGAGCACGTAACTTTCTGGTTGAAATCAAACAACGACTTGACGAAAACCTCCAGAACGTTTAAAGGAGCTTCCCAATATTTAGGATAGCTCCTTTACTCATCTCTGGTTCTTTATTTTCATTACTAGTGTTACGCTTTATCAACGCTCATACTTTTAGCCGTTTAACTTCTTCTTCCGTCATACCTGTTGCTTTTGCTACCTTTGAAATCTCCATTCCCAAGTCAATAAGATTTTTCGC
>DHJG01000206.1:528-7222 GCA_002404215.1 Desulfosporosinus sp. UBA4726
CCTTACCTTTCTGCATAGCTTCTCTCAACCGAATTTCTGCTTCCCTGACAGCCGCCATTTCATCTAAAACTACCTTACGCCTCGCAAAGTACTCTTCGCGGACTTTGGGATCATCACTTGTTTTCTCCCAGGCGGCCATAGCCTGATGCAAAACGGGATCTTGCATTGCAATCTCCTCCAGTGTTTTTAAGATTTCCTGATTTTCCGAACCTTCCAGAAGCAATAACCATCGCACTAAAACACTCTCCCAAGGGCTAACTTCCCTTCGTCGCCATTTTGAGATTAGTTTAGGCAACTCCATGAAGTGCATCTCCAAGGCATCCGTGAGCTGAAATTTCTCCTCATCTTCGAAAAGATGAAATACGCTATGATAATTATTTGTCTGATTCAAATAGTTAAAATCAAGGATGTTGATCGTAACTGCTTTCGCCAGCTCCTTATAAGCCATCCCTTCTCGCATCTGCCGGGAGTACATTTCCGCCCAATAATACAGTGAACGTCTCTCCATGTCATATTGATTGCTTAACTGGATTTCTATATTGATCTGAATTCCTTCGATTGTCACAGCTCGAACATCCAGAATGGATTTCTTATCCTCTTTGTATTCTTTGTTTAATTCCGGATTCATGATCATATCTTCGATCCGACGTTCCTGTGGTAACTTCAGCGCGGCATTAAGAAATGCTATAAGGATCGCTTCATTCCCCTCCTTGCCAAAAATTAGCTTAAAGGCGTAGTCGATCTTAAGGTTGATAAGCTCCTTCACTTCTCACGCTCCGTCTTATCTCATTAATACAACTCTGATATTTCTCATCGGATTGATGTTTTCGATCATCGTTTTTAATACGATGATCACTTAACCTATATAGCCATATTATACCATAGGGATGGAGGCATTCAACCATGTAAGCATAGAATTCTATTAAATCAATCTAAACAGCATTATGTACCTCCAGCAATCTCTAAATGTAATTCAAGTGAATTTTTATTATATCAACTAATCCCTAAAGGCATTCGACAAATTGCGGGAAGCACCAGTCCCCTTCGGGAGGAAAAGACGACCCCCGAAGACGAACTTCGGAGGCCTTTTCCGACCCGAGCACATCCGTAAGTCGTTTGCTCATCTTTTCGACGGTCTTATAAGATGCCCTATCTTTGATTTTTCCAACTCTGCCTGCTTCTTTCCGGTTTCCTGCTCCAGATCCCGCTTGAGAGTGTGACGAGCTCATACCTGGGCCTGTCCCAGAATGGACAACGTTGTCCATTCTGGGACAGGCCCAGGTATGGGTCAATGGGAACCGGATATTATCATGTTCGAATAGCTCATTGAAATCCAGCAATCCAACTGCTTCTAGGTCTTTATTTGTTTCCTCCGGATCAAACCTTTTAAGCAAATAGGGCTTCTTCATACTGTCGGTTGCTTCTTTGATGAAAAGAGCGGTTTCGACCTGGCAGTAGAAATGAAATCAAATATATTTCCCCTCACACCCTGTCACAATAAAAAGAACATCCTACTCTACTCTACACCCCGCTCATACCAGGACTTCCACTCAACCCAAATATAGCACTACCACGCACTCTACATGCCCTGTCACGATGAAAGAGCTATATTTCATTCTCGTTTGTAATTCAAAGAATATACTATATATGCTTGAATACTTCGTGTTAAAATGCGTCAGCGGGAATGGCTTTGTAGCCATTGTGTCTATCATGCGCAGCTGGAGATTATTAAAAGCTGGAGTTCAATTGTCTCGGAATTTTCTGCAAAATGGATTTGTTTATCTTCAATTGAGTATATATGTTAATGGGATGAAGCACATAGAAGGTTCATCCAAAATTGAATTTTGTTCTTATATGGTTTCTCTCTTGAGTTTGATTTGCTTTGTGGTTCCTAACCGTAAGGGAACGTATTCAATTTTAACATCAGTGGTTTCAAGCCCAAACCAACTTACGGGAGAAACAGTAATTTTCTTTATGCCAAGTTTAAATTGCATAATTAGTCGTTTATAGACAGGAAGGTCAGTTTCATTCGGCAGTTCTTCACGAACTAATACGAAGCAGAAATCCCCAATGTTACGATTGACACTTCGTGTAGGATATAATTGGAATTGTTCTTGTATTTCATGTGACTCCATAAGGTCTGTTACAATTTGTCGTAAATAGCTACTCACTTTTTGTTCAACCCTAAATCCTAAACGTAGTTGAACTTTAAAAACATAATCGGTTCCAAAATTTTCAACGGTATAGGCCATTGTCCAAGGTTCATCGCTTACCTGGACATTGATAAACCAATAAACTTCCGCTTTTTTAGGTCGCTTATCTAGAATCGAGTAAATAATTTCATTGTTTACTTGTCCAAGTTTTGATTTGCTGGTTAGATAAACTAAATTCGTTGAATAGATCGGAAAATGTTCATCTTTCCGAAGCTTCCCAAGCTTAGAAATGTAATCTTGCAGTGAAACTTCTTTAGTCACGGCATGTTCAATACTTGTGGCTTTAAACCATAGAATCATTAACATTAAAATGAGAGCAGCAATCATTGCCGTTACAAATCCACCATGGAAAAATTTTGTAACACTCGAAACGAAAAAAGCAGTTTCCAATGTTCCAAAAATAATAACTACCAGTAGTGAAAGTAGCCTGGATACCTTTTTCTGAATAAGCCAATTGAATAACAAGATTGTGGTCATTAGCATTGTAATCGTAATCGCTAACCCATAAGCAGCTTCCATGTGTGCAGAAGTTTGAAAGAATAGAACTACTCCGATACAAGAAAACATTAAGAGGATATTAACGAGTGGAATATACATTTGACCTTTTGACAGTGCTGGATAGTAGATTTTTAATCTCGGCAATAAATCTAATTTGATTGCTTCCGAAACAAGTGTAAAGGACCCAGTAATTAAGGCTTGGGAAGCAATAATCGCTGCTAAAGTCGCCAAGATGACACCTATGATCCGAAAATTTCCAGGCATCAGTTCAAAAAACGGATTAAAACTAATTATATTTTGTAGCCCCTGATTTTCTTTGATCTGTAACAACCAAGCCCCTTGACCAAAATAGTTTAATAGTAAACAAATTTTAATAAAAGGCCAAGTTCTGTGGATGTTTCTCCTTCCTACATGTCCTAAATCAGAATACAATGCTTCGGCTCCTGTTGTAGCCAAGAATACACTACCCAAGATCGCGAAACCCGCTTTATTATGTTCACTAAACAACAACAGTTTGATTCCATAGTATGGAGAAAGTGAATTTAGGATATCCAGGTTTCCGAAAACATGGACAACACCAAGAACACCTAACATAAGAAACCACAAAAACATAATGGGTCCAAATAATCGTCCTAATATCTCTGTCCCGGTTCGTTGTATAAGGAATAGAAAACAAAGAATAACTATAGTTATTATAATCACAGTTGATTGACTTGATCCAAAGTTATTCACATAGGCGGGAATCCCTTTTAATCCCTCCACAGCGCTTGTGACGGTAACTGCCGGTGTTAAAATACCGTCTGCTAAAAGTGTTGCTGCCCCAATCATAGCTGGAACAATTAGCCATGCACCCCTCTTTCGAATAAGTGAATACAGTGCAAGGATGCCGCCTTCCCCATGATTATCAGCTTTGAGTGTAATCAGAACGTACTTAATAGTGGTAAGTAATGTAATAGTCCAGAAAATAAGGGAAAGGGAACCGTATATAAACTCATTAGTAATTGAACCCAATCCCCCGTTTCCTTCAACTAACGCCTTCATAACATATAATGGTGATGTACCAATATCACCATAAACAATACCGATTGTTACGAGCATGCCGCCAAAGGTTAATGGCCGTTCCTTACAGATATTTAATGCCTTTTCCATAATTTTATCCTTTCATTTCACTTTAATGGAGTAGTTACTTAAAGTTTATTTGGGTAAAAGCGAACGGTACAAAAATAAGCCCCTCTATCAGTATTTAGTACATTGGCTCAATGAAAAAGGGGACTGTTGCTTAATGTAATCTCAGTTATAGGGTTCAATTTAAAAAAGGAGTGAAAAAATATCCGGGATTACCCGGGAAGGACATCCAGAGGGGGAAGGTTACTGACATTGGCAAGACAACCAATGCATCCAGACTACCTACCGGATCGTTCCATAAATATTATATAGATCTGCTTAATCAAAAGCAATGTATCAGCCTGAAGGTAAACAAGACTTTGATCTGTTCATCGCTAAAACTTCTAATACTTCTGCGCTGTTTTATAATTGTTAGAGTGTCATTGACGATCATCCAATCATCCCCCCAATAATTTCTAATGACAAGTTTTTCGTGAACTCTATTCTAGCGATTCAACCCACCCACCAAATCACCTAGCCGCACCAGATCCTCTTTACCAAGCTGGGACACTCTTCCCCATCTTTGAATGGGCGGGGCAAGTGGATTCGTAATCGAATATTCACATATAACTGGGCCCCGATTGTCGGAGATGGCGTTTTCCCCGTTGTCATAACCTGCTGAGCATAGCCTTACTCTAGACCTGTATTCCATATCTCATCAACTGTTAACGGTGCGCATGCCTTTTCAAGCGTGAGTCTAGCCATTTCCAAGAACGTCATTTCGTATCCTCCCAAGCTAGATTCATTTCTCCTATCTCATATCACACGTATTACGAGTTCTCCATACATAAAAACCATTCCATAATTCGCCACTCTTCTACGGTGTTCTTCATGAGTTGTCATATTCCTCCATTGAGTTACACGAGAAATAAAAAAGACGCTCATACAAGCGTCAGAACGTCGGATAAACCGACAATGGTTTCTACTCAACTCAGATTCTAGAGATTTATCCCACTCAGAAAATCACTTAACTTCACCAGAGCTTCTTTACCAAGCCGGGACACCCTTCCCTTATCTGGCAATGATCCGGCGAACTATTCCTCAGTGCAAAATCATAATTCTGGATAAAATACACTCAGCCTTTCCAAATCGGCATCATTAACAAAACATACCTAGTCACCAATTTATCCTTCAAGTGACGAACACTCACTACCATAATACTCCAGACATAAACTTGGTAAAACTGATTTAATTTTAGCGTCATACTTCTCAATCAGCTTTTCAAAATCATACAATCCTCATTTTTAATTACAATTTCAGTTAACATTTTTCTAAAATCATCGTTGAATGTGGAGATCTCGTGATTGACAGTATCAGCGGCAAAAATTACATGTCTACATGGTTCATAAATACTCGCATCAATTTGATGTGGGTTCTCCCTTGGTGTAGAAAATATACTCCTGAAATGCTCTATATTGTACACGGATTTTCTTGTAGCAAAGAGGAAGAACTGACTGACTGATATCCATTTAACTTTTTGGTCAGCTTATCAGTCTATATTCGGACACCTTGCACCGTCAATCTTTGGACTCTAAACGGAATCAGTAATGTAACTGCATCGAGCAAAATATCGAATTATCAAGGAAAACAAAGGGTCCTAGAACCTGCCCGTACCGACCACTTTGACATTCCCTCAGAATGGCTTACCCATGTCGCTGATCACTTCAAGCTCATTAATTCCAGAAATCTTATAGACCTTAAACGCACGGCAACTAGAGCACTCTAAGCTCAACCGACCCGAAAATTTTTCCCATGAACCTTCTGTGTGAACAGTTTCTTTGTTGCACCATTTACATTCCAGCCAGTTCAATCGCTCTTCCCTTACAAAATATATTGATGGGCCATTGTGGAGACAATTCGTACAAAACAAGTGATCATATGCCGCTTGATACATCTTGGAATTGACTCCAATTATTTCATTCGTGCTTCTATTCCTCATCATTAGCCAATCTTCTGTTGATTCAAATAAATCCTGAATATTTTGACTATCACATTGAGAACATCTTACTATTCTTTTCATTTTCGGATCAATCTTTATGGTGTTTCTCATCAGAATCATCACCTCCCATTTATCAATATATCTTCACGCAATATATTTCGGGTGGTGTTTTTAATACGATGATCACTTAACCTATATAGCCATATTATACCATAGGGATGGAGGCTTTCAACCATGTAAGCATAGAATTCCATTAAATCCATCTAAACAGCATTATGTACCTCCCGCAATCTCTAAATGTAATTTAAGTGAATTTTTGTGACATCAACTAATCCCTAAAGGCATTCGACATATTGCGGGAAGTACCAGTCCCCTTCGGGAGGAAAAGACGACCCCCGAAGACGAACTTCGGAGTCCTTTTCCGACCCGAGCAATGTGAAATTGGACAAGGCCTAAAAACAGTGTTCTGAAACCAAAATGAATCCTTAGAGAAGGGCCTGGCAGCAGGTCAAATTCGTCGGCGCCGGAATTAAACAGTTGATCTCCATATTTCCAACAAACGCATCGTTAGCATGGAAACGATACGGTTTCCTTCAAATGGCGGGATTACAAGGACAACAGTAAGCATAAGGTGATGACTCTTTCCGCCGAGGAGTTTATCCACAGGTTTCTTTCACATCCTGCCGAATGGCTTTATGAAAATTAGACACTATGGCTTGCGGGTTTTTAACATTAATTATCATCATTTTTGCCCTTCAAAATCTACTCATCAAAATCGCCTAGGACCCTTGTCCCATACGAATTTAAGCACGATTCATCCGAACTACCGTCTCCACGTGCCCTGTCACCCCAATAGAGCTATATTTATTATAGTCATATT
>DHJG01000204.1:0-289 GCA_002404215.1 Desulfosporosinus sp. UBA4726
CCGATTCGGTAACTGCTAAACAGACCTATCTGATTGGTGCCCCAATCATGTCAATATCGGAGTGGCACCGCCAACTCATACTCCAAGAAACCGGCTTGGAAAGTACTGTTATTTCTGGTGGAGTCGACACTTCGACATTTCATCCTTATCCTAAACCATCTGAGCAAACAGGATGCAAGAATATTTTTTACATCATGCGTGATCCAACCTCTGGGTATACCTGGAAAGGAGGTACAGACTTTATAAAGGCCATAACTCAATTAAAAGATCGGGTTAATTTTGACTTAAC
>DHJG01000204.1:546-700 GCA_002404215.1 Desulfosporosinus sp. UBA4726
GCCATCTGTTTGCACAAACTTGGACATGGCAACGCACCGCAGATCAAGTTGAAGCATTCCTGATGAGCCTTTAAACTAATGCAATTGGGAGCATGGCTCACCCTTAGGCATATCGCATGCTATAAAGTGTATTTTGCTCCTTTCTTAATCAATA
>DHJG01000204.1:847-3218 GCA_002404215.1 Desulfosporosinus sp. UBA4726
TACATACATTATTAATGTGTAAATAACCATAGGAGATTGAATTATGGATTATGAAATAGTGATAATCTGGGGAGCTTAACGGCTCTCCCTTTTTACATTTAGCATTTATGAATTTTAGCGGATTTAGCCTAGGCGGAATAGGTTATGGTGGAATGAATCAAAAAGTATGAGTGGAGCATGTAAAAATCCCAAAAGAAAAGAGCCGCCCACTTGGCTGACTCCTCTTTCCATCACATTGTTTAATCACACTTGGAATTTCTATGGAGCACAGCCATGAGTTAATCCCGTTCCTCAAAGGCAAAATTAATTCGTCCCAAGGTTCATCTGGGTTCTATAGCATTTCCTGCCAGGACAATTGAATCTGACGTTTTCTGCAAATTGTTAGACCAGGAGAAATCGGAATCGTCATCAACTCATATGATCCTCTTTCCCCCAATAACTCTTCTATTGCTTGATAGGCTGTACCACACCATTCTGGTTGCATCATCTGCTCATTACCCGGATGGGTATCATGAAACAAAATGAGACCATGTGGAGCTACATATGGAAAGAAATCCTTGAAATCTTGTAATACCGCTTCTTTCGAGTGATCAGCATCAATGAATAACATATTGATTTGTAGAGGGTTAACCTCTACTTCTTGAGCAAACTCATGTGTTGTACCCTTGAAAAAGCGAGTCTTCGAAGATTGTTGCATATAATTTCCGGCGTCGGCACTAATATCCACCCCAATTAATTGCTCAGCAAAGGGAGTTATTCGATTGAAAAGTGCACAATGATATAATCCAAGTTCAACGTAAACCTTTGGACAGACAAGGCTGGCCAGATGAACGATAAAGTCTTCATGCCAGTTTAATGCCAAATTAATCAACCCTTTCCTCTACATTATCGGCCAGTCCCATATTTAATTCTTCTGTTTTGGCAGCCTTTACCAATCCCAAAACGCCCTCTAAATACTTCTTATTATAAAGAATTTGGGTATTTTCCGGGCAATACTTCCTAGCAATCTCATTATGCTCATAGGCCAACTCATGTTTACCTAGGCAATCATAACAAACACATAACTGCAAATGTGGTAACCAAGTCCAACAAGCTTCAATTATGGGGCCCCAGCAGTCAATAGGCCTTTCCAATTTGCTTGCCAGCTTATACCAAAAAGCCCCCTTCTCATACTGTTTAGCACCCAGAAAATAAAAACCTAAGCGACAACAAAACTCAGCTCTCGGGGTTGCATACTCGAAGGATTTTAAGATATATTCCAGTTCTTTATCTTTTTCACCTATCTTCTGAAAACATTCGGCCAGTTTACCGCAAGCAGAAAGGTTATCCTCAACCCAACCCTGTCTAGTATTCAAAAATTCTTGATAAGCTTCAATCGCTCGTTTATGGAATTGATGATCATAGAGTTCATTGGCATAATAAAATAAATCTCTCGGAGAAAATGATTCTCCTTTTGCCTTGCGCTTCTCATATATTTTCAGGTTGCGATCAGAATCATCACTGGCCGTACCCTTGTGTGTTACACAAATTTCAGAGTTTAAAACAGGTCCATACACCTCTAAATACTCGTGCACCGCCCCAATCCAACGAAAGTTCTTACTCCTTTTGACCAAGCGGTTTCTTCTTAAACTAAAAGTAACTGCGCCAGACTGGTCGAACGCTAATAGATAGGGCATATTGACGACGTCCATTAAAGGATCTAGATTTTTCTTCAGTTTCAGAAACTTGTCACGATCAGAATCTGCTAAGACATCATCTGCATCCAACCAAAGAATATAATCTTTAGTAGCCTTACTGAAAGCAAAGTTTCGAGCAGCTGCAAAATCCTCAATCCAAGTAAAATCCAAGATTTTGTCAGTGTATTCTTTGACAATCTCTTTCGTACGATCTGAGGAACCTGTATCAACAATTACGATTTCATCAGGAACCCCTTTGACGGAATCAAGACAGCGCGCAATTGTATTCTCTTCGTTACGGACAATCATGCATAGACTGATTCTTATTTCATTACCCTCCATTTTCCCTCTCCTTTTAAAACATGATTACTGTATATATATTCAAAACAAATTTATTGGGAAGTTTTATCATGAAAACAAAAAGTTAAGAATGAAGTCCCTTGGGGTCCCCAAGGGACTTTAACCACACTAATTTATTCTGTGGATTAGATTAACTTATAGAATAAATTAATCTAATTTATCAATAGTCAATTGTGCACCAACCTCGGGCGTAGCAGTTAGTGTAAACGGAGTAGCGGAGGCGTTTCTAAGCGTAATGACATCACCCGCTGCAAGTGTTAGAATTGCCTGACCAGTTACTTGACCAGCAGTAGCCAACGCCGTAATGGGAGTGGATGGATCTACTACGCCATTCA
>DHJG01000202.1:0-6204 GCA_002404215.1 Desulfosporosinus sp. UBA4726
CCAAATCATCCAAACTAATAACGGCCTACAATTTATATTTAAACGTTTTTAAACTGCTTGTGAGGCCCTGGGAGTAGAGCATGAACGAATATTTAGCACTTAGTAATGAGTGAGGTATCGTCAAATATATGAGTTACTTTTGGACTAACACAATATGGTATGTTTTATTAGGCATTTTGACTATAATTGAATTAATTTTCGTTATGCTTAGAGTGGACAACCGCAGGCTAACGATTGCCTTTTACCTAACTTTATTGGGTATTGTCCTTCATTTTGAAACGACAATCTTTATTTTTATGGATGCGTATGCCTATTATCCAATGATAATTAAAAACCCACCAATGCCAATTGATGATATGCTTATGGGAAATCTTTTTTCCCAGACTTCCGTATCAGCGACAGCGCTTTTGATTGCAGTTCTTAATTTAAAGTATTATTGGTTTATTATATTTGCCGTGATGTATGGCATCATCGAAGAGTTATTTCTGTCTTTAGGCATCTATAGTCATAATTGGTACCAAACCTGGATGACTGTCGTTGGGTTACCTATATACTTCTGGATAGCAAAAAAAATGTATAAGAAAATCATCAGAGGTATAAAGCCGTTATTCTACTATGGATATATCTATTTAGGGTTATTTCTCCCTAATAGTGTTATCCTGACACATATGTTTTTTATATTGACTAGACATCAAGATTTCAATACAACATTACTTTCCGATCCTGTTAGTAGCCGATTCCTGATATTCTGGGTACATTTTCACCTATTATTTCTTCCAATAATGCTTATGTATTTTCTAGGATTTAAATTTATTTGGAAAGTCCTGGTTATACTGGTGCTTTACCTAATATATTATATTAGTTATAAACTAAATCTGATTTGGATTAAGGAAGGCTGGTTTCTGCCAGTTTCTAGCGCAAATATTTTCGGGATGTACCTATCTGTAGTTATCCTGGATAAATTATATGATTCAAACAGAAGTATGACTGAAAATTCCAAGGTAAATTAAACAGCATAGTCACCTTCGAACCGGTCTATATTTCCACTCCTTCCTTGACCTCTACTCCTTGGTATTGTTGTGTTTCTTGCCATCGTGTGTAACCTCCTGTTTATCAGGGAACGTGAACCGTTGCCCTGTAAAAATCTATCGGTCACACTAATTAAAGAATATAACAGTGCAAAAACCAAAAAGAGCTGGTAATTCCTTACCAACTCTACTAAACCTTGATATTGCTGTGTTTAAATTATTGTGGTGGGCGAGGGGGGACTTGAACCCCCACATCCTCACAGATATCGGATTTTGAGACCGACGCGTCTGCCATTCCGCCACTCGCCCAAATTCGTTCGCCAAACGTTGAATGACGACTTGGCTATAATACCATTAACTTAACTATTTAGTCAAGTCTTTTTCTGAAATTCCTAAAGTCTTTTTGGAATTTTCTTGGTAAACACCAATTGCCCGCAATTTTTGATATCGTTTTTCCTTCAGCACTTCCGGTTTCTCCGAACGCAGACGCACAAGATACTTTGAGATGACCTGTGATAATTCATCTGCAGTTTGTCTTAAGTCCTTATGAGCTCCACCGAGCGGCTCGCGAACTATTTCATCTGCTACCCCAAGTCTTTGCAAATCTTGTGCTGTAAACTTCAAAGCGGCCGCCGCTTCCTTCGCTTTGGTCGTGTCCTTCCAAAGGATAGAGGCACAGCTTTCCGGGGCAATGACCGAGTAAAAGGAATTTTCAAGCATCAAGACCGCGTTACCCACCCCAAGAGCGAGTGCACCGCCGCTTCCGCCTTCTCCGATAATCGTACTGATCACTGGGACGCTATAACCAGACATCGCTTGTAAGCACCTGGCAATGGCCTCTCCCTGTCCTCGTTCTTCGGCTGCTAAGTCGCAGGCTGCTCCGGGAGTATCTATAAACGTCAAGATTGGACGTCCAAACTTTTCAGCCTGATCCATCAGGCGTATCGCTTTATGATATCCTTCTGGATGGGGCATACCGAAATTACGCTTGATATTCTCCTTCGTACCTTTCCCCTTTACCTGAGCTATAACCGTTACGGGTATTCCGTGAAAAAGAGCGATCCCACCCGCAATCGAGCGATCATCTGCAAAAAGCCGGTCCCCTTTGAGCTCTATAAAATCTTCAAATAAAAACGGAATATAGTCGTAAAAATTAGGCCGCTCTGGATGTCTTGCTATCTGAGCTTTCTGCCAAGGCTCTAGGTTACCGTAAATCTCCTTTTTTAAAAAGGCCACTTTCTTTTCAAGTACAGCAACTTCCTGAGAAAGGTCAATTTCCTTATCAGCAGAGAATTTCTGAAGTTCCGAAATTTTCTGAACGAGTTGCTCTATTGGTTTTTCAAAATCAAACAGTTGCACCATACTGAGCCCCTTCCTGATGGTACCGTAACAACCGTGCTAGAACGGATCGCATCTGAGCACGTCCCACAATCAGATCAATTAAGCCATGTTCTTGGTTAAACTCAGCCGTCTGAGCACCCGCCGGAAGTTCTTGTCTCATCGTCTGCTTGATCACACGCGGTCCCGTAAATCCAATTAAGGCATTAGGTTCGGCAATTGCAATATCCCCCAATGAAGCATAGCTAGCTGTAACCCCCCCGAACGTGGGATCCGTGAGTACCGAAATATACAACAAGTGGTTTTCAGCTAATCTTCCCAAGGCGGCACTAGTTTTTGCCATCTGGTAAAGAGAGAGAATTCCTTCTTGCATCCGTGCTCCTCCCGAAGTTGAAAATATAACCACAGGCAAGCGTAAATCAATCGCTTTTTCAATCGCCCGGGTAATCTTTTCCCCCACAACGGAGCCCATACTACCCATCATAAAATCGGCCTCATTAAAGACCAGTACGACAGGTATCCCATCAAGCAGAGCCTGACCAGTCAACACAGCTTCTGTCGTTCCTGACTTCTCCATCGCCTCCATAAGCTTTCCCTGATAACCAGGAAACTCCAGAGGGTCAAGGGAAACTAGCTCAGCATCCCATTCTTCAAAGCTGTTTTCATCTGCCAATAAAGCTAGGCGTCCCCTCGCCGAAATCCGAAAATGATGCTCACACTTCGTACAAACCCGTGCGTTTTCTTCGAGGTTTTTGTTAAAGAGAACCTCCCCACACTTTGGGCATTTTGCCCAAAGACCATCGGGCAGTTCTTTCTTACTTGTCGTTGGCTCTTTCGGAGAAGCATCGGAGGGACCAAGTTTCTGCATCGGAGCAGATTGAATCGTAACATACTTCTTTTTTCTGAATATATCTTTGAACATAGTTAACTCCCCATTGCGCCAGTGATGATTTCATGCGCTTCTTCCGCCTCAGATTCTGGTACGAGAATTTCGACTGAAGCATGTTCCCCGAGATGGGCTGAGCCAATCGGGCGAAGCTGAACAAGCATACCTTCACTCGTGAGGATTGTCTTATATTTTTCAGCTATTAACTTATTGGGTGCAATATAAATGACGGTCCACATACTGTAAAAGCCCCCTTATTAAATCCGTATAATGATACCATAAAACCTTCTGATTGTGCAACAAAGGGGATATTCTATCCCCCATTACTTAACGATGCTCCGATTAGCATATTTCGCGATGAGTGCCTTTTCAACATGTGGAGGCACAAAATCCGAAATCCCCCCATTCAAACTAGCTGCCCATTTAATTGCACTGGAACTAATAAAGGAGAATTGACTTTGAGTCATAAGAAAAATCGTTTCAATATCTGGAGCAATCTTTTTGTTCATTAAGGCAAGTTGAAATTCATATTCAAAATCGGATAAGGCGCGAAGTCCACGAAGAATGGCTACCGCTCCGCATTGCCGTGCAAACTCAACCGTTAATCCTTCAAAAACACAGACACTAACCTTGCTCATGTCTTTAGTTGCTTCCAAGAGCAACTCCAACCTCTCTTCGAGCGAAAACAACGAAACCTTGTTACTATCGGTAGCAATGGCAATGGTCACGCCGTCAAACAACTCTTTCGCTCGAATTAAAATATCGAGATGTCCATTGGTAATTGGATCAAATGTTCCCGGATAAATCGCAGTACGCAAACTTGTTGTGCTCCTTTTTATTTCAGGATATTTCATGGGTTCTCCTTAAAAGTCAATAATCCTGCTAGCGACGATTTCTCTTTAGCAAATTATTTAGCTACTTTCCAAACGACATTCCCTTGCCCCATCACACCATAAAGCGCGTTCATGAGTTCATCCCCGTCATTAACCCAAAATTCTCGTTCCCCTTCAAGAACTTTCTGATTATCCTCAAAAAAGAAATAGACCGGCTGACTTCCAGGATGCCTCTGCAAAACACCCAATATAGGTTCCATAAGCTCACTTTTATCATTGGGAAACCTTAGGAAAAGACGCTTTTTAACTGCTTGTGGCTTGGGAATTTTCGGTAGGTGGATTGGTTTGTCCTCTACAAAGGGCTTTAAGTCCTCAAGCTTTGTAATTTTCTCAGCGAAGATTTTCTTCTCCTCGTCTCGGATATTGTACCGCCCTACGACAACAATCACCTGATCATTGCCTATGGCGTTAATTTGTGCAAAGACCCGTGGAAATATTAAAACCTCAATTCCGCCCGTTAAGTCCTCTAGAACAAAGCTGGCCATCATTTCGCCTTTTTTCGTCATATTCTGCCGAAATCCTGTGACTAAGCCTCCAAGCGCCACCTTCTTCTCTTCCTCGCCTTCCAAACAGGTCAGAATATCTGAAGACGTAAAGGGCTGAATTTGAGATAAAACTGAGGAAAGAGGATGACCACTTAAATAGAGGCCCAGGTATTCCTTTTCCATATCAAGAATCTCTCGTTCTTGAAAATCCGGAAGTTCAGGGAATTTAATCGCTTCACTCAGTTCTTCATCCTGATCAAAAAGAGAGAACTGGCCCGAAAGCCGATCTTTTTGCCGACGCCCAGCCATATTTAATACCTGATCCAAGACAGCCAAGGCCTGGGGCCGTGTGCAAAATGAACCGAATGCGCCGGCACGGACTAAACTTTCCAAAACCCGATGGTTCAAAACCTTTTGATCAACACGCATGCAGAAATCATAGAGGGATTTAAAGAGGCCGTCTTTCCTAGCTTCTAGAATTTTCTCCACGACATTGACCCCCACATTACGAATGGCCCCCAAGCCAAATCGGATGGCTTGCTCTTCAGTAGAAAATCCGACCTGACTGTACTGAACATCTGGGGGGAGAACCTCAATCCCACTTAACCGTGCATCTTGTATATAGAAGGAGATTTTATCCGCCGAGCCCATCACAGTGCTTAACAATGCAGCCATAAATTCTAAGGGATAGTTTGCTTTTAAATAAGCCGTTTGATACGAAATCACGGCATAGGCCGTTGCATGTCCTTTATTAAAGCCATATTCCGCAAATTTGGCCATCAAATCGAAAATTTCTTCTGCGTCATGAAGGGTCAACCCAATCTGAAGTGCGCCTGGAATGATCCATTTGCCTTCATCATCTTGCAGACCCTGAATAAAGTTCTGACGTTCTTCTTCCATAATTTCTTTTTTCTTTTTCCCCATCGCCCGGCGGAGTAAATCCGCTCGGCCCAGAGAATAGCCACCCAGATCACGAGCAAGTTGCATGACTTG
This sequence comes from Desulfosporosinus sp. UBA4726, assembly GCA_002404215.1. Lineage (GTDB taxonomy): Bacteria > Bacillota > Desulfitobacteriia > Desulfitobacteriales > Desulfitobacteriaceae > Desulfosporosinus. Next base: position 5,624 of record DHJG01000202.1, read on the forward strand.
TTCCTGATAAACGATAATCCCGTAAGTAGATTTAAGAATAGGCTCCATCTTAGGATGCAAATAAGTGATGTTGCTTCCGAGTTTTCGACGAATAAATTCCGGTATTTGGTCCATCGGACCTGGTCGGTATAAGGCTATGACCGCAATAATGTCCTCAAAGCACGTCGGCTTAAGCTCCTTCAGAATCGCGCGCATACCACCGCTTTCCAACTGAAAGATCCCCGTACTATTGCCTGAGGCTAACAGCGTATACGTCTGAGGGTCATCTAGGGTCAAAGTGTTTAAATCTAATTTTATCCCCTGGGTCTCTTCAATTCGTTGCACAGCCTCTTGTAAAATCGTTAAGTTGCGCAAACCCAAAAAATCCATTTTGAGAAGCCCAATTTCCTCGACAGCCTTCATCGGGAATTGGGTCATCACAAAGTCCTCGGACGTCCTCTGAAGAGGGAGATAGTTCATCAGGGGTTCCTTCGAAATGACGATCCCTGCCGCATGCGTTGAGGCATGTCTGGTCATGCCCTCGAGTGAGCGGGCTAAGGTGTAGAGCCTTTTAATCTCTTCATCCTCTTCCACCATACGGG
>DHJG01000202.1:6356-8049 GCA_002404215.1 Desulfosporosinus sp. UBA4726
TATCGACTCGGGCCAAGGGCATAGCCAAGACCCGTCCTCCATCTCGTATCGCTGCTTTAGCTCCCATGGTTCCAAAGGTAATAATCTGACATACCTTATCCGAACCGTATTTTTCAGTAACATAACGGATCACACGCTCACGACCCTCGGGGTCAAAATCAATGTCAATATCTGGCATAGAAATTCTCTCTGGATTCAAAAAACGTTCAAAAAGAAGATCAAAGCGCATCGGTTCCACCGACGTAATCCCTAGTAAATAAGCGACCATACTTGCCGCTGCCGATCCCCGCCCAGGTCCCACCGCTACGCCGTTTTCCTTGGCAAAACGGCAAAAATCAGCAACAATCAGAAAATATCCCGAGAAACCGGTTTGGAAGATAACTTGGAGTTCATAGTTCAGGCGATCGCGTTCTTTTTCCGTCCTTTGTGGGTAGAACCTCGGAAAGGCTTCCCGACATTGGGCTTCAAGGTAGCCATCTAAGGTAAAGCCTGTTGGCACCTCGAATACGGGTAAAAGATTCCCTCCAAAATGGAAATCCACCTGACAACGTTTCGCTATTAGAGCCGTATTTGCCAAAAGCTCAGGGTGTTCCCCAAACAGCAGAGCCATTTCCCGTTCAGATTTGAGGAAAAATTCCTGACTTGAAAAACGCATCCGTGCTGTATCTGCTAAGGTCTTACCTGTTTGGATACAGAGCAAAGCGTCTTGAACGAAAGCATCCTCACGGTTAACATAATGTACATCATTGGTAGCCACCATCGAAATCCCTGTGCGCTCATGGACCTTCCACATTCCTGCAATAACTTTGCGCTGCTCCTCAATACCATGATCTTGGATTTCGAGAAAGAAATTTCCTTTGCCAAAAATGTCCTCGTAGTCGAGGGCGCTTTGAACGGCCATCTCTAATTGATCCTGCACTAGGTAATCAGCCACTTCCCCGGCCAAACAGGCACTCAACGCAATGATTCCCTTAGCATACTTGCGAAGAAGTTCCTTATCGACTCGAGGTTTATAATAAAACCCTTCCGTGTGGGCCATGGAAACCAGCCGGATCAGGTTTCGATACCCCTCTTCATTCTCGGCTAAGAGGACTAAATGACGATTTGAATCATCCTTCCCAGGCGTCCGGTCCGTCCGTTTATTGGGGGCAACATAAACCTCGCATCCGATAATTGGTTTTATTCCCGCTTTATGACAGGCTTTGTAGAAGTCAATGATCCCATACATGACCCCATGATCAGTAATGGCCAAAGCCGACATTTTCAGTTCTACTGCACGCTTGACCAAGTTTTTGATTCGCGCCGCTCCATCAAGTAAGCTAAATTCTGTATGGTTATGGAGGTGAACATACCCATATTGGGCATCCTCATTAATATCAGTATTCACAGGGCTTAAGCATCCTCCTCATATGGGTATCATAAGGAAAACTACGCATTCCCTCACTCCTCATAATATTACTTAATCCGGCCCTAATAAGCAAACAATATGTTTTTGATCATTCAAAAAGCCTCATACTTAGAACATTATATGGCTTGATCTGATAGCAGCTGCTTATGACTATGATACAAAAAAAAGTAATGAAAAATAGAATGAATCAAGCTGATCGCCAGACCAAGGATTAATAAATCGTGAAGTGATCTAAACATTCAAGTTCATGGAGTCACCCGTTGTTGAATTCACTACGGGATAACC
>DHJG01000207.1:0-2630 GCA_002404215.1 Desulfosporosinus sp. UBA4726
TATGTAGTATGACAATCGAACCACTTGGTGTCACCAGCTCTGGAATAACTAAGGCTGCCAGTAAGGCAATCGGGACGAGCTCTATAAAATCTCGGGCAAATCCTTGAACATTGTTTCCTTTGAACAGAAGGAAAGGTAAAAGACGCGCACCATAAGTGACTAAAGTCATTAACAAAATGGTTTCTAGAAGTTGGATCGACATAGGACTCTTCTCCCTACTCTTTATGCTTTATAGTTCGCCTTTTTGCTATTCAATTTGTGAAGTTCTCGTTCTCGCCCACGCCACCATGCATTGATCCCCGCGGCCATAACCACACTTAAGATTAGATAGATTTTACCAGGAATAAGTAGTTTGAAAACGATAGCCAGTAGTGCTGCGAGGAGATACGTCATAGCATTTTTCTTGGTTAAAGACGTCACCGTCAAAATAATAAATAGGGCTAAGAGAGCAAATTGGAAACCTGAAAATTGAACCGGTAACCATTTTCCAATTACACCACCAAGGATCGTAAAAACAACCCAAGAGGCGAAGGAACCTAGATTGATTCCCAACATAACACGTCGTCGATTTTCTTCTCCGACAACATCCTTCAACACCCTTGTGTTCAGCACAAACGTTTCATCAGTAAGTCCTTGCGCTAAAGCTAAAGACCACGAAAGAGTTCGCTTCGGGAAAAAGGGAACAACCGATAAGCTCATTAACATATGACGTATATTAAGAATGAGCGTCGTCAAACAAATCATCCAAATGGTAGCTCCCTGATGAATCATTTCGATCGCAATAAACTGTGATGCACCTGCAAAAACAAAGAAAGACATCAGTCCGGCTTCCCAAAAGGTTAAGCCGAACTGAGTCGCTAGAATCCCGAAGGTCACTGCTACTGGCGCATATCCAATCACAATCGTCAATGATTGACGCAAGCCATAAAGCAAGCCTTGATTCATTTTAGGGAATGTATCATCCATCATCGAGCAACCTTCTTGATCACGTCTAAAAACTCAGGATAAGATACATCAGCTGCTTCCATGTCTTCTACACTAACGCCATCCTTTGATAGCATCCCGGTGATTGCCCACGCCATTGCCAAGCGGTGATCTCCAAAGCTACTTGCCTGCCCGCCACGCAAGGAAGGCTGACCTTGAATGCGCAACCCATCGGGAAGTTCCTCAACCTTGGCACCCAAGGCATTTAACCCCTCAGCCACCGTATGGATGCGGTCGGTTTCCTTGACCCTTAGTTCTGCGGCATCACGAATGACAGTCTCTCCTTGGGCTAGGCTTGCGGCCACTGCCAGAATTGGAATTTCATCAATCAGTCGCGGAATCATGTCCCCTCCAATTTCGATTCCTTTAAGCTTCGCAGGGCGGACACGTAGCGTAGCCCTAGGCTCGCCACAAATTTCCGAAACATCGAGCAACTCAATATCCGCACCCATAGCTTTGAGCACTTCTAATATCCCTGTACGCGTTGGATTAATACCAACATTCGGCAGGATCAACTCTCCACGTCCAACCAAACTCCCTAAAACGAGAAAGAAAGCTGCCGACGAAATATCGCCCGGTGTAGAAACATCTTGGCCGGTTAAGCGGCCCCCTCCGTTCACTCTTACCGTCATCTTATCGCTTAAGACCTCGACACCGAACCCTCTAAGCATACGTTCGGTATGATCCCTAGAAAGAGCCGGTTCCTCCACACTCGTTTCTCCGCTAGCTCTCAACCCTGCTAGGATGATGGCAGATTTCACTTGGGCCGAGGCCACAGTTGTGCGAAAGGTTTGTCCTCGCAACTGACCACCACTCATCGTCAACGGAAACAGATTACCACCAAGCCGTCCCAGAATCTGGGCACCCATCTGCTTGAGAGGGTCGGTGACACGCCGCATTGGTCGTGAGCGAAGGGACGCATCTCCAGTGAAGGTTACAGCAAAAGGAGCACCCGCTAGGACTCCCAGCATCAGCCGCGACGTCGTCCCCGAATTTCCAGCATCGAGTACATCCGTTGGCTCCTGCCAGGCTTCCATTCCCTCGCCACGAATCCAAACTTCCGTCCCCTGTCTCTCCCAGTGGACCCCCAATTGTTTTAAACACTGAAGCGTACTTAAACAGTCCTGACCTAATAAGAAATTTGAAATGTGGGTTTCTCCGTGAGCCATCCCACCTAAGAGTGCTGCCCGATGGGAAATAGATTTATCACCAGGAACTCGGATTTCTCCTTCCACACCAGAGACGGGCTTGATAAACACGCCTCGCATAGATATCCCCCCTTTAATCATTGATTTAAAGATTTAATCGATACATTCCCGTACCGCACGTGCCTTACGAAACGCTTCCGCAATAGACTCTCGGTCTCCCTGCTGAAGGTGCTTGCGCAATTCCTGGATTCGTTGTTCCAAAAGGGTAAGACCGTCAAGAATTGCATCGGAATTTCTCACCAAAACTTCCTTCCACATTTCTGGAGAACTGTCTGCAATACGCGTTATGTCTCGAAAACTGCGTCCAGCTAAGGCAAAGGCTGATTCTCCATCATTGGAAGCATCTCGGGTTGCAAAGGTTAAGGCCACAGCTAACAAATGGGGGATATGACTGACCATCGCCACTTCTATATCATGGGCCTTTGGCTCTCGAAACAC
>DHJG01000207.1:2795-6517 GCA_002404215.1 Desulfosporosinus sp. UBA4726
ATCGGCAACCATAAACCCGGACTGTTCCGAACCAGACATAGGATGTCCACCGACAAAATGGAAGGCACCAGACCCAGCTTGAGCAGTTGCCTCCGCCTTGTTACAAATTTCCGCCTTGATGCTTCCTACATCGGTAACAATCGCTCCCTTGGGAATCCTACCCACCAATTGGTCATACCCATTCGCAAATTCTTGAAGAGGAAGAGCTAAAATGACCAAATCGACATCCAGAGACAGCGGCATTTCCGTCCAACCTGCCTGAATCCATCCCCTTGCAATAGCTTCATCAATGCTGGCTCTTTCCTTGTCAACTGCAGACACTTCCCATCCCATCTGATGCAAAGCACCTGCCCAAGAACCACCGATCAGTCCTAAACCGAGGATACAGGCCTTCGGCTTACGGAGGCCTGACCATCCCGGGGTCAAAATTTTCTCTGGCCCTTCTAACACGAACTCACCATCCTCAGGCGTAGACAGTCCTCAAATCATAACAATTAGGCTATCTGCGCCCGTTCCTTTCTATCGTAATTATGCCTGAGCGGCTGGTTAGTTAACTTTCCCTAACTTGCGGTCAAGTACTGGAACAAGCCTTGCCAAATCATCCATCATGATTTGGAATAATTCAGGCGTCAAGGATTGTTTTCCGTCAGAAACGGCCTTTTCTGGATGCGGATGAACTTCAACAATCAAGCTATCTGCTCCTGCAGCCAAAGCCGCTTTCGCCATGGGATGAACCAGCGACCGTATTCCAGTTCCATGACTGGGGTCAACAATGACTGGTAGGTGAGAAAGGGCATGCAGAGCGGGTACCATACTTAGATCCAGTGTATTTCGTGTATAAGTTTCGAAGGTTCGGATGCCCCGCTCGCAGAACATCACCTGGTAATTTCCTCCAGCCATAATATACTCGGCAGCCATCATCCATTCTTCTAAGGTTGCAGACGGTCCTCTTTTGAGCAGGACAGGTTTTCCGCACTTAGCCACTTCTCTGAGGAGGACAAAATTCTGCATGTTTCGGGCACCGATTTGGAGAACATCCGCATAGTTCGCCACTAAAGAAACGTCCTGCGCATCAATAACTTCTGTGATCACCAGAAGTCCAGTTTGATCACGGGCTTCTGCCAAATAACGCAATCCTTCTTCCTCTAATCCCTGGAAAGAGTAGGGAGAAGTGCGAGGTTTAAAGGCCCCGCCACGCAAAAATGTCGCCCCAGCTTCGCGCACAGCATGGGCAGATTCCAAGATCTGTGCTCTACTTTCAACCGCACAAGGACCTGCCATAACATGGACTGTATCTCCTCCGATTTCTTGTCCACCAACACGGATAATAGTATCTGTGGGGTGAAACTCACGACTCACTAATTTATACGGTGCCAAAATAGGTACAACCTTTTCAACCCAGGGTAAAGCTTCTAAATCAAGGGCCTCAATCCGCATGCGATCTCCAATGGCCCCCATTATCGTTTTCTCTACCCCTTGAGAAAGATGTATTTTGAAGCCCTCTTCTTTTAAACGAGTGGAAACCTCTTCAATTTGTTCTACCGTCGCATCTTTTTTCAAAATAATAATCATTCTGTCTGACCCCTTTCTACCATACTACATTATGCCTCATCCTAGCTTAATTTAGCTAAGTTATATCTATGCCTTTTGACAGGCGTGATACCTTAATCGTTTCTTTCTTCACTTTCTGCCCTGAAACAACTCATTTTTCATTCATCAGCGGTGCTGCTTAAGCGGCATGGAGGTCTGACTAGTACAAAAAGGCACCCTACATAGAGGGTGCCTTGACTTTTTAACGCTCCCATCCTACTATCCTACCATTGGTGAGTCCTTCAAAACGAAGCGCCCACTAGAAATCCCACGGCCACCATCCTACATAAGCTTTGCCTAACAAAGCTTTCCAATCCATCATGAAGTACAAATTTAAATTTCTGTTATCTTACCACAGAAAGGACCCGTCCTACAACCCCTATCGATTAAATAATCTCACGACCCACTGCGTTAGCAACCGGACCTACCCTTTCCATGAGTTGGGCAAAATGTTCGAAATTTAACGATTGCTCCCCATCACTTAAGGCGAGATCCGGCTGAGGGTGAACTTCGATCATCAGCCCGTCCGCACCTGCTGCGATTCCTGCCAGAGCCACTGGACTGACTAATGACCATCGTCCAGTACCATGGCTTGGGTCTAAAAAAACGGGTAGATGGGTTAGCTCTTTTAAGGCCGGTATTGCCGTGATATCCACGGTGTTTCGGGTATACGTTCCAAAGGTCCGAATCCCGCGTTCACACAAGACGACCTGATCATTTCCTTCTGACAAGATATACTCCGCAGCGTAAATCCATTCTTCTATAGTTGCAGCCAAACCACGTTTCAGTAAAACAGGGCGCTTAGTTTTCCCTACCTCAGTTAACAGCGTGTAATTTTGCATGTTGCGTGACCCAATTTGAAACATATCTGCGACATCTGCAACCCGTTCAATGTCACGAGCATCCATGACTTCAGTCACCACTGGAAGTCCCGTCAGGGCCTTGATTTGTGACAATATTTCTAGACCAGTTTCCCCTTTTCCACGAAATGAATAAGGGGAGGTTCTTGGCTTATACGCTCCGCCTCGAAGCATTGTAGCCCCTAAACGTTGAACTTCTAGAGCAGTACTCAATAATTGTTCATAGCTTTCAATGGCACACGGACCAGCGATAACGACCAATTGAGGACCGCCGATGATAACATCCCCCACTCGAACCGTAGTGGTTTCTTGTTCATTATTTCGACGAGCGATTAGATTCACCGAGTTTCCCTTCTTCCTAAGCATCCACAAGATCTTTACGTAATTTCACGGCATTACGCAAAAAAATGTGTCGGATTTCCCTTTGACTATGCGTAGTATTAACGTGTAAGAGCACTCGTATACAGAGTGGGAGTGCTCCGGGAACTGGGATTTCTGTCGCACAAAGTAACGGTACTAATTGCCAACCAATCCCACGTGCACTGGAGGCAGGAAAATCTGCGTTTAAATCTGGCGTAAGGGTAAAAATAGCACTGACCAAATCTTCTGTACACAGTTGATTTTCTTCTAGGATCTTTTGCAACAGTTCCTGGGTCGCTTCACGAATCTCCTCAGCATCATTGTGATCGACTGTTGTCGCACCTCTAATTCCTCGCACCATGTTAATCCCCCCTTATTCTTTAGGAGCAACCCTATGTCCCAAGCCCACGGCCACTTCGTCCAAATGTAAGAGTCCAATACCAAAAAAGACTGCTACACTTAAGTGATCATTTTGACGAGCAATTCCAATCTTGCCACCAATATTCAAACCTATAGCTTTATTCATGATTTGAGTTAAAGCCTCGCGAGTAGCGCCGGCCACCGCTCCTTCATCCCCATGAGTCTCTTGGATAGCCCCTTCTCTTTTGGCGGCTACAATGGCGCGTTCAACAATCTTCCGAATTGAACTGATGTACTCTCCACCATAATCTACCGCAGCGGTTTTTACCCCAAGCCGTAGATAGTGCTCCTGTAAATGAGCCTCTTCATCTCGACTCTCAGTCATAGCCATCTTTAACGCAGCGAGTGCAATTTTCTTACTTTGTGCAATCATAGCGGTCTTCCTTTCCTCCTAAATATGTCAGCTTGTGAGTTGGTTATAAAAAGACACCTTTCAGGTGTCTTTGTTTTTTTGTAAAACTGTCCCACCATTCTTCAATCATAAAATTCAAG
>DHJG01000207.1:6676-28372 GCA_002404215.1 Desulfosporosinus sp. UBA4726
GACTGTTAATAAAAGTAGCGCACCATAATTGACTGCAATTATAGTACGCCTACGCTTGATTTGCAATACTTACGGCCTCACCGTCACGTTCTGAATATTTCCCTGTAACACGACCATCTGATTGAGGCGAGGTTCCAGCAAGTTGGCATCCCGTTGTATGACTTGTACTCGTATGGTCTGGGAAACGCCCGTCGCATCCAATTGAACCTGACCAGCTTGAACCAGCATTTGCTGTTCCCCTTTTACTAACGTGGCAATTACTTTCCCATTTTGAAGCACACGAATCGCAGCTGCAGGTGTCGCTTTTAACGTCACCTGCCAAGTCTGAACAGCTTCAACCTGCACAGGGATAGCAAGCGCAGGCAAGTCTAATGGAGGCGCTTCAACTTTAGCTGCTACCGTCATGTAGAATTGAAGCGGATCCCTTACCGCACTTAATTGCATTAAAACAAGTAATACCGAAGCCAGAACCATAACCCGAATAATCCGGCGTTCTCCTCGCTGAACTGTATTCCACATCGTTTCTAATAAACTTACTCTTCGACGCACGTACACCACCTCGAAAAGAGTTTATGCAGGAGGGGTATTAATCAGACCACCGAAAACACTACATCGCAGGCAGCACGTCCTGCTCTATAGCCCATTGCAAACGCCGCCTGGAGGTTATACCCGCCCGTAATACCATCGACATCCACAACTTCACCGGCCCAAAAAAGCCCTTCGACACATTTTGAGGCCATTGTTTTGGGGTTAATTTCCTTCACTTCAACTCCCCCAGCTGTCACAATTGCAGTTTCTATGGAAAGGGTTTCCGTAATTGTAAGAGGTAAAGCTTGCAACAAGTTGACCAAGTGCTTGCGTTCTTCACGACTGATTTGATGCACTACCTCATCAGGGTTAATTCCACATAAACGAATCATGACCGGAATCATACTCTGAGGTAAGAGGTCCTCCAACGCGTTCTTGAACTGCTTATTGCTGTACTTTTGGAAATCTCTTTGGACCCGGGCATCCAACTGTTCTGTCGAAAGGGCTGGCTTCAAATCAATTCGCAGCTCGACCTTTTCTCCTTTACGAAGCGCATCTCCAGCCTGACGGCTTAAGGTTAAAATAATGGGACCGGATACCCCAAAATGCGTAAACAGCATTTCCCCGAACTCTGCAATTCGCTTCTTTCCATCCATCCACAACGAAGCCTCAACATTGCGCAGAGCCAGTCCCTGAAGCTCTTTCGCCCAATCTTCAGCAGTTTTGAGTGGAACCAACGCCGCTCGAGGTGTTATCACATGGTGTCCTAATTTTCGGGCAAACCTAAATCCATCCCCGTTTGAGCCAGTCGCGGGGTAGGATGCCCCCCCTGTACATATGATGACTACAGGAGCCAAATATCGTTTTTGACCAGGCCCACGCACCCCTGTAACATGCCCGTTTTCAACCATAATCTCTTCCACCGCTATGCCCGATCGTATCTCTACTCCCTTGTCTGTCAGAAAGACTTTGAGGGCTTCAACCACCTTTTCTGCATCATCGGAGACAGGAAAAACGCGTCCTCCTCGTTCAACCTTCGTCTCTACCCCGTAATTAGCAAAAAACTCCCGTAGGGCCACATTATCGAACTCTCGTAATATACCGTGTAAGAATCGACCATTTCCAGGATAGTGGCTAATAAAATCCGAGACGTTTTCTTCATTTGTTATATTACAGCGTCCTTTACCTGAAATGGCTATTTTTCGGCCTAGATGTTCCTTTTTCTCAAGTAAAAGAACCTTAGCCCCACCTTTTGCCGCTTGCCCAGCAGCCATCATCCCCGCTGCTCCGCCACCCACCACAATAACCTGATACTCGTTCATTCGTTTATTCCTTCCTTAATACGCTTTTTTCATAATTTAATCGTTCTTCTTTATTATACAAGTCAGAAAAAGACATTCCCTAAAAAACACCTTAAAAGATGTAGAATATGCTCAAACGAATCTATATCGAATAGAATTATTAACGATATTTTTGTCAATCAATTAACTATTGTAACTGTAACTCGTCTGCCAAACACCTCAAGCTACTGACTCCCTTTGCCCTTAGAACCCTTCTGTGCTAAAATTGACAATAAATCCCTTGATTAAAAGACCCTAATTGAAAAAGGAGGAATTTTCATGAGTCTCGACCAACGCACGATCGTTATCGCGCAGATTTCTGCAGCTGTAGCTTGTAATGCCCTAGCCGCTCTCCGTCTTGCTGTCACGGAAGCCTTAACCTTGGATATAGGCCCAGACGAAATCCAAGAAATTCTAGCCTTAGCCAAGGATATCCAACAACAACCCATATCTCATGTGAGCCATTTAGTCGATCAACTCTTGAGAGAATCTAAGAAAACGACGCATAAACACAGCACCAATTGCGATTGCGGAAAACACCATGCCTGATCCTGATGCAAGGAAATCATGATATATGCTTGCCTTCTATCAGGCAGTTCAATCCTTTCATAATCCGTTTACCGATGTTTTTTTTATTCTATTGAGTTTTTTAGGAAGTGAGCCGACCTACATTCTTTTACTTGCGGTTCTTTTTTGGAATGTGGACAAACGTTTCGGTTTCAGACTAGCCATCTTATTCCTAACGTCCATGGCTTTTAATGGGCTTCTGAAAAATATCTTTAACACCCAGCGTCCGATTGGGCAATCGGGTGTCCGCTCCATCTATCTTTCCTCTGCTCCAGGGAGTTCTTTTCCTAGTGGTCATACCCAAGGGGCGACTACCTTTTTTCTCTATGTTTGGCAGCGTTGGCAACGAAAGAAAGTATGGCTAGGGATAGGGATTTTCATAATCCTAGGTATCGGCTATTCAAGACTTTACCTAGGGTTACACTGGCCAGGAGACATCTTAGGAGGGTATTTAGTGGGTACCTTCATAGTCTTAGGTTTTGAACGCCTGGATGAAGCCTTATTAAAACTTTCAATTTCGCTATCTTCAAAAATCCTCCTCTCTATCATTCTCCCCCTCGTATATTTACTTGTTTATCACACACGTGAAGGATGGCAAACAGTTGGCTTTGTTATAGGTTTTACAAGCGGTTATTATTTAGAAGATGCCTTTCTGGATTATCGTGAACGCACGCGATTCGCTCTATCGGTCTATAAAACACTCGTTGGTCTAACACTTCTAGGACTTTGGGTCTGGCTTTGGCACCCGCTAACCCAACACTATCTCTGGGTCTATCTACCTGTTCTTAGCTTAGGTGGACTCTGGACATCCTTTGGAGCCCCCTATATGTTTCACTGCTTCGGTTGGGAAGGCCAACTAGATGGAGAAGAAAGCGCGCCCACTCGGATCACTGGTAGAACAGGCAAGACATAATTGCGCATTGTCAAATATTCGTTTGCCACACCGACTACAATACTTTGGACTCCCCTCATGAATCAATATTTTACCTGTTAATAAGCGATGCGACAATAGTTTAGTACTAAATAGCAACGCTTTTGGTCGGCAAATTTCTACGCAACGGCCGCATTGAACACATTTCTGAGGTTCCAAAATAAGGCGCAACGATACTATTTTGTCCTCTTTCAGTGGATCACCCGGACCTGGGCTCATCTCTTCCCGCTTCTGCAACGCGCCTTGCGGACATATCGCCACACATACCCCGCAATTGGTACATGAATCCTCTACAGATAAGGCGCGGAAAGGTACTTTTTCTTCCAATGTTTTTCCTAAGACTTCAAGCAGCCATTGACGCGATTTTGGTATAGAGTACGTTTCCTCGGCAGTCAAACCGGGCAACCATTGCTCAACCTTCGCTCGGCTTTTCTCCCGCCAATCGCTGATGACCTCCCGCCGCGCCATAGACTTAGAACTGGAAGCGAACTCGGTTTCTGGTATATGCCCCTCATCCGGCCGAACTTCTAGGCGAATGGGCGCATGTTCTGGCCAATCAGCATGCACCTGTTTAAAAGCTTGCACACTAGATGCACAAGCTTGGCGATCTTCGCACTCTGCACAAACTCCTGTCATAATCGTTACGGATTTATCCTTGGCCAGAAGAATAAGAGTCATCCAACTATCTCTGTCCATGATACCCAAACAGGGGATTTCAAAACCAAGGGGTATTGCCTGTGGGCAATTTAAGACAATTTCTTTCTCCTCCAAGAGGTAATCATGGAGTTTATCTAGCGTCCGATCCACAAATCCATCACTTGGGCACGCAGCCATGCATGCCCCGCATTCCGTACAGAGATTGGCTTCTATCTGTCGGTATTCCGAGATAGCTTGGTGCGGACAACTCTCTATACATAATCTACAAGCCCGAGCAAACGACTTTTTAGTATTTAAACAATTCTTGCTGAGATATACCATTTGGCAGGTCATAGCTTCATCCTCACTTTCTTTTTAGTGTAATCAGTCCATTGCTTTCTAAACCAAAATTTGTTGAACAAAAAGAGGCAGGAATCACATTATCTTTTGTGTTTCCGCCTCTTTTATCCATTTCTAAGCGAGATCACTCACCATCTGTAAGTAAATAGGCCGCCAGTTGGTTCTCAACACCCACTAAGTGGTCTAACATGAGCTTCTGAGCCTTTTCCTCATCATGAGCTTTAATCGCCTCATAAATGGAAAAATGCTCTTTATATAATCTCTCTGGGGAGCTCCGATCTTCGTAAAGCTTGCTGCGACTGGTCATCAAAGTTTTTCGCATGGTGTCAGAGATAGTGTTCATCAGGCGAAATAGGATCTTGTTATGTGTAGCCTTGGCAATGGCATAATGAAAGCGATGATCTGCATCTTCCCCTAAACGATTGATTGCCAGATCCATTCGCATGATTTCTAAGGCTTCAAACATATCATTAATCTCATCTTCTTCCGCTCTCTCTGCCGCTAATCCCGCAGCCTGAACCTCCAAAACCTTGCGGGCTTCATAAAGTTCCAGATCGCTATCTTTTTCTATAAATAACATCCACGCAAGGGGAGCGACCACCGAATCAATGTTAACTTGTCTGATGTACGTTCCTTCACCAGAACGAACTTCGATCAACCCCATCATCTCAAGAGCACTGATGGCTTCACGAATGGATGCACGACTGACTTGAAACCGCTCTACTAATTCACGTTCGGAGGGTAAACGGTCACCAGGCTTCAATTGCCCATCAGCAACAAGTAAACCAATCTGATCAACAATCTGTTCATAGATTTTCCGTGTTTTAATAGGTTTCAAAATCATCGTATGCCACTCCTTCTAAACCTCTATTTACTTAGTGTACCATATCACATAGCCCAAACTCAATATTTTTTAAAGAACTTTGGCTTCGTAACGCCTTGCTAAGAAGAACTCCTTGAAACTTATACCCTCTGACTGGCATAAAAAAAGAACATGGAAGCACTTATTTATTCATAGTGTTTCCATGTTAAATGAACTAAACAGACTAAAATGGCATTTAATTTAGAACGATCAGGATTTTAGTGTAGCGCTACCGTCGGAATCATACCTGGAACTACATATGCTTGCAAGTAAACCATAATACATATGAGAAGTAAGAGGAACAGCGAATGTTTTAATGTGAAACGGAAGAGATCTGACTCCTTACCAACTAAACCTGTTGCCGCTGCCGCTACGGCAATAGATTGTGGCGAAATCATTTTTCCGACAACTCCCCCGGAACTATTCGCCGCAATGGTCAGAACAGGATTAACCCCGATTTGCTGGGCCGTAACTTGTTGCAACTGACCGAACAGGGCATTTGCAGAGGTGTCTGAACCCGTTAAGAATACACCCAGCCAACCAAGAACCGGAGAAAAGAACGGGAATAATTGGCCGGTATGGGCAAACAAAAGACCGAGAGTATAAGAGAGTCCGGAGTAGTTTGCCAGATAAGCGAAGCCAAGTACCGAACCGATCGTAATGATAGGATAGATGAGTGTTTTGATCGTTGCTCCAGCCACTTTGGCTCCTTTTGCAGGGCTGATCCTAAGAATCAGCATAGTTATGATGCAGCTGATCAGAATTGCAGTCCCGGCAGCTGCAAAGAAATCCCATTTGTAATTGGCTGCATACATTGCTGGTTTTTTAACAATCGGCATTGTTTTAAACACCAATCCATCGAGACCAGGCCAATGAGGGAAGGTTACAAACCATTTGAGGTCTTTTCCAACGAAATTTTTAAAAGTATTTGTACCCCAAATACCTACCATAACTGTAAGTACTACGAATGGGGACCAAGCTTTTAGGATCTGCCCCGTGGTATATTGTTTAAAGCTTGCGACCTTTTCACCTTTCTCACTCGGAAAACGCCAGATGTTTTTGGGCTTCCATACTTTGAGCAAGATGACTGTGCAAACGAGGGAAAATAATGAGGCAATAATATCGGGAAGCATGGGGCCAAGGTAATTAGAAGACCACCACTGAGCGATGGCGAAGGACGCTCCTGAGACGGCAATAGCGGGAACAACTTCTTTTGCCCCTTTCCAACCTGCCATAATAATAATCAAATATAAGGGGATAAAAACTGATAGGAACGGGAGCTGGCGTCCAACGGCAGCAGAAATGATGTTAGCATCAATTCCAGTGACTGTACCTGCCGTAATAACTGGAATCCCTATTGCACCGAAGGCAACTGGTGCAGTATTCGCAATTAAGCAAAGCCCAGCGGCATAAAGGGGTTCAAAGCCTAATCCAATCAGTATCGCACCAGAAATTGCAACCGGCGCACCAAAGCCAGCAGCCCCTTCTAAAAACGCACCAAACGAAAACGCGATCAGCAGGACTTGGAGACGACGGTCATTGGACAAAGAGGCAATTGAACTCTTAATGATTTCAAACTGTCCAGCTTCGACTGTCAGATTATAAAGGAAAACTGCAGTAACGATAATCCAGGCAATGGGGAACACTCCATTAAGGAATCCCAGTGCACTTGCAGAAATTGCAGTCCCCAGAGGCATTTTGTAGACAAGAACAACATCGATAATTGTTAATAAGAGCGTGGTACTTCCAGCAATATGCCCTTTCATACGTTTGACAGCTAGAGCCCAAAATAGATAAGCAATAGGGATGGATACTGCGAACGCCGTGAGTCCAATGCTATTCCCGAGGGCAGCATAGTTCTGTGTCCATGGCATAGTAATTCCACCTTTCATTAGTTATCACTAGAGCCTTTTCATTCCATGATAGCCTTATACTAAGCATTTCCTCCTATCCTGTTTTTCCTCCCCCCATATGTAATGGGTCTTGCTTCAATAGAAAACTAATCAGACTGACGGTTAAGCGGTCAGGCCATATATTATATGTTAATATAATATTATGAAAATTACAATAACAAAAACTCCAAAAAATAATTTTTGTGAACCTCACTTTCTTTCATATTTTCTAAAGAAATTAAGCTCTTCCTTTACATCCTACGTATTACTTAGCTCAAATATTTCTATACTTGTAATTTTATTACTTGTTGACGCGAATTACTTAAACGAAAAAGAGGCTGGAATCACAATATTATTTGTGTTTCCGCCTCTTTATTCCACTTCTGAGACTCCATTCTAGTCAGTGGGAGTTCTCTAGTCTGCTTTATTGGAATGAACTCCCTCTCCATCTAGAAGTAAATATTTCGCCAGTTGGTTCTCAACGCCTACTAAGTGATCTAACATGAGCTTTTGAGCTTTTTCCACATCATGATTATTAATTGCCTCATAGATCAGACAATGCTCTCTATATAATTTTTCTGGTGATTTCGGGTCTTCGTAAAGTTTGCTGCGACTGGTTTCTATGGTCTTTTGCATGGTGTCAGAGAGAGTATTCATAAGACGAAGCAAGATCTTGTTATGTGTGCCCTTGGCAATGGCATAATGAAAGCGATGATCTGCATCTTCCCCTAAACGATTGATTGCCAGATCCATTCGCATAATTTCTAAGGCTTCGAACATATCACTGATCTCATCTTCTTCCGCTCTCTCTGCCGCCAACCCCGCAGACTGGACTTCTAGAATCTTGCGAGCTTCATAAAGTTCCAGATCAGTATCCTTTTCAATAAATAGCATCCAGGCAAGGGGAGCGACCACCGAATCAATGTTAACTTGTCTAATATACGTTCCTTCACCGGAGCGAACTTCGATCAGTCCCATCATTTCAAGGGCACTGATAGCCTCTCGAATCGAAGCACGACTGACTTGAAATCGCTCTACTAATTCCCGCTCTGAGGGCAAACGATCACCCGGTTTCAATTGTCCCCCAGCAACGAGTTGACCAATCTGATCAACAATCTGTTCATAGATTTTATGTGTTTTAATAGGTTGCAAAATCACTCTATGTCACTCCTCTTATACACCCATAAATTAATACTTTCTGACTAGAAAAAAACATGGAAGCACTTATCTAGTCAAAGCGTTTCCAAGTTAAGGGGTTGATCAGTTATAAGGAGTGGCATTCCCACTATATATAACTATTTAGAACTATTTAGTTCTTTCTTACCCGCTCTATAAGACTCCGCCAAGATTTGAATCGTGTGCAATACTTCTTCGTCGATATCGGCATTTTCGATCCCACTTTGCAATTGCATGCGACAAGCCGGACAACCCGTTGCCACCGTATCCGTATTTGTCGTCTGGATATCGGCTGTTTTACGATCGGAAATTTGTACGGATAGATCCGGGTGTACAAGGCTAAACGATCCCGCCATACCACAACAGCGGCCAGGCTCTTTCATTTCAATCAGTTCCACACCGGGTATACTTTTAAGAATTTCTCGTGGCTCTTTACTTATTCCCGCTCCACGGTTTAAGTGGCACGGATCATGATAGGTCACTTTACGTGATACTCGACCCAAACCTTCTTTCTTGAAGGGAACTTGGTGGATCAGGAACTCCGAAATATCATATGATTTTGCAGCCCATTTATCCGCCAAAGGTTTAAGTTCCGGATCATTCTCCAGCAACTCACTAAAAACATGCTTCCAAGCGGTACCACCAGAAGAACAGGCAACTACCAAGGCATCCGCCCCCATTCTCTCAAATGCCCGCAAATTGCGTTTGGCCAAAGTACGTGCTGATCCCGCATCCCCATTGACTGAGGCTGGGATACCACAGCATGCTTGAAACTTTGGAATGACAACTTCGATGTCGTTTTCTGTGAGCACCTCGATAACCGCTCTACCTATATCTGTGTAGAAGTAGTTGATCATGCAGCCTGTGAAAAACCCTACTCTCATCTTTGGGTTTTTAACCTTAATCACTTCCGGGAACTCAGAACGCAAGGTCCTTTTGGGTAACATTGGGAACACTTTGTCCTTGCCTATCCCAATATCAACGCGCATACGTGCTAATTTGCTGTGTCTATCCGGAATGTTCTTTAAGGCCACAGCCTGAAAGATACTTCCTGTCTTCATTCCGAAATCAAACATTCGCTGCATTTTCAACGCAGTAAAGGCAATTTTTTTGACTGGGTGTAACCCTTGTTTACGGACACCTTCTGCTCTAGCAGCAAGAATAATTTTATCAAACCGAACCCCGCAAGGACAATTGGTATTACAGGCCATACAGGTCGTGCAAAGGGAAAAGCGATCCGCCATTCCTTTAGTCATCTCTATTTCCCCAGAGAGGAGAAATTCCGCTAAACTAATCTTTCCCCTTGCGGCTCCGACCTCTTGGCGTGATTCCTTATAAATCGGGCATACTGCCTGACAGTTACCGCATTTCATACATTTACGGAGTTCTTCGGTAATCGAATCCAGAGAATCATATACGGACACGATTAGTCCCTCCTTACAATTTTGCCTGGGTTCAATATATAGTCGGGATCTAGGGCCTCTTTAATACGACGTAATACTGCAACCCCAGCTTCACCAAATTCCAAGTCAAGAAATTTCATTTTGGCAATTCCAATTCCATGTTCACCTGAAAGAGTTCCGCCCAGTGCAATTGCCGTCTCGAAAATTTCTTCCACTGCTAAGTCAACCCGTTTCATTTCTTCCACATCTCGTTCATCCGTCAAAATAGTGGGGTGTAAGTTCCCGTCTCCTGCATGCCCGAACGTAGCAATTTGAAGATTGTGTTTTGTTGCGATTCTACGGATTGCTTTAAGCATATCGGGAATTTTACTCCGTGGAACGGTAGCATCCTCAAGTACGGTCGTCGGCCGTTTTTGAGCAAGAGCTGGAAGCGCGCTACGGCGAGCCAACCACAAAAGGTCGCGCTCTGTATCGTCTTTAGCAATTTTCACTTGAACGGCGCCCTCTTCTTTCAAGATCCGTTCAACCAAAGCAGCTTCACGTTCGACAACTTCTTTGTAGCCATCTACTTCACATAAGAGGACCGCTTCAGCATCCATTGGAAGTCCCGCATGCACAAAATTTTCCACGGTTTGAATGGTCACATTATCCATAATCTCAAGGGTAGCAGGAATAACCTTATTGCGAATAATGGCCGCAATGGCCCTTCCAGCCTTATCAACATTATCAAAGACAGCCAAGATACTTTTACGAGCTTCAGGAGCTGGAATTAGTTTGACGATTATTTCAGTAATAATCCCCAATGTTCCTTCAGCCCCGGTTAAAAGAGCCACTAAATCATACCCTGTGACGTTCTTTACAGTTTTTCCACCCCAGCGAATGATTTCCCCATTCGCCAAGACCAATTGTAAACCCATAATATAATGTTTGGTTACACCGTATTTTAGGCCACGCAGACCGCCTGAACACTCCGAAACAGAACCACCCATCGTTGCTGTGGTGACAGTACCGGGATCCGGTGGATACAATAAGCCGTGTTTTGCTGCTTCATCATTGAGAGCCTGGATTATCAACCCAGGTTGAACAGTTGCCGTTAAATTATCTTGGTCAACTTCCAAGATTTTGTTTAGGTTAAGCATTGAGAGGACGATCCCCCCTCCAATGGGAATTGTTCCTCCACTGAGGTTTGTTCCAGAACCACGAGGATAGATGGGGACATGGTGACGATTAGCAATTTTGACAACCTCTGCCACCTGTTCTGTAGAAAGAGGTGAAACCACAACATCGGGTTTATGATGTTTCATCGCGGCAGTTGCATCATAAGCATAGGTTAATAAGTCTTCCTGCTCTGTGAGGACATTTTCACGACCGAGCGCTTGAACAAGTTCTTGCACGATTTCACGAGCCAACATCCTTGTACCCCCTTTAATATCTGTCTGATGGTCAGACCACGACTTAACTATATATTAATTCAATTTTAAGTAAATTTCAATAAGTAAATAAAGTAATTCGGACCTTTTCTTACTAAAACAAGGTGGGAAGAGTAACATAGTTACCTCTTCCCACCTTAAATTTGTTTTCAAATAACAGAGTTTACTGTAATACCGAGGCAATCGTAGGCAATATACCTGCAATCTTCGGAATCATGCCTGTAAACACATACGCTTGGAGATAAGTCATAATACAAACAATAATCAAGAGGAAAATTGAGTGTTTTAAGGTAAAGCGGAAGAGGTCAGACTCTCTACCTACTAAACCTGTTGCTGCCGCGGCTACCGCAATGGATTGAGGAGAAATCATTTTCCCGACAACTCCACCTGAGCTATTTGCAGCAATGGTCAGAACAGGGTTCACGCCAACTTGTTCAGCAGTAACTTGTTGCAACTTACCAAACAAAGCGTTCGCAGAAGTGTCAGAACCCGTTAAGAATACACCCAACCAACCGAGGACTGGAGAAAAGAACGGAAACATTTGGCCGGTTTGAGCAAACAAAAGGCCGAGGGTATAGGAAAGTCCAGAATAGTTTGCAAGATATGCGAAGCCAAGTACCGAACTAATTGTAATAACAGGATACATGAGAGTTTTTATCGTTGCTCCAAATACTTTAACCCCTCTTGCAGGACTGATTTTCAGAATGATCATGCTGATGAGAGCTGTGATCAAGATCGCGGTCCCTGCAGCTGCGAAGAATTCCCATTTGTAGCTGGCTGCGTAAATAGACGGTTTTTTAACAATCGGCATCGTCTTCATGACCAAGCCATCCAGACCAGGCCAATGAGGAACGGCTACAAACCATTTTAGGCTTTTCCCAATAACATCTTTAAACGTATTTGTTCCCCATATACCCACTATGGCTGTGAGAATTGCAAATGGGGACCATGCTTTAATTATTTGGGCACTAGTATACTGCTTAAATTCTGCGATCTTTTCACCTTTCTCGCTCGGAAAACGCCAGATGTTTTTAGGCTTCCAAAATTTGAGAAAAACGATCAAGGAAATAAGAGAAACTAAAGAAGCAATGATATCTGGGAGTAAGGGGCCGAGATAATTAGAGGACCACCACTGGGCAAGAGCGAATGAAATCCCTGAAACAGCTATTGCTGGGAGAACTTCTTTGGCACCTTTCCAACCTGCCATAAGAATAACTAAGTACAAAGGAATCATAACGGAAAGGAAGGGAAGTTGACGCCCTACTGCAGCAGAAATGATATCTGCATTAACCCCAGTAACTGTACCAGCAGTGATAATTGGAATACCGATTCCACCGAAGGCAACTGGTGCAGTATTGGCAATTAAACATAAACCGGCGGCATAAAGAGGTTCAAATCCCAGACCAATTAGGATCGCACCCGAAATTGCAACGGGTGTGCCAAATCCAGCAGCCCCCTCCAAAAACGCTCCGAAAGAGAACGCAATGAGCAAGGCTTGAATACGACGGTCACCTGATAATGAAGCAATCGAACTCTTGATGATCTCAAACTGTCCTGCTTCAACTGTCAAGTTATATAGGAAAACGGCGGTTACGACAATCCATGCTATCGGAAATAACCCATTAAGCATTCCGAGTATACTTGCGGAGATTGCAGTCCCTAGTGGCATTTTGTAGACAAGTACGACGTCAATAATAGTTAATAAGAGCGTGGTACTCCCCGCGATATGACCTTTCATTCGTTTGATAGCCAGTGCCCAAAATAGATAAAAAATAGGGATAGATACTGCTAGCGCGGTGAGACCAATACTATTCCCGAGAGCTGCATAGTTCTGTGTCCATGCCATCGATAATTCCACCTTTCTTATAAGTATAAGTAAAGCCTTACCATTCCATCTTAACCTTATACTAAGTTTTTATTCCTACACCTGCTACTTCCTCCCCTCCAAATTTCTAGGCTTCTTGCTCGCATAGGATAATAGTCAGATAGGTTAATGGTTAAGCGGTCAGACCACCTAACCATATATTAATCTAATTTTAAGAAAATTTCAATATCAAAACCAATTAAAAGTTAAAAAACATTTTTCACGTGCTTTTTATTAACTATTTCTTCCAAACTGCAAGCAAAATGTCCTCCTTATAATCCAACGTATACTTAGCTTGAATATTTCTGTTCTAGCAATTTTATCTCTTGCTGAAACGATTGGCTTAAACGAAAAAGCAATCGTTCCATGTCCAATCGGTGAAGAGAGAGATTTTCAGGGCTTAGAAATTCAATTTTTCTGAATTCCGGTTTAATCAATAGTGGGAGCACATCGTCTAGGTTCTCAATCCTTAGCGTCATAACGATTGGAGCATAGGCAACCTCACGGCTACGCCTCCCATCCCCTTCAGTAACTGTATAAACATCGAGACTCAAATCAACATCTTCCATCATGACTCCTTGAAGTGGAACATTACGAAATAAGGCGACCTGTTGTTCTCTCATTGTTTCTGCCATTTCTTCTTTATTCTTGCTCCCGAAGAAAAACCGTCCGTTCTTCGATTCACCACGAAAATCCAATCTAATTCTAACTCTAACGTGTTCGGTAAGTAGCTCATTTCCAATCCGAATCTTCATAATTGATTCTCCCCGTTTCCCTATTTTAAATAATATTATATCTTTTGCACCAGATCATATAGAAAACTTAAGCGGTCGCCTTTAGTTACACTTAGTCTTCCAGAAAGTATATAACAAACAGTTATACTTCTGACTGTATAAAATATTTCTACATGGGTTTAATTTTTCCTGCAATTCTTACTAGGGTTGTGATTTATGGACATACTAGACAAAATGCAAAAATGTGCTATTACAAGGAGGCTATAAGAAATGCGAAAAACCGTCATTGCCATTTTTAAAGGACCTCAACAGACCAAAGAGGCGATTGAGGAGATACAAGGGGAATCCTTAGCGAATAGTAAAATATCGCTCATCGTTCGATCTGAATTTATCCATCAAGGCGAATTCCGTGAAGAAATCGCCAATGAATTGGCTTATTATCCCAGTGAGATTAACTTAGACAAATTTAATGCTTGGTTGGTTCAAGCCCCGCCGTTTATTGTACCAAACCTGGGCGAAATCGTTGTTGCAGGTCCGCTGGCCAGTGAACTCATGCACCAACCTCAGGGTCGAGGGCTTGTTGAAGTCCTCCTCATCTATGGCCTTTCTGAAATCCGCGCAAGACATTACGAACACGAAGTGCGCACAGGACATTGGCTCGTTCTGATCCAAACAAACCATGAGAAAATCAATTCTGTCGCCAACGCCTTACGTTCCTTCGGCGGACGAGACATCGAGAAATGGAACACGGAAATTGAGCATCCCATATACCCGGTTGGTTAACTTAACTTTTCAGCCCTACTTTAGAACGCAATTCTTGGACTTCTTCTATTGTCAGTGCCCGGTAAGCGCCTGAATGAAGTGAATTGTCCAAGGTCATCGATCCAAATCTAATTCGTTCAAGTTTAACCGCTGGAAATCCAACGGCTGTAAACATCCGACGAATTTGGCGATTTCGGCCTTCATGGATTGTAACCTCTAGGACTTCCAAATGATTACCTCTAGAATCAACCTTCGTTTCCTTTGAAACACCGCTCATGCGCTCAACTATAGCCGGAGCGGTGTTTCCATCTTCTAGAAGTACTCCCTGCCGCAAAGTTTCAAGGGCATTAATACCCACCGGCCCTTGGACCCAGACCTGGTACGTCTTCTCTACTCCATACGAGGGATGCATCAAGCGATGAGCTAATTCTCCGTCGTTCGTCAACACTAGTAAGCCCGATGTGTCATAATCCAGCCTACCAACTGGATAAACCCGTACTGGGACATCTTTCATTAGGTCAACTACAGTGGGGCGCCCTCGAGGATCACTGGCACTTGTAATTACGCTGACCGGTTTATTGAGTAGATAATAGTGCAACTTCTGAGATCGTTGAACTAGATTTCCATCAACTTCAATGTGGTCTTGAATACTGACCTTAGTTCCCAAAGCAGAAACTTTATCCCCATTGACCGTCACTCGGCCATCTAGAATAAGTCGTTCCGAATGTCGCCGAGAGGCCACTCCGGCCTGGGCCAGCACTTTTTGCAAACGTTCTCCAGCCTCTTCATCTTGTGCCATATACTCACCTTGCATGAATCTCTGGTCTCCTTCTCCTATGTAATATCATCGGTCCTTTTACTTAGACTTCGGACTTTTTAGATCAAAAATACCTGGTCCTACTTCTGGATATCTATTTCGAACATTTTCCCAAAATAGTTCTTTATGCTTACTCTGGGGAAGATGCACAAAGTAATCAGCGGGGAATTGTTGGAGCATTTTATTGGGAAATTCCTCATCCCCAACCTTAGTTAAACGAAATCCAACACGATGCGCATAATAAAACGTCATTGGTGGTGGATCGCTTAAGACAAGAATACTCGAGGCCGAAGTATGCTCTTTAATCCACCCTGCTTGACTGAGGTATTCCTGATTCCACTCATACTTTAACGTTAAGTGGGTATAAGTTTCTCGGTTGAACAATAGCAATAGCATAATTCCAATCACTGTTCCCTGCAGTCGATGTATACCATCAAGGGCATAAGCACCTAACAATGCAACAAGAGGTAAAATAGGAACTAAGTAATAATCCAAGGGGATACGGGCACAAACCACGCCAAGATAAAGAGCAGCAATGCCTCCCCAAACTAAGAGAGCCAGACGCGCCGGGGAACGGAAAAAACTCAGGCGGCACAGGCCCGCTCCAGAAAGTAGAAGAACACCATCCGTAAATCCTAGCCGAATATTTTTAACCAATATTGTCCAGTCAAAATTACTTGTATCTACAACGTTCCCGATCAGAATTCCGGATACAAACTGACTCGAAGGCGCGGCGTTAAAATGTACCCATAAATAGTATACCATAGGTGGAATAAGAGCAATCATAGTATAACGAACAAGCTGATCTATCCGCTTATAATTCAGGGAGGAAAAACCAAGTAGGAGGGCAACCGGCAACAACATTAGCTGAGGTAGCTTTGCTAAGATTGCCCCAGCCATTAACAAGCCTGCTTTCCAACTCCCTCGCTCCTTCCGGGTATTTCTCCATCTCCAGATCATAGCCAATGCCCAAATACTCCAAGCTTGAGCCATTGGTTCTGGCATAACAACTCGTCCATAATAAATTGATAAGGGCATTAAGGCATAAATTGCTGCCGCCATGAGCCCGGCACGATCCGTAAACATCTTCCGTCCTAAATCATAGATTCCACCCACCGTAATCAAAGACAACCCGACCGACCACAGACGTCCCCAACTATCTGCCCATCCGAACAGCGTCCAAGTACATGCCAGAAGGTAAGGTAAAAAGGGAAATTCCAATTCGACCTTTTGGGGTGTAACCCCATCATAATTGAGCTGAGGCAAGAAAACACTCGGAATATCCGTTAAATGTCCAAGCATATGTGAAGCCATGCTCGCCGTATCAGCCTGTCGCCAGCCTTGATCATCCAACAATGGGTTCGTTATTCCCCGCAAACGTGCTCCTAGGGCAACAAGGAGAATCAGAAACAAGCATAACCATCTTATTCCTCGACCCATTCTACTGTACTCCACCTCTTGCGTCTCATCTGATATATTAGCTGGACATATCCCCAAATCGTTGCACCTATTCTCATTTTGCTGGCACCTTTTTTAAGTTCATAATGAAGTTTTAAGGGTACTTCGGTCACGTGCTCCGCAAAGGGAGCCACTTTCAATAGCAACTCAACCATTCCTGAAAAATTTTGACTCTTAATAATATTTGGACCATATAGACGAGTTCCTTGAGCCAATATCGAAAGTCTATAAGCACGATAACCGCACGAATAATCCCGCACCCCTGGGATGGGGAGAAAATGGTGCATGACTCTCCCCGCTCCCCAAGATAGAATCCTACGCCCTAAAGAAAGTCCATGCTGTTCCCCACCTTGGACATAACGGGAAGCAATAACAAGGTCAGCCCCAGAACAAATCTCCTTATAAAGCAAAGGAATACAGTTTGCTGGTTGGGTATTATCTGCATCCATCGTTATGAGCATGTCCGGAACTTTCTGCTCCTGGTAGCCTTTGTTTTCCTCCAAGTTACTTTGATTTTCATTAAGACTTAAGACATACTGAAAACCGCTGTTTAAGGCGGCCCCAAGTCCTTGGTTTTGCTCGTGATTAACCCTGTGTATGTTTGTGTTTTTATGTGCTCGGGCATAATCCTGAACGACTTCCAGAGTACGGTCTGTACTCCCATCATTGACGACGACGATCTGATGAGGGATTGGCGCGCAGTTTTGTTCAATATCTTCCAACAAATCTGGAAGCGCTTCATCTTCATTATAGGCGGGTAAAACGATATATAGCATACTACACAATGCCCCCTTTCGGTTCATCGTTAGTATGCACAAAATACGGATAAAGAAAACAAAGGCTATCACCAAGCCTTCTGGTGCAGGCATGGATGGCTGAATGTCCCTGTCCGTAGCCAAGGATGCGAAAAGGGACCCCTGCCAAGCCGTGATAGCGAGAAGAGACGCTTCAAGTCGTCGATAGCCTTATTTGCTACCTTATGCGCTTCCAGAAAGTTATACTTTCTCACTAGTGTCAATAAAACGTCTTGGAGACAATCCATACAGAGACAATCAGGCCAACGAGATCCGCTAATAGTCCTAATTTAAGGGCGTAACGGTACTTTTTGATTCCAACAGAACCAAAATACACAGTAAGCACGAAGAATGTGGTGTCCGTACTTCCCTGAAGGGTCGATGCTAAACGTCCTATGAAGGAATCCGGCCCATGCTGATTAATGAGTTGTGTTGCTACCCCTAAGGCCCCCGACCCACTCAAGGGACGCATAATAGCCAATGGTATAATAGCAGCAAAATTAGGATCCAACCCTAAAAGCTCGAAGAGGGGCTGTAACCAATGCGATACTATATTGAGTGCTCCGGAGTCCACGAAAACCCCAATCGACACAAGCATTCCAATTAAAAAAGGGAGGATCCTCACTCCAGTCTTGAATCCATCCTCTGCTCCTGCAACAAAGGATTCATAGACAGGGACCTTTCGAAGGTAAGCCACCACCGGGATAAATAATAGGAGTAGTGGAATCGCCCAACGAGAAATCTCGGCAATAACGTTCATTTTTTCCTCCTGTGACGAATAAGGTAATCTACAATGATCGCAACGGACATAGCACATCCGGTTGCGACGATAGTTGTTCCAATAATTTCTGTTGGATTGGCAGAATTCGCCTTAAGACGCACTCCTATAATTGTAGCTGGGATTAGCGTG
Organism: Desulfosporosinus sp. UBA4726; assembly: GCA_002404215.1. Classification (GTDB taxonomy): domain Bacteria; phylum Bacillota; class Desulfitobacteriia; order Desulfitobacteriales; family Desulfitobacteriaceae; genus Desulfosporosinus. Next base: position 25,141 of record DHJG01000207.1, read on the forward strand.
ATACAAGACGTATTTAAAGCAAGAAATGTTATCATTGCAGGACTCGCTACATCAGGTGTCTGATTTTCTTTTTGAAGTTCTTGCATGGCCTTCAAGCCAAAAGGGGTCGCGGCATTACCCAACCCTAAGATATTGGCACTTAAATTCATGATAATAGCCCCCAGTGCTGGACTATCCGGCCTAAGAGATGGAAACAAGCGGCGAACTGCAGGACCAAATAAACGTGCAATTCCCTTAACAAAGCCAGCTTCTTCCGCCAAACGCATGAGTCCTAACCATAAGCTCATCACGCCGATTAGTTCAATGGCTACCTCTACACCTAGTTCTGCTGCTTTCATAGCAGAGACCGTTACAGTTTCGATGTGCCCGTTAAGCGCAGAGACAATAATGCCTATTGCCAACATTAATAGCCAGATGAGATTAACCATTTCCCACCCCCCTGCATAGAATGTATAAAGAAAACTTGGCTGGCACCAAGCCGCAGGCGACGGCGGCCGCCTTAGTTGCACTTATACCACCCGAATTATGAAACTTAAAACTTATACTTTCTGTATAGGTATGAAAAGGACAAACAAAAAAGAACGAGATCACCTCAGATCATCCCGTTCTTTTTTTGTTTGTCCTTTTGCTTATTATAGGGCAGGCCCATTCAATACGCGATTCGTTTAATCACGGGCAATAATAATGTCATCCGAGATTTTCTTCTTCTTTTGAAACATCCCCGAAATCCGGTCTAACAAATCAGGTACCGTATCGATCAAACGGTCAACTACCACATTACTATCGACAGGAAGAAATCGAGTCGTCCCGTTCCCTACAACCAAAAAACCGACAGGTTGCACTGATACTCCAGCTCCAGCACCGCCTCCAAAAGGAAGTGGGGGAGCTGTTCCTCCTGTATTCGCATTCTCTTTACTGTCCTCTGACGGCGCAAACTCACTACCACCAGCTGCGAAACCACAAGAAACCCGTGATATCGGAATGATCACGGATCCATCAGGCGTTTCTACCGGATCACCTACAATCGTATTTACATCCACAATTTGTTGAATACTCTCCATAGCTGTTTTCATTAACGATTCAATAGGATGATTCCCCATATGTTTACCCCCTTATATCCCGCCTAAACGTACGCAATAAATTTAATCCTACAAAAATAATATGACCGATTCTTAAATGGAATATGCATTGGATGTCACATAGAAAACCCTCTTTTTTAAATTGTGGCACAACCACCAGCGCTGGACAGGGGACTTCAACCGTTACCTGTTGATAAAGGCGAGAAAGTGCAAAACCCAACATAGTCCAGAAGGTTCCTGCGGCAATCGCTGTTTGGGAGGCATCTTTGTATCCTATTTCTATGCGCCAGTTGATACTCTTACAATAGATTCCTCTGTAAAATTGGCGCCTCAGGCGATTAAAGGACTTCAAAAGACGGGGAACTTTCAGCCAAAGACGAACTAACAAGCCTCTGCGTATATACCTAATCCGCGCCGTTTTCGATGCCTGGCGTTCCCCGCCTTTTCCTTTGACAACCTGCTCTACTTCGAGCTGGGGGCCCTTCTCCCATTCTAATTGAAGAGTTGGAATTTGATATTGAGTATGCCATAACCCGTGAAAAGCACGAAAATCGATATCGATATGATCATTCTCTTCGATCCGTCGATATCGAAAATCCACTTCAGCCTTCAACGCTAAGCTAATCAATAGTAAAATAGCCGCAGCAAGCAAAAACGCTAATAACCGCACCGGAACCCCTCCGCACTCTATATCGTCATCATAGTAGCTACCCTTAAATAGGTAACATGCCCGATTTGGTGAGGTTTTATGCTCTTCAAGAGGCCTAATAGGTTTTTATCTTTGAAAATTTAAGCATTAATGCCTTAAGTGCTTTAATTTCAATTTGTCTAACTCGCTCACGAGTGACCCCATATATTTCCCCGACCTCTTTTAATGTCTTTACATTTCCATCAATAAAGCCAAAACGCAACTTAATGATATTACATTCTCTTTCTGGTAGTGTAGACAAGGTGTTATGTATGAACACTCTGAAGTCAGCTTCTTCAACCATAAGCGCCGGATTAGAATACTCTTCTTCAGAACATTGAGGTTCATGATAGCGATCTCTATCTATAAAGTCATTGTCTAATTCAGCATTTTCCCATTTAAAGGAGTATAGAAAAGTGAGATCTAGATATTTATATTCAATAAGTTTCGCTTCCTTGTATTTCTCAGATGTAATTTGTAATTTTCCACAGATAATTTGTTCATTGGCATCTCTGTTTTCAAGCTCCAAAGAGCGTTCTAGTTTTCTAATTTTTAAAACTAATTCAACCAAATGTACTGGTATACGAATGATAGTACCGGTATCAATTATAGAACGTGCTATTACGAGTCGAATCCAATAGGTTGCATATGTAGAAAACTCAAATCCTAATGAAGGATTAAACTTTTTTACAGCTTTAAGTAATCCCAAAATGCCTTCTGAAACTAGATCCTCAAAAGTATGAGTGTGACCTAAGTAATTAAGATAACTCGATGCAATTTTTCGGATCAATTTCATATTATTTGCGATGAGCAATTCGATTAAAACCTCATCCTGATTACATCGGTAATTTCCTAGTAAGTCATTGTTATCTTGATAACTATAATTACGAGCTCTTTTTTCATCCCTATTCGAAATGTCCGTAATTCTAAGCTCATCACGCTGAATGCTAATCCCTGTCTGCAATTGATCTACAAGATTCTCAGGGTTTATCTCCATATATAAATTTGTTTGCATATATTGCATGTACTCCTCCTGACTCTAACCCACTTAGAAATATTTTTATCATTGTCAACATTTCATCATGTAGGACAGATCACCTAACCCAAGTCAAGATTAGCATTTTGTTTGTATTTTGTATATAAAATAATCATATATACGTAATCAGTTTTTTTTATTATTGCCATCCTAAATATTGTAATATATTCTATACTTTGTGAATTTACACTTGTCAATTATTTGCTTAACTGCATTGACACTCCTCTAAATATATGTTCAATTTTCATTAATTCTTAATCTTAGCTCATAGGCACACTACCTTATGTTCCTCTATCATCATTGTACCATGTCTCCTTTGGAGTCAAAATAAATAGTCACTCCAGTATATTTCTCTCTGTTTTATTGAATGGTAAAAGATACAAATTTCTTACCCTCTTAAAAATAACTTCCTCTTGCGTATTCCTTAAT
>DHJG01000207.1:28562-30220 GCA_002404215.1 Desulfosporosinus sp. UBA4726
TGATGTAAACCCGATTCGCCAGACGCAGAGGATTAGTGTAGACTAAACCTGTGGAGGGTAAAAATTATGTCGAATAATAGGGAATATTGCAATTGATAATTCAATACAGACCTAGTTCGTCGGTAGGAAAAACGTTCATTCACAAGTATTGTACTGGTTTGGAATCAGTCAGCAGATCATAAGCTAACAATAGACGTTCCAGATGACAAAGGAACTTTGCATTAGAAGAGCTTTTCTGCACACGCAAATAAGGAACTATCGCTCGATAGTAGCACTTTAAAATGAAATATGAAAGATCTTTAAATCTACGGATGAGAACACTAATGTTATGTCTGTTTTTATCGGAAGAGTCATTACGCACTTTATAAAGGAGGTACCTAAATTGAGAGAAATGAAATTTAAGGTTTGGGATAAGGTTAAGGAACAAATGTTAAGACCACAAGCCATAAGTTTTGATACGCAGAGTTCAGAGCCATTTGCCGTAAGTGTGCCTGGTAGATCGTGGGAACCGATAGGGAAATTTGAATTACTTCAGTGGACTGGTTTATCTGATCAAAATGGTATAGATGTGTATGAAGGTGACTTAGTCAAAATATCATCTGTCATTTGTAAAATCATTTGGAATGAAACTCTAGCAACTTTCGAACTTGCAGAACTAGGGAATTCCTCAAGGCGGGATGTCAGTACAATTTCATCTGGTGGCGTTATAGGCAATGAATTTCAAAATGCTAATCTATACCGATAGCACTATTAATCCCAAATACTAAACTTGAGAGTTGAAGAAAATATATCCTCCAACGTTGAGGGGATTCCTAACCATTGGCACATTTACATGGCCAATGGTTAGGAATCCCCCTTCTTCCAAACATTATTGCAAACTGGTAGTATTGGTACGCCAATCTACTCTGAAAAACCTGACTCCTTTAACCAAATTGGTTACTCGATGTGTCTGTCCCCGATGATGCTCAACCAGTCTCTTTTTATGCAGGAAGCATTGGTTCTTACATTATAATTGCGTGATTCTCTATGATAAAATCATCGTCAATCTGCTTGTTGTCCTGGTCAAAAACCCTTAGATTCGCTCTTATTACTGGCAAATCCAAACCCACAGTAATAAGTTTAACGGCAAATACCCCCACATAAAATAGGATTATAGATGGTTGGCATCTTCACAAAAATCGCTATGAAATCGAATCCATTAACTTAAGTCCACATGATGGACACTCTTTGTCTTGCGCGGATATGCCTATACCACAAGCCGGGCAACAATCTCCTAACGGATCAGATTCGCTATTCGATGATAAACACGAATTTAAGTAAGGCTCTAGTATTTCTCCTATTCTAGCTCCGTCTATCATAATTACTTCAATTTCATTGGTCTGAACCCAACGGATCACACCATATTCATCGCTTATGGCAGCGCACATGGATTCCCCTTCTTCTTGGTGTGGAAATAGCGCACCCCCTAAAAAACTCGGTCTAGAATCTTTGTAAAATGAATATCCTGTCCCAACTAGTACGTAATGCTTACCGGTTAGCTTAAGTACCACAATTGTCGCCATAACTCTCTCATCCTCTCTCAACTACATAGAGACTTAGTTGTGACGTAGTCACGATTGAGATCCCGGTTATTACGCTTATAAATTCTACACAATTTT